>NZ_JBNPJU010000057.1:0-220456 GCF_050312575.1 Pseudomonas sp. R11F | reverse complement strand
TGGCGGTGTGTCAGTCACGGTTTCTGAACCTGACACACCGCTATCGGGAGCAAGCCCCCTCCCACAATTTATCCATCGCCCGCTCTATCGCTTACTTGCCCCCTCCCACAGTCAGCGTGTCGCCAAATCCAGATCCAATAACGCCGAACCCAGGCACTTGCCATGCGCATCCAGCGCCAGCGAACGGGTGACGCCACCGCGCAGAATCCCGGGCAACACGAAGTTCAGCGCCTGCACGTTCGGCAATTCATAACGGCGTACCGGCGCTGCACCCGGCTCGCGCAGACCGGCAAAATACTCGGCCACGCGTTCGGCTGTCAGCTGTTCACATAGCCATGGGTAGTCTTCGGCGCGGTAGGCAATGATCGAGATATTCGACGTATCGCCTTTATCCCCGGTGCGGGAATGGGCCAAGGTATGCAACTTCATGCCTGGATCCTCGGGTTGACCACACTACGCGGCACCATCAACGATGCCACCGCCACTACCTGGCGTACGCTCTTGCTCGCACCGCCGCCGCCTGACGGGCCGTTGGTGTAGAGGGTTTCCACTTCATTGCCGACCCGCACCGCCTCGTCGCGATCTTCGCAACGGGCAGCGACGCGCAGGCGGACTTCCCAGGGTTCGACGCTGCTGCGCGGGCCGTGCAGTGAATCCATGCCGATCAGTTCGGCGCGCACGTCCTGCATCTTCACGCCCGCCCACTCAAGGCGTTTGAGCACGATATCCCGGGCCAACTGCGCCCGTGCGACCGCACCCGGCCCGCCGTAGGACATCTGCCCCTCGCCAATCCAACCGTCCAGATAACCGACGCTGACCTTCAACTGCTCGGGCCGTGCATGTCCAGCGGCACCCTGGGCGCGAACGCGATCAATCCCCTCCTCCACGAACGCCACCCGAGAGAAGTCCGCCGTCACGTCCGGGGTCAAGTACGCCGCCGGGTCATGCACTTCGTAGATCAATTGTTCGGTACAGGTGGCGCGGCTGACCCGCCCGCCGGAACCTGAGACTTTGGTAATCACCGCCTCCCCCTCGGCATCCACCTCGGCCAAGGGAAACCCCAGACGGGCGAGGTCTGCCACATCCTTCACACCGGGGTCGGCAAAATACCCACCACTGACCTGCCCCGCGCACTCCAGCAAATGCCCCACCAGCGTGCCGCGCCCCAAGCGCTGCCAATCATCCGCCGCCCAGCCGAACTCAAACATCTGCGGCGCCAGAAACAACGAAGGGTCAGCCACGCGCCCGGTAATCACCACGTCGGCATCCGCGTGCAGCGCCTGCAAAATAGCGTCGACCCCCAAGTAGGCATTTGCCGAAATCAGCCGCTTGCCCAAGGAGCCCAGGGTCTGCCCGTTATCCAGCCGTTGTTCGGGCCGCAGGGTCGCCAAGACATCGTCGCCGATTGCAGCCACTACCCTGAGGTTCAACCCCAGTTCATCGACCATTCGCCGCACTTCAATCGCCGCCGCGACCGGGTTGGCTGCGCCCATGTTGGTGATCACCCGCAGGCGACGACGCCCCGCGTACCGCCCCACAAATGGCAACACACGGCGCATGCGCTCACTCAACAACGGGTCATAACCGCCCTGCGGGTCGCTGATGCGTGCCTGCTGCGCCAGCGCAATGGTGCGTTCAGCCAGGCATTCGAACACCAGGTAGTCCAGGTCACCCTGTTCGGCCAGTTCCACGGCAGGTTCGATACGGTCACCGGAATAGCCGGCGCCGGAACCGATGCGCAAGGTTTTCATCTCAAATCACTCCCAGGAGCAACGCGGTCAGGGTCATCAACACCGACGCGGCAAACAGAAAAGGGATGGTAAAGCGCTGGTGATCGGCCAGTTCGATCTTGCACAAGCCCACCAGCAGGAAGGTCGCCGGGGTCAGCGGGCTGACCGGGAAGCCGGTGGTGTGTACCCCCAGCAACGAAGCCTGGGCCACTTGCAGTGGGTCGACACCCAGTGCCTTGCCGACTTCGGCGATCACCGGCATTACGCCGAAATAGTAGGAATCGGGGTCAAACAGCAGGCTCAACGGCATGGAGATAAAACCCACTACCGCCGGGATCAGCTTGCCGTGGCCCGCAGGAATCTGCGCCACCGCCACCTCGGCCATCGCCTTGAGCATGCCGGTGCCCTGCATGATGCCGGTGAACACGCCGGCGGCGAGCAGGATACTGGCCATGGTCAGCGCGGTCTTGGCGTGGGCGTCGATGCGCGCACGCTGGGCGTCCACGTTCGGGTAGTTGATGCACAGCGCCACCACGGTGCCGAGCATGAACATCACCACCGGATCGACCCAGCCGGCAATCATCACCACCATCACCAGCACGGTGAGAATCAGGTTGGCCCAGAACAGCCGCGGGCGGCGCAGTTGGATATCCGCGTCACTGAGCACCCGCTGCGGCACCGCATCCACCGTCGAGCCGGCGCCCAGGCCCAGGCGTTTTTCCTCACGCCGGCCCAGCCACCAGGCACACGCGAAGACAAATACCAGGCCGACGACCTGCACCGGAATCAGCGGCTGGAATAAGTCCGCCACCGGCACATGCAGCGCGGCTGACGAGCGCAGTACCGGCCCGGTCCACGGCAGGAAGTTGACCCCGGCCGCCATGGCACATACACAGGCCAGGATGCGCTTGTCGATGCCCAGCCGCGTATACAGCGGCAGCATCGCCGGCACCGTGACCAGAAAGGTCACCGCGCCGGAGCCATCCAGATGCACGAGCAGCGCCAGGGTCGCGGTGCCTACAACAATTCGCGTAGGACGCGTCCCTACCGTACGCAGGATGCGATCAATGATGGGGTCGAGCATGCCGGCATCGGTCATGATCCCGAAAAACAGGATGGCAAAGACAAACATGCCCACCACCGGGGCGACGTTCTTGATACCGGTGATGATGAAAGCGCTGGTTTGCAGGCCGAACCCGCCGAGCAGCGCGGCGATGATCGGCAAGGCGATCAGGGCCACCAGCGGTGAGAGGCGTTTGCTCATGACGGCAGCGAGCAGGCACAGGATGGTTATGACACCCAGGGTTGCGAGCATGGGGGACTCCAGAGCGGCCTGGTTGGCCGGTTATTGTTTTCCCTGGAGTATTGGAAGCGGGTTAGTCTTTGTAAATTGGAATATTCACCGACCAGCGTTCGGAAAAACAAAATGAAGCAATCCCAATGAAGAATTCAATCCAACACATCCAGGCTTTCCTTGCCGTGGCCCGCACCGGCAGTTTCACCAAGGCGGCCAACGAGTTGCACCTGTCACCTTCGGCCCTGACCGTGCAGGTGCAACAACTGGAGGACTGGCTCGGCGTCACCCTGCTCGACCGCAGCCCGCGCCACGTCAGCATCACCGCCGCCGGCCGGGACGCGCGCGGCCCCATGGAAAAACTGCTGCTGGACCTGGACAACATCGTCACCGGCTCGCGCGATCTGGCGGCCCTGCGCCGAGGCGTGGTCACCATCGCCGCCCTGCCTTCGGTGTGTGCCGGTGCCCTGCCGCCGGCGTTGCGGCTGTTTCGCGAGCGTTTTGCCGGGATTGAAGTACGCCTGCAGGACTTGGTGGCCCATCGCATTCACGCGCAGGTGCGTGCAGGTGAAGTGGACTTCGGGATTGGCGTACGCGCAAGGCTCAGCCATGGCCTGGACTTCGTACCGGTGCTCAATGACCGCCTGTGTGCCTTCGTGCCGGTGGATCATCCCCTCACCCGCGATCGCCAACTGACCCTGGAGCAACTGGCGGACCAGCCGATCATCCTGACCGGCCGAGACAGCAGCGTGCGCGAGCAAGTGGATGAGCTATTCGATCAAACACGTTTGACGATGAATGCCGGCATGGAAGCCAACTACATGTCGACAGTGCTGGCACTGGTACGCCAAGGGCTGGGGATCAGCGTACTGCCGGAGTCGGCGGCGGACAGCCTGGAAGGCCTGAGCCGTATCCGTATCGATCATCCCGGGGTGAGCCGGGAGATCGGCTTGATCAGACGTAGCGGCCTGGGCTTGAGCCCGGCTGCGCAACGCTGTTTTGACCTGCTGGGCGAACAACTCGCTACCTAGCGCCACGCCCGGCAGCGCGATGCTGGTGAGTCACCGCCCGCACGCCGCAATCGCGCACCTCAGCCCAGCATCGGCACATGCCTGGGATGGCTGGCAACGCGAGCCAACCAGGCCTGCACACCCGGATAAGCGCCCAGGTCAAAACCACCTTCATGGGCCACATGGGTGTAGGCATACAAGGCTACG
Organism: Pseudomonas sp. R11F; assembly: GCF_050312575.1. Lineage (NCBI taxonomy): Bacteria > Pseudomonadati > Pseudomonadota > Gammaproteobacteria > Pseudomonadales > Pseudomonadaceae > Pseudomonas > Pseudomonas sp. R11F. The sequence continues at coordinate 216,215 of NZ_JBNPJU010000057.1, read as the reverse complement.
TCGGCAATCGAGAACTGCTCTCCCACCAGATACGGCGTGAGTTGCAGTTGGCGCTCCATGACCTTGAGCGCCTTGTAGCCGCCTTTGTGCAGCTTCTGGTATTCCTCCAGGCGCTCTTGCGGCAGGCCCAGGTAAAACTGGATAAACCGCGCCACGGCAATGTACGGCTCATGGCTGTACTGCTCGAAGAACTGCCATTGCAAGACCTGGGTGCGCAGGCGCGGTTCGGAGGGCAAAAACTCGCTGCCATCGGCCAGGAAGTTGAGGATCGCATTGGACTCCCACAGGCAGGTGCCGTCTTCCAGTTCCAATACCGGAATCTTGCCATTCGGGTTCTTGGCCAGGAATTCGGCGGTCTGGGTGTCGCCGTTGAGGATATCGACATCGACCCATTGGTACGCAATGCCCAGTAGGTTGAGCATCAACTTGATCTTGTAGCAGTTGCCCGACTTGTAATCGCCATAAACCTTGTACATGGGGCTCCCCTTATGCCGCTTGCGCGTGCTGTGCTTGACGGACCACCGCGGCCAGGCGCTTGAGACCTTCGTCCAGGCGGGCCGGGTCAATATGGCTGAAATTGAGTCGCAACGAGCCCAGATGCTGGTCCGGCTCGGAAAAGAACGGTTCACCGGGCATGAACGCGACGCCCTGCGCCAATGCCTGCGCCAACAAAGTGCGGGTATCGAGGGGTTGTTTCAAGGTCAGCCAGAAGAATAATCCGCCCTGGGGCACTTGCCAGTCGGCCAGTTCGTTGAAATGACGCACCAACGCGGCCTGGAATGCGTCGCGGCGCTCACGGTAAAAACTGCGCAATTGCATCAGGTGCTGCTGGTATTTTTCAGTGCCGATCCATTGCATCGCCTGCCACTGGCCGACGCGATTGGTATGCAGGTCCGCTGACTGCTTGAGCTTGAGCAGGTGTGGGAACAAATCCGGGCTGGCGATCAGATAACCCACGCGCAGGCCGGGCAACAGTGTCTTGGAAACCGTGCCGGTGTAGATCCAGCTGGCTTTTTTCAGGCGCCCGACGATGGGCTGTGCGCTGCCGCCATCAAAGGTCAGTTCGCGGTAGGGCTCGTCTTCGATCAGGGTCACGCCGAACTCATCGAGCAAGGCGGCTACGGCTTCGCGCTTGGCCTCGCTGTAACGCACAGCCGACGGGTTTTGAAAGGTCGGGATCAGGTAGATGAACGCCGGTTGATGGCGTGCAAGGCTGGCGCGCAATTGCGCCAGGTTGGGGCCGTCGGCTTCCAGTGGCACGGTGAGGCAGTCGGCGTCGAACAGTTGGAAGATCTGCAGCGCGGCCAGGTAGGTCGGGCCTTCCAGCATAATCGGCGTGCCCTTGTCGATATACAGCTTGGCCGCCAGGTCCAGGGTTTGCTGGGACCCGCTGACCACCAGCACCTGGCTGGCCTGGCACGCCACGCCCAACGCACGGGCCTCGGCCGCCAGCAATTCGCGCAGCGCAGGCTCGCCTTCGCTCATGCCGTATTGGCCCATGTTCAGCGGCATATCGTCCCAATTCAACGCGGGCAACATCGCTTCGGCAGGCAGGCCACCGGCGAAGGACATCACCTCCGGGCGCTGGGCCGCCGCGAGGATTTCACGGATCAAGGAGCTTTTGAGGCGCGTAACACGTTCAGAGAAGGCCATAAGGTCACCGCTAGCGAAGCCTGTGGGAAATACGTCAAACTGGTTGACCGAAATTACGACGGCTTGCACGGATACGTCAATATGCTTGACCTTAAAAACCCCACCGCCCAGCAAGCGGCCATGGAAGCGTTCTTCTTCGGCTACCAGGCCTTTACCGCCAAGGCCGACGAGATGCTCGGACGCCGTGGCCTGAGCCGTGTGCATCAGCGCATCGTGTTTTTTATCGCGCGCTACCCGGCAATCAGCGTGAAGCAACTGCTGGAATTGCTCGGTGTGAGCAAACAGGCGCTGAACATGCCCCTGCGCCAATTGCAGGAAATGCACCTGGTCAATAGCGTTGCGTCCGAGACCGACAAGCGCAAACGCCTGCTGGAACTGACCGAAGAAGGCCAGCGTTTCGAGCAGTCATTGCGCCGTGAGCAAGTGAAGTTGTTGCAACGCGCCTTCAACGAAGCCGGGGAAGACGCCGTGACGGGCTGGCTGGCGGTGAATCAGGCACTGAGTGCGGCGAATTAGCCTTTCATCATCTTTTGCGCAGCTGATCGAAAACATTATTTGCTTTATTTGTATACAAAAGCATAATCCTCTGCGTGCGAGTTCCTGACCTATTGGTCAACAAAACCCGCCAGTACCTCAAAGCGCTGTTGCCCACATTCGTGACCGGCGCGGGAAATAACAATAAAACTCTTGAGGAGTACTCGCTGTGGATAGCCGCAAATCCGAAGCCCCTACGCTGGAAATCGCCCCGCCTGGCAACAGTTGGCTGGAACGCCTGTTCAAACTCAGCTTGCATGGCACCACAGTGAAGACCGAACTGATCGCCGGCCTCACCACCTTCATCACCATGGCGTACATCATCTTCGTCAACCCGAACATCATGGCCGACGCCGGCATCGATCACGGCGCGGCATTCGTCGCCACCTGCATCGCCGCCGCGCTGGGTTGCCTGTTGATGGGCCTTTACGCCAACTGGCCCGTGGGTCTGGCGCCGGGCATGGGCTTGAATGCGTTTTTCACCTACACCGTGGTCGGCACCATGGGCTACCACTGGGAAACCGCGTTGGGTGCCGTGTTTATTTCCGGCGTGCTGTTCATGGGCCTGACATTGTCCCGCGTGCGCGAATGGCTGCTCAACAGCATCCCGGTCAGCCTGCGCCATGCCATGGGCGCGGGCGTGGGCCTGTTCCTCGGGGTGATTGGCTTGAAAACCGCCGGCATCATCGTCGACAGCCCGGCCACGCTGATCAAGCTCGGCTCGCTGCACGAACCGGCACCGCTGCTGGCGGCCATGTGTTTCCTGCTGATTGCCATCCTCAGCTACCACCGCGTGTTCGGTGCGATCCTGATCAGCATCATCGCCGTGACCCTGGCCGGTTGGGGCCTGGGCCTGGTGCACTACAACGGCATTCTCTCCACGCCGCCGAGCCTGGCACCGACCTGGATGGCCATGGATGTGAAGGGTGTATTCAATGTCAGCATGATCAGCGTGGTATTCGCTTTTCTTTTTGTACACATGTTCGACACCGCAGGTACACTGATGGGCGTCGCGCAGCGCGCCGGGCTGGTCAATGCCGATGGCAAGATCGATAACCTGTCCCGCGCGCTGAAGGCCGACAGTGCTTCCAGCGTGTTCGGTGCCATGGTCGGTGTGCCGCCAGTGACGAGCTACGTGGAAAGCGCTGCCGGTGTCGCCGCCGGCGGCCGCACAGGGTTGACGGCCGTGACCGTGGGCGTGCTGTTTGTGGCGGCGATGTTTTTTGCGCCGCTGGCCGGGATGATTCCGGCCTACGCCACGGCCGGGGCGCTGATCTACGTGGCGATGTTGATGATGGCGAGCATGGCGCATATCCATTGGGATGAAGCCACCGACAGCATCCCAGCGATTGTCACCGCGATCATGATGCCCCTGACGTTCTCGGTCGCCGACGGTATCGCCCTGGGCTTCATCACCTATGTGGCGCTCAAGGCAGGCACCGGCAAGTACCGCGAAATTTCCGTGAGCCTGTGGGTGCTGTGCGCGATCTTTATCGCCAAATTTGTATTTCTATGAAATAGCGGCAAGTTTTCAGCGGCAAGCGACAAGCTTTCAACTTGCAGCTTGCAGCTTGTCGCTGACAACTGGAGGAATGAAATGACGATTGAAACCTGGCTACTGTTCAGCGGCGCAGCGTTGGTGGTGATCCTGATCCCGGGGCCACTGTCATTGTTGATGATCAGCAACAGTCTCAACTACGGCCTGCGCCGTTCGTATCCAGCGTTTCTCGGTGGGGTGTTTGCCTCGATCTGCCTGTTAAGTGCCTCGGCCCTGGGCCTGGGCGCCCTGTTGCTGGCATCGGAGCAGTTGTTCAGCGCTTTGAAGATCCTCGGCGCGGCCTACCTGTTCTACCTCGCCTGGCAGAGCTGGCAGCAATCTCGCCAGCCAAGCCAGGCGGCCGTGGTGCCGCAGGCGGTAACGACGCCGCGCTTTCGTGCGCTGTTTGGCCGAGCGTTTGTGCTCGGCGCCAGCAACCCCAAGGACATCCTGTTCTTCGCCGCCTTCCTGCCGCAATTTCTCAGCAGCCAGCAGCCGTTCCTGCCGCAACTGCTGATCATGATCGCCACCTGGACCCTGCTCGACCTGCTGTGCAAACTGGCCTACGGGCTCAGTGCCCATGGCGCTGCGCGTTACTTGCGCAGCGGCAAAGGCCAGAGCTGGTTCAACCGCGTCAGCGCCGGGCTGTTCGGCGGCGCCGGGATGGTGTCGTTGGTCAAGGCGACGGGGCCACTTTGACGAAATAAACGCTGGGTGGAATCTTGCCTGAAACAGGCCATTGAATGCCCGCCACGATCCGCACCAGGCGCCCCTCTTCCAGAGCACGCTTGACTCGCGCGAATATCATCGAGCTCGGATGACGGTTGATGGCTTTATTGAACCAATCATCCGTCAGCCCGCCACGCAATATGATGGACGCACGCTCAACCCAATGAATGGCGATGTAGTACAGCTTGTTTGAAAGAGGATGGGTGGCGACCAATTCACTCGTGGGCTTTCTGCCATGCCTGACGCTCATCTCCTCCACATCGAAACCCTGCTGTTGCAGCACGCGCCGGACTGCCGGAAGCTGCGCATTGTTTCGTTCGAGTGCCAGCTTACTGCGGGCGGGCCGTAATGCGGGGTCTAACCCAGTCACGCGAAAATCGATACGAGTAAAGCCCAGGGTCTTGTCGTTGTAACCGACAAACAGAGACACCCCGCGCCTTTCGGTGGGCCGCAACATTCTCAGCAAATCATCCGTCTGACCGGGCCTTGCAGGGGCAGCAGGCAACCACTTGTCCAAGGTCGCACGGATATTGAGCAGGTGAGTGGCCGTTGCAGGGCGCCGTGGGCCTGACAACTCGATCATTCTTGCAACCGTGAAGTCTTGGCTTTTACGGGTCAGGGTGGGAAACGCCTCCCCCACGTACTGCGTCAGCGGCTTATCGAACAGCGGCAGATGAAGCTGCCACCCCTGGGCTGAAGTGCGTGAGGCCGGAAGAGGCTGCTCACTCGGCGCCGTGCGGGTCCAACGCTCGATGTCGGCACTGGCCAAGGACACCAGCGGTTCATCCCTTGTAATAAACACGATGCGGTTCAACGGTGCCTGATCGCCTTGGGGAAGCAGCCGGTAATAACCGCTCAAAGGATCCACCAGGCTGGTATTCGCGGGTGCCACTCGCAGGGCGTTGTAGGAAATGCCTGGGCTGGCCAGAGGTACATGAAACACCCCGGGCGCCGGGGAACTCAATTGCTCGGTAACCGGAATCTGCATGCGCCAATCCAGCCAATGGGTCGCCGGGTTGGATGACTGCAGGATGGCGTCCTCCGTCGCGGTGCGTAAAACCGGTGGCCACCAGTCAGGCGGTGCTGACGCGGGCGCACGCCAGGGGTTGAGCACGCCTGAACTCGTCCCGGCCACCGGTTGGGGGGCGTCTGCGCCGAGTAACCGCTCGCTCTGTCGAGGACTGTTCAAGATCAATTCATTCTGGCCGGCGACCCGGGGGTTCTTCAAGCGAAACGCCGGCTCGTTGCCGCGTCGGTAGACCGGATAATGGTGCGTGTCGTCAGCCACAAATGACGCGCCGTCCTTCACATGGATGCCGAACCGATCCGGCCCCTTCAACGCCACGGCCCCTTTGGGCACGCCCTTGATTTTGAAATGCTCCAAGGCTTTGAGCTGCATCACGGGGGGCGGCGCAAGCCGGGTTGAGCCACCCTGCGCGGACATGCGCAGGCGATGAATACGCCCCAACGCAGCCCTTGCGATGGGGCGAGCGACACGCGATGTGCCCTGCCCTGCCGGCTTCGGGCCGGGCATGACATTCACTAGCAGGTCGACGATCAAAAAACTGCTCATGAAGCCCACATCGACAGCATCGTGCGCATCGCCAAAGCGATGGTAGTGGCGCGCCGCAAGCAGCAGCTCATAAACATCATTGAGCACGCCGAACAAGGGAAAGAAAAACTGCGAGAGAAACGCGACGATCCGGCGAATGCGAGTCTGGCCCTGCTCACCCAGCCGCTGCGCTCGGTACTGTTCCAACTCTTTGCCGGAACGGCTGGATGCCTGAGCCTGGCGCTGCAGTTCGAGCACGTTGGCTTGATACAGCAAGGCCTGGGCATCGCTGTGGGAGGTGGCGACAATCGCCAGCCAGTCCTGCGGATCACTGGCGATCTGTTCATGGATGATGCTTTCTATCTCACTCAGTTGCGCCGTGGGCTCCAGGTGCTTGATGTTGAATGAGCGTATGAACTCGATCCCCCGCAGGATCCCCTTGACCATGGAAACGCCCGGCAAGGGATAGGGAATATCGAGCACCCCAGCAGGCGTAGCGGCCCGAGCCGGATGATGAGTGAGCGCCTCAAACGCCCAGCCGGGTGCGACCTGCCGCGCCAGCAGCCTGACGTTGCCAGGCAGTGCGCCGACTCGATTCAACTGCGCTCGGGCCTGTTCCAGGCTGCCGTACTCAGTGAGTACCCACCCTTGCGGAGCTTCGGGCCAATAGACCACACACTGATCAGTGAGCAGGTCTTGCACCACCACCAGCCCTGCGATGTAGCGATCATGCTGCATGGTGTGCCCCACCAGGTGGACCACATGCAATTGCAGCGCAGGCTGGAGCGTTCGCGTCGCCATGGCGCTGCGCAACAACGCCTGCGCACTCGCCGTCAGCCCCTGCTGAGCCGCCGAGTAGAGATGCTGTGCAGCACCCGCTTGCAACGTGCGATTCAATAACGCGGGAATACGCCCCTCAGTCGCTGTGGGGGCAGCACCGGCAGGCGGATAAAACACTGATTGGATCAACCTGTCGTACTCGCCACCGATATCCAGTGAAGCCACCATGGGGATCAGGTAGGCGGCGTTCAGGCGTTCTTGCCACTGGGGTTGCAGATAGCGGGCGCGGTTGAATCGCCAGTGTGTCCAGGGCGCCAACGGGTCCAGGTTATGCAGCGCCAATTGCAGCAGGCTGAACGTCGTGCGCTCAAGGGTAGCGGTCAATATGGGTTTGCGGTCCCCGACTGAGCAGCGGCTTTCCCACCCGCAAAAGCTGTCCTGCACATCATCGGGCAGATCAATCAACGGTTGCTCGATATCCAGCTGCGCCGGCATGCCATCCTGGCGCAGGCGGTCCGTCAGCGCACGGCGGGCAAACGAGCCGAGGTCAGGCAGGCAGTCTTGCAGGTGACGGGCGAAGGCGAAGGCGCTGCTCAACTGCAAACGCCACAAGCGCCTGAAATGCTTGCGCTGGGCACGGGATGCAGCGGCCAACCAGGCCGGTATTTTCTTCGACTCAGACGCGACCTTGCGCATCAGTTCAACATGGGTATGCGCCTGGTTCAGCGCGCTGTTCGCCGGGACCATCAATTGGCCTTGCAGCTCGAACATCAACAGCGAGCGGCTCAACCCGGCATCCGTCACTTCACTGAAAATACGCGTGATGTCCTCAGTGCTGCTGTGCAAACGGTCGTAGGTCCCAAGCAGTTTCTTGAGGCCGGTGAGGGCAGGCTTGCCGGGGATGTCGAGGTAACGCACGTTCAGGGTTTCACGCGCAGCGTGGGCGCGCAGGTCGCGGCGCTTATCGTGCTCCACGCAACCCCATAGCACCGAATCGTCACGGCTGCTCAAACTCACCTTGAGGCTCTGAGTCAAGGCATCCAGCCCGGAAAATGCAAGCAGGCCACCGGCTGCACCGAACGCGTACACCACCACAGGTCGCTGGCGGGTCGGGACCCTCACGGCGGCGGCGGTCGTGATGACCCAGACGTTGTGCAGGGGGTAATAGGCATCAGGCTCGTTGCCGATGGCGATGGACATCACCCGGGTCTGACTGCCCGGACGTCGGGAGGCCAGAGGCTGGTCTATGACTTCAATCATCAGCGCCCGATGCGCGCTACCCAGCAACCTGAGCCGGTGCTGCAGCTCAACCTCAGAGCGCAGCGCCTCGGCTTGAGCATTCAGGAACAACGAAACACGCCTGGGCGTGCCTGCCCCGCCGGGCCGCTCGGCCCAAAAAACCAGCTCAAGTGCACGTTGCTGTGCATCCTGCATCAACGCTTTCAACACTTGTGCATGGACTTCGCGCTGGCTCATCAGCGACAGCAACGCCTGATAGGCTGGTGTCTGTGCACTGGGATCATCCGCAGCCAACAGCGTAACCAGGCCTTTTTCGTAGCGTTTGACCTGCCGCTCCACCGTCAGCATCGCCAACGTGGGCGCCGTGCTGGCAAACACAATTTCTGCCTGCCGGCGTTGGCGGTCCCAGCGCAGTAATTGATCACGCAGCAGACCCAGCCGAGCGCCGCCGACCTGTTGTTTGCGCGCGCCTTCCACATAGGCAAGAAAAGCCCCGGCCTGCAGCGGTTGGGGCCGAGGCCGAGCGGTTGAAAACACCTGCGCGAGATTGACCTGCATCGCACAGGCCAACTCATTGGCCCATTGCCCACTCAATAAGGCCTCGGCCCCTTGCGCCAGAGCGTCGCCGGTCACTGCGTGGCCACGCACGAAGCGGGTTGTCGGGGACAAGTCCGCCGGCGGGCAGGCGCCATTGCGCTGATCCAGGGGTAAACACTGCCACAGTTCGTGAAAGCGCTCGCGGCCCAACTCCAGCAAGCCGCATTGAAGGACGTCGAAGCTGGGGTATTCATGAAAATTGCGCCCTCCACCCGGCAGGTAGAGGACATGGGGCGCATCAACGGGCTCGCCTTCACGGTATAGATGCAAGGCACCGGGAATCGCCAGCGCAGGTGAGCCGGGCCACAGCAACCGACCCACTTGCACACTGGCCCAGCTACCGCCGGCACGCTGCCGGGCTTCGGCGCTCGGGGCGTCGATGACCGCCTGGACCATCAGCATTCCCGCGCTCGATAACTCGTCGAGTTGGCGCGCGATGAAGGCGCGATCGGCGAAGAGCTGTGTGTGCAACGCAGCCCAACGTTCCCGCCGCGTCAGCCAGGAACCCTGCACCAGCGTGTCCCAGTAGGCTTTTTGCGCGCCGGCCAAGACCTCGAGCAGCCCCATCGCACACAGTCGTTGCAAGGCTTGCAATGGGGTGTAGGGCAAGCGCCGGCGCGGGCGGCCCTTGATGCTCAACGCGGTAAACGCGTTGACGTTGACCGCCACCGACGGCTGCACCAGCGAGAACAAGGCCCGATCAGTCAAGGTATCGACCTTTTGCGCTGCCCGGGGTGGCTTCGGTTCGGTAAAAATCAGGCTGTCCGGGTCCATCTCGAACGCTTTGCGCAGCTCGGTTCGCAGCACATTCAGCACTTTGGGTGAACGACCGAGCAGATGAACCAGCGCTTGGGTCGATTCGCTGCACCGCAGGTCGGCAAGGGCGATCTGATTGATCAGGCGGCTGGGGTGTGGATGGGTGTTGATTCGCCAGCGCAATTGATCGCGGATGCCCTGGAGTGCGGCTTCGGCGGCCACTGCTGAATCATCGGTGTCGAGGAGCGGACCCATGGTGCTTTCTTCTCAATGAGGAAAGCACCCAGCCTAGGCAACGCCGTCGGCCCAAGGGCGCTAGATAATTGATCCCATGACCCATAAAAAAGCCCGCAGTGTGGGCGGGCGAAAACCAACGAAGAGCTTTGGGGGTGTGAAGCGAGGTGACGCTAGCTACCGCGATAGGTGGAGTAGCTGTAAGGCGAAATCAGTAGCGGCACGTGGTAATGCTCCTGTTCGGCGCTGATCCCGAAGCGCAATACCACCACATCCAGGAACGCCGGCTCCGGCAGTTGCACGCCACGGGCGCGGTAGTAGTCACCGGCGCTGAATTGCAGTTGGTACACGCCGCTGCGGTAGGCATCGCCTTGCAGCAGGGGCGCATCGCAGCGGCCATCGCTGTTGGTGTGTGCGGTGGCGACCCGTTCAAGCTGCGCGCCTTCGACGCGATACAGCTCTATCTTGATCGCGCTGCCGGGGCAGCCGTGTGCGGCATCCAAAACGTGTGTAGTCAAACGTCCCATGGCGTCGGCGCGCCTCCCGTGGTCAGTTGAAGAGTGAGCCGCACTTTTTCAGGGCAGCGAAAAAGCCGGCGATGGCTGATTAAGACACTTTTTAAAAAAATTGTACACAATAAAAATCACAAACCTTTGCATCAGTCCGCGGCTGGTACTCAAACAGGCGATTCATACGTAATCCTTGCTTTTAAACGACCTTTTGTCCATTAGCTGACCAACCAGGCAAGTTTCTTGCTACACCATTCACACAGCGTCCCGCAGAAAAAATGCAGAAATGCGGGCTTACAAAGTGGCTGATAAGTTGTATACAATCACTCATCGCCAACACGACGAACAAGAAGGAAGACTGCAGTGAGCGCTGACTACCCACGCGACCTGATCGGTTACGGCAGTAACCCTCCTCACCCCCATTGGCCGGGCAAGGCGCGCATTGCGCTGTCTTTCGTACTCAACTACGAAGAAGGTGGTGAGCGCAATATCTTGCATGGTGACAAAGAGTCCGAAGCCTTCCTCTCGGAAATGGTCTCGGCCCAGCCGCTGCAGGGCGCACGCAACATGAGCATGGAGTCGCTGTACGAATACGGCAGCCGGGCCGGTGTGTGGCGCATTCTCAAGCTGTTCAAGGCATTCGATATTCCGCTGACCATCTTCGCCGTAGCCATGGCCGCCCAACGCCATCCGGATGTGATCCGCGCCATGGTCGACGCCGGCCATGAGATCTGCAGCCATGGCTATCGCTGGATCGACTACCAGTACATGGATGAGGCCCAGGAACGCGAGCACATGCTCGAAGCTATCCGCATCCTTACCGAATTGACCGGCGAGCGCCCACTGGGCTGGTACACCGGGCGCACCGGCCCCAACACACGGCGGCTGGTGATGGAGGAAGGCGGTTTCCTCTACGACAGCGACACCTACGACGATGACCTGCCCTACTGGGAACCCAACAACCCCACCGGCAAGCCGCACCTGGTGATCCCCTACACCCTGGACACCAACGACATGCGCTTCACCCAGGTGCAGGGGTTCAACAAGGGCGATGACTTTTTCGAGTACCTCAAAGATGCGTTCGACGTGCTTTACGCCGAAGGCGCCGAGGCCCCGAAGATGCTTTCGATCGGCCTGCATTGCCGCCTGATCGGCCGTCCTGCGCGCCTGGCTTCGTTGAAGCGGTTCATTGAATACGTCAAGGGTCACGAGCACGTCTGGTTCACTCGCCGGGTGGACATTGCGCGTCACTGGCAAGCGACCCATCCCTATGCGGGAGCGGCGAAATGACTGCATTCCAGAGCCTGAAACCCTCGACCCTGAGCCGCGACGAATTCGTCAACGCCTTCGCCGACATCTACGAACATTCGCCATGGGTGGCCGAAAAAGCCTTCGACCTGGGCCAGGATGCGTCGATCGACCAGATCGAGACCCTGCACCAACGCATGAGCGATATCCTGTTGAGCGCCGATCACGCCAGCCAGCTGGCCCTGATCAACGCTCACCCGGACCTGGCCGGCAAAGCCGCCGTCCAGGGCCAACTGACCGCAGCCAGCACTGATGAACAGGCCGGCGCGGGGATTCACCAGTGCACGGCCGAAGAGTTCTCTCGCTTCACCGAGCTGAACGAAGCCTATAAGGCCAAGTTCAAGTTTCCCTTCATCATGGCGGTAAAAGGCAGCAACCGGCACCAGATCCTGGCCGCGTTCGAAACGCGCATTCACAACCCGGTGGACACCGAGTTCAAATGCGCCCTGGCCGAGATCAACAAGATCGCGTTGTTCCGATTACTGACCCTCTAAACGACCATCCCCAGCCACTCAATCCAAGGCAGACAAGAAGAATGAAAGCGCAACCCGTACCTTTCGAAAAGTTCGTCAACCTGGCCGATGCCCGCCTGGGCACCAAGATCCTCTCGGTGACCGATGACTGGTTCGCCGACGCCAACCGCCTGTTCCAGCCGACCCCGGCCGTGTGGAAGGAGGGCGTTTTCGATGACAACGGCAAGTGGATGGACGGCTGGGAGTCACGCCGCAAGCGCTTCGAAGGCTACGACAGTGCCGTGATCCGCCTGGGCGTACCGGGCTCGATCAAGGGCGTGGACATCGACACTTCATTCTTCACCGGCAACTACCCGCCGTCGGCGTCCCTGGAAGCCTGCTTCCTGGCCTCGGGCGACCCTGACGAAAACACCCAGTGGGTGGAAGTGCTGTCGGCCGTCGAGCTGCAAGGCAACAGCCACCACTACCATGAAATCAACAACGACCAGGCGTTCAGCCACCTGCGCTTCAACATCTACCCGGACGGCGGCGTGGCCCGTCTGCGTGTGTACGGTGTGCCGTTCCGCGACTGGTCGTCGGTGGGTGACAACGAACAGGTCGACCTGGCTGCCGCACTGAACGGCGGTCGCGCCCTGGCCTGCTCCGATGAACACTTCGGCCGCATGAGCAACATTCTGAACCCGGGCCGTGGCATCAACATGGGCGACGGCTGGGAAACCGCGCGTCGTCGTACACCGGGCAATGACTGGGTGATCGTCGCCCTGGGCCATCCGGGCGAGATCGAGAAGATCATCGTCGACACCCTGCACTTCAAGGGCAACTACCCGGACACCTGCTCGATCCAGGGCGCATTCGTGAAAGGCGGCACCGACAGCCAGATCGAAACCCAGTCGCTGTTCTGGCGCGAACTGCTGCCGGCGCAGAAGCTGGAAATGCATGCCGAACACACCTTCGCCGAACAGATCAAGGCACTCGGGCCGATTACCCACATCCGCCTGAACGTGTTCCCGGATGGCGGTGTGAGTCGCCTGCGTGTCCTCGGCAAAGTCGCCAAGTAACGCCTGAGCGGACGCGGAGCGTCCAGGGCAACGTTCCCACGCAGAGCGTGGGAGCGATCAATAGACAAGATTAAGAAGACAGCCATGCGCACACTGATGATCGAACCCCTGACCAAAGAAGCCTTTGCCCCTTTCGGAGACGTTATCGAAACCGATGGCAGCGATCACTTCATGATCAACAACGGGTCGACCATGCGCTTTCACAAGCTGGCGACGGTAGAAACCGCCACGCCAGAAGACAACGCGATCATCAGCATCTTCCGCGCCGACGCGCTGCCGATGCCGCTGACCGTGTGCATGCTGGAGAGACACCCGCTGGGCAGCCAGGCTTTCATTCCGCTGCTCGGCAACCCCTTTCTGATCGTGGTCGCGCCACTTGGCGATGCACCTGTATCAGGCTTGGTCCGCGCCTTCGTCACCAACGGCAGGCAGGGCATCAATTACCATCGCGGCGTCTGGCACCACCCGGTGCTGACGATCGAAAAGCGGGATGACTTCCTGGTGGTTGATCGCAGTGGCACAGGCAATAACTGCGATGAGCATTTTTTCAAAGAGGATGAGCGTTTGATCCTCGCCCCCCACCAATAAGAGAAGGTCTGATCACCCGACAACAAGGGTGACAGGCGAGAGGTAAAGACTGTGGAAGCACATCTGTTGGAATGGCTGAACCTGAGCGTGCGCTGGGTTCACATGATCACCGGCGTCGCCTGGATCGGCGCATCCTTCTATTTCGTCTGGCTGGAAAACAACCTCAACCGCGTCAACCCCAAGGACGGCCTGGCCGGTGACTTGTGGGCGATCCACGGTGGCGGTATCTACCACCTGGAAAAATACAAACTGGCCCCACCGACCATGCCGGACAACCTGCACTGGTTCAAATGGGAAGCCTATTTCACCTGGATGTCGGGCATTGCGCTGCTGTGCGTGGTGTTCTATTCCAACCCGACCTTGTACCTGCTCGCCCCCGGCAGCAGCCTCAGCGGCCCGGAAGGCGTACTGCTGGGCATCGGTTCGCTGTTCGTCGGCTGGTTCGTCTACTCCTTCCTCTGCGACTCGGCCCTGGGCAAGCGCCCAGCCCTGCTCGGCTTGATCCTGTTCGTGCTGTTGATTGCCGCCGCGTACGGTTTCAGCAAGGTGTTCAGCGGCCGCGGCGCCTACCTGCACGTGGGTGCCGTGATCGGCACCATCATGGTCGGTAACGTGTTCCGTATCATCATGCCCGCCCAGCGCGCACTGGTAGCGGCCATCGCGCAAAACCGCACGCCTGACCCGGCCTTGCCGGCCAAGGGGCTGCTGCGTTCGCGACACAACAACTACTTCACCTTGCCGGTGCTGTTCATCATGATCAGCAACCACTTCCCGAGCACCTACGGCAGCCAATACAACTGGCTGATCCTTGCCGGTATCGCAGTGGCGGCGGTGTTGGTACGGCACTACTTCAACACCCGGCACAACAGCCAGAAGTACGCGTGGACCTTACCGGTCGGTGCGCTGGCGATGATTTGCCTGGCGTACGTGACCGGCCCGAAACCGCTGGCAACCGCACCGGACGTAGCCAAGGCCCCCGCCGCTATCGAGTACCAGCCCTTGCCGGAAACGGCGTTGGGTGGCGGCCTGAAACCTGCTGCGCCGACGGCACCCGCAGCTGAACCGGCGGCTGCGCCCGCCCAGGCCACGATTGATTTCGACAAGGTGCACGGGGTGATCCAGGAACGCTGCGCCGTGTGCCATTCGGCCAAGCCCACCAGCCCCCTGTTCAGCACGGCCCCGGCCGGCGTGATGTTCGACACCCCGGCGCAGATCCAGCAGCAGGCGGCGCGCATTCAAGCGCAGGCCGTGGCGAGCCAGATCATGCCGCTGGGCAACATCACCCAGATGACCCAGCAGGAGCGGGATCTGATTGGCACCTGGATCAACCAGGGGGCCCGCACCAACTGATTGGTTCACACAGTTCCAATGTGGCAGGGGCTTGCCCCCGATAGCAGTGTGTCATTCAAAACATCAGTGACTGAACCACCGCCATCGGGGGCAAGCCCCCTCCTACAGATTGCGCTCCAAACAACACAACAATAAAAAGATTCGAGGTGTTGCATGTCCCAGTTAGAAACGCAGCCCCCTGCCGCGCCCGCGATGGTGCGCCTGCCCCTCTTGCAACTGCTGCTGGTCGGCCTGCAACACGTCTTGCTCATGTACGGCGGCGCCGTCGCCGTGCCGCTGATCATTGGCCAGGCCGCAGGCCTCAGCCGTGAAGAAATCGCCTTCCTGATCAACGCCGACCTGCTGGTGGCTGGTATCGCCACCCTGGTGCAGTCGTTCGGCATCGGCCCGGTGGGCATTCGTATGCCGGTGATGATGGGCGCCAGTTTCGCGGCGGTCGGCAGCATGGTCGCCATGGCCGGCATGCCCGGGATCGGCTTGCAAGGGATCTTCGGTGCAACCATTGCCGCCGGGTTCTTCGGCATGCTGATCGCACCGTTCATGTCCAAGGTGGTGCGCTTTTTCCCGCCGCTGGTGACCGGTACGGTCATTACCGCCATCGGCCTGTCGTTGTTTCCGGTGGCCGTGAACTGGGCCGGTGGCGGCAGCGCCGCCGCCACGTTCGGCTCGCCGATTTACCTGGCGATTGCCGCGCTGGTACTGGCCACTATCCTGCTGATCAACCGCTTCATGCGCGGTTTCTGGGTGAACATCTCAGTGCTGATTGGCATGGCGCTCGGCTATGGCTTGTGCGGCATGCTCGGCATGGTCGACCTCAGCGGCCTGGCGCTGGCACCGTGGGTGCAAGTGGTGACGCCGCTGCATTTCGGCATGCCCAAGTTCGAATTGGCGCCGATCCTGTCGATGTGCCTGGTGGTGGTGATCATCTTCGTCGAGTCCACCGGGATGTTCCTCGCCCTGGGCAAGATCACCGGCCAGGAAGTCACGCCAAAAATGCTGCGCCGTGGTTTGCTGTGTGATGCCGGCGCATCATTCTTCGCCGGCTTCTTCAACACTTTCACGCATTCCTCCTTCGCCCAGAACATCGGCCTGGTACAGATGACCGGCGTGCGCTGCCGCTCGGTGACGATCATGGCCGGGGTCTTTCTGCTGGTGCTGAGCCTGCTGCCCAAAGCGGCCTTTCTGGTGGCATCGATTCCACCGGCAGTGTTGGGCGGTGCAGCGATTGCGATGTTCGGGATGGTGGCGGCGACCGGCATCAAGATCCTGCAGGAAACCGACATCGCCGATCGTCGCAACCAACTGCTGGTGGCGGTGAGCATCGGCATGGGCCTGATCCCGGTGGTGCGCCCGGAGTTCTTCGCCCAGCTGCCGCTGTGGATGAGCCCGATTACCCACAGTGGGATTGCCATGGCCACTCTCAGCGCATTGTCGCTGAACATACTGTTCAACATCCTCGGGGGGGCCGAACGACCCGCTGTCGCCCCTACCCACTGATTCCTTCGTTAACAATAAAAACAATAATGAACAGGGAACCTCCCATGCACGCCATTCACCTGGGGCCGGCCACAAGCCGCGCCCCATTCTCGCCCCACGCGCTCTGTTACGGCGCACTTGAGCCAAGGCCAGAGAGCCAGTATTCTCCGCGCCCGCTCGAATCGACTCAAAAAAAAACAGCGAATGTAAAAGCTGACTGCAAGGCCAACTTATCCGGGCCTAATGTCTGCGGCCAACGTGCACTGAAAACCACTGGACTCGACTGCATCAACTGCAGCCGAAGGCGTTTTATTGGTTTTTTTAACAGCTTGGCGCAGCTCTTGCTAAAAGCATTAAAGCTGACCAAACAGACGATTTTTTGCAGCGAACCAAAGGCGCCACACCAGAGCGCCTGCGTAGAACAAAAAACCTAAAACTTTGACTCGGGAGCACCGAATGAAACCTATGTTGAAAGGCCTGATGCTGGCAGGTTCCCTGCTGGCCGGCGGCCAAGCCGTAGCCGGCGATTTGTTGCAGTGGCAGAACAACAGCCTGACCTACCTGTGGGGCAAGAACTTCACCATCAACCCGCAGATCCAGCAAACCGTCACGTTCGAACATGCCGATGCCTGGAAGTACGGCGATAACTTCCTGTTCGTCGACCGTATCTTTTACAACGGCAAGGAAGACGGCAACGTCGGTCCGGACACTTATTACGGCGAGTTCAGCCCACGGCTGTCATTCGGCAAGATCTTCGACAAGGACCTGTCTTTCGGCCCGATCAAAGATGTATTGCTGGCTTTCACTTATGAGTTCGGCGAGGGCGATAACGAGTCATACCTGTTCGGCCCGGGCTTTGACCTGAACATCCCGGGTTTCGACTATTTCCAGTTGAACTTCTACCAGCGCCAGACCGAAGGCAATCGCCCGGGCGACAACATCTGGCAGATCACACCGGTCTGGTCTTACACCATCCCGGTTGGCGACTCGAATGTGCTGATCGATGGCTTCATGGATTGGGTGGTGGATAACGACAAGACCTCCCGTGGCACCTACCACGCCAACCTGCACTTCAACCCACAGATCAAATATGACTTGGGCAAGGCGCTGCACTGGGGTGAAAAGCAGCTGTATGTCGGTATCGAATACGACTACTGGAAGAACAAGTACGGGGTTGAAGACAGCGGCGCATTCAAGACCAACCAGGACACGGCGAGCCTGCTGGTCAAGTATCACTTTTAACTGAACCTGTGGGGAGCGGGCTTGCCTGCTCCCACATTCAGTTTGGGGACAACCCCAGGAACCGAGTGATTTCCGCGCGCTTGGCCAACGCATCGCGCCGCCCCAGTTCGATCAACTCGCTGCAATATCCGGCCTCGAACAGCAAGTAACTCAACACCCCCGCCCCGCTCGTCCTGGTCGCCCCAGGCCCACGCAGGAACAGGCGCAACGCCGCCGGCAATTCCTGGCGATGCCGCGCCGCGATTTCATCGATCGGCTGGCTAGGTGCAATCACCAACACTTCCACCGGCGCCACTCCGGGTGCGACCTGGCTGAATTGGTTCAAGCGCTCCAGCAGTTCGATATCACTCTCCAGGCTGTCGATGAAGGTGCTGTTGAGCATGTGCCCCCCAATCTGCGCCAGCGTCGGCTGTTGGCCGGTGTAGGTGCGTTGCGTGGCAGGCTCATTGCCGCGTGGGTTGCCGCTCACGCCCACCACCAGCACCCGGCTCGCGCCCAGGTGCAAGGCCGGACTGATCGGCGCCGACTGGCGCACCGCGCCATCACCGAAATATTCTTCGTCGAGCTTGACCGGAGCGAACAGCAAGGGGATCGCCGAGCTGGCCAACAGGTGTTCCACCGTCAACCGGGCGGGCACACCGATACGCCGATGGCGCAACCAGGCGTCGATGGTACGACCGCCCTGGTAGAACGTCGTCGCCTGCCCGGACTCGTAGCCGAAAGCCGTCACCGCCACGGCATGCAAATGCTGTTTGCGGATGGCCTCGTCAATACCGTGCAGGTGCAGTTTGTCGTTAAGCAGCTCGCGCAGTGGCGTGCTGTTGAGCAGCGCCACCGGCACCTGCGCTCCCAGGCCCAGCAGGCTGTGAATGAAAAAGCGACTGGCCTGGCGGATCACACCCGGCCAGTCGCTGCGCAGCACCAGATGGCTGCGAAAACCCTGCCAGAAGGCGGTAAGGCGTTGGATTGCGGCGGTAAAGTCCGTAGCGCCGCTGGCCAGGCTCACCGCGTTGATCGCCCCGGCGGAGGTGCCGACGATCACCGGGAAAGGGTTCGGCGCTCCCGGCGGCAACAGCTCGGCAATCGCCGCCAACACCCCCACCTGATACGCCGCTCGCGCCCCGCCGCCGGAAAGAATCAAGCCTGTGACCGGTTCAGCTGGGCGCATTGCGTCACTCCATGGGGGAAGTCAGGGTTTACCGACGGCGTTTTTCGTAGAGCTTGGGTTCACCCGGCGGCCGGCTCTTGAAGCGGCGATGCGTCCACAGGTACTGCTCGGGGCATTCGCGTACCGAGGCTTCGACCCACTGGTTGATGCGCAGGCAGTCGATTTCATCGGTTTCGCCGGGGAAGTCCGTCAACGGTGGGTGGATCACCAGGCGGTAGCCACTGCCATCGGCCAGGCGCTCCTGGGTGAACGGCACCACCAGTGCCTTGCCCAGGCGCGCGAATTTGCTGGTGGCGGTGACGGTGGCGGCCTGGATGCCGAACAGCGGCACGAAAATGCTTTGCTTGGCGCCATAGTCCTGATCCGGTGCGTACCAGATCGCGCGGCCGGCGCGCAGCAACTTGAGCATGCCGCGCACGTCGTCACGCTCGACGGCCAAGGAATCGAGGTTGTGCCGCTCGCGCCCCCGTCGCTGGATAAAATCGAACAGCGGGTTCCCGTGCTCGCGGTACATGCCATCAATGGTGTGCTTCTGCCCGAGCAGGGCGGCGCCGATTTCCAGGGTAGTAAAGTGCAGGGCCATCAGGATCACGCCCTTGCCTTCCAGTTGCGCCTGCTTGAGATGCTGCAACCCTTCGACATGGGCCAGCCGTGCCAGGCGCGACTTGGGCCACCACCAGCTCATGGCCATTTCAAAGAAGGCGATACCGGTGGACGCAAAGTTTTCCTTGAGCAGTCGCTGGCGTTCCTTGGCGGACTTTTCCGGGAAGCACAGTTCCAGATTGCGCTCGGCAATACGGCGACGATCGCCGGCCACGCGATACATGCCGGCGCCGAGTAAACGACCAATGGTCAACAACGCCCGATACGGCAACTGAGTGATCAGCCATAGCAGGCCGAGTCCCAGCCATAACAGCCAAAAACGCGGGTGAAAAAATGCAGCTCGAAAACGCGGGCGATCCATTACAGATTCCGGTAAAGACATGGGCCGCGCATTCTACAACGGTTCGACCCGGCTTGCGGCCCGCGGATGTTCTCGTTATAAGTCTCGACACTTTTCGTGACAAGCCGCTTTTGCCGACCATGAGCCAAACCGAACCGCTAGACCAAGATCCCGTGTTCCAGCTGAAAGGCAGCATGCTCGCCATCACCGTACTGGAACTCGCCCGCAACGACCTCGACGCCCTGGACCGCCAACTGGCCGCCAAGGTCGCCCTGGCACCGAACTTTTTCAATAATGCCCCATTGGTACTGGCCCTCGACAAACTGCCGGCCGGCCAGGGTGCCATCGACCTGCCCGGGCTGATGCGCGTGTGCCGCTCCCATGGTTTGCGGACCCTGGCCATTCGTGCCAGCCGTATCGAAGACATTGCCGCAGCCATCGCCATTGAACTGCCAGTACTGCCGCCGTCCGGTGCCCGCGAGCGTCCGCTTGACCCAACCGAAGGCGAAGTGAAGAAAAAACCGGAAAAACCACCTGAGCCGACGATCAAGCCTACAAAGATCATCACCTCGCCCGTACGCGGTGGGCAGCAGATTTACGCCCAGGGCGGCGACCTGGTAGTGGTCGCCTCGGTCAGCCCGGGGGCGGAACTTCTGGCCGATGGGAACATCCATGTATACGGCCCAATGCGCGGACGTGCCCTCGCCGGCATCAAGGGTGATACCAAGGCCCGTATTTTTTGCCAGCAGTTGACCGCTGAGCTAGTTTCCATCGCAGGCCAGTACAAGGTTTCAGAAGATTTGCGCCGTGATCCGCTGTGGGGGGCCGGGGTGCAGGTCAGCCTGTCGGGCGACGTGTTGAACATCATCCGGCTTTAACGGATACTGCCGCATTTTCCAAGCATCTCTAGACTCTGATAGCACAGCGAAACCGGCAAGATTTGCGTAGGAATAAGTTAAGACTGGCGCTTCCCCTGCGGAAACAACGGTTTTTTCCTACAAAGGCTGTCCGCCTGCGGCGAGTTTCAAGAGATGTTTTTCAGGGGCTGAAAAGTCCTTTTTCCTTAGGGGTGAAACACCTTGGCCAAGATTCTCGTGGTTACATCCGGCAAGGGTGGTGTGGGTAAGACCACCACCAGCGCCGCTATCGGTACCGGCCTCGCTCTGCGCGGTCATAAAACAGTTATCGTCGACTTCGACGTCGGCCTGCGTAACCTTGACCTGATCATGGGCTGCGAACGCCGCGTGGTGTACGACTTCGTCAACGTCGTCAACGGCGAAGCCAACCTGCAACAGGCCCTGATCAAGGACAAGCGCCTTGAAAACCTGTACGTGCTGGCCGCCAGCCAGACCCGTGACAAAGACGCACTGACCAAAGAAGGCGTAGGCAAAGTCCTGGCCGAGCTGAAAGAAACCTTCGAATACGTGGTATGCGACTCCCCGGCGGGTATCGAAACCGGTGCTCACCTGGCGATGTACTTCGCCGACGAAGCCATCGTGGTGACCAACCCCGAAGTGTCTTCCGTACGTGACTCGGACCGCATGCTGGGCCTGTTGGCCAGCAAGTCCCAGCGTGCCGAAAAAGGCGAAGACCCGATCAGGGAGCACTTGCTGCTCACCCGCTACAACCCTGAGCGCGTCAGCAATGGCGAAATGCTCGGCGTTGAAGACGTGAAGGAAATCCTCGCAGTGACCCTGCTGGGCGTGATCCCGGAATCCCAGGCCGTGCTGAAGGCTTCCAACCAGGGTGTCCCGGTGATTCTCGACGACCAGAGCGACGCCGGCCAGGCGTACAGCGATGCCGTCGATCGCCTGCTGGGCAAATCCGTGGAACATCGCTTCCTCGATGTCAAGAAGAAGGGATTCTTCGAGCGTATCTTTGGAGGCAACTAAACAATGAAATTTCTCGACTTCTTTCGCGCCAACAAGAAGCCAACGACCGCATCGGTCGCGAAAGAGCGTCTACAGATCATCGTGGCGCACGAACGCGGCCAACGCAGTACACCGGACTACCTGCCAGCCTTGCAGAAGGAACTGGTCGAGGTGATCCGCAAGTACGTCAATATCGGCAACGATGACGTGCATGTCGCCCTGGAAAATGACGGCAGCTGCTCGATTCTGGAACTCAATATCACCCTGCCCGATCGTTGATCGAAAGGGCGGTCGCCACGGCGGCTCGGTCACCTTGATCCCTGTTGGGGAACGGGGTGGGCGAGCCGCCGTTGGCGTTTGTTACGAGGCTGTTTGATGCCGCTGTCCAATATTCACATCCTGCATCAGGACGACGCTGTCCTGGTGGTGAACAAGCCGACCCTGTTGCTCTCCGTGCCCGGCCGGGCCGATGACAACAAGGACTGCCTGATCACCCGCCTGCAGGAAAACGGCTACCCCGAAGCCCGCATTGTCCATCGCCTGGATTGGGAAACCTCCGGGATCATCCTGCTGGCTCGGGACGCCGACACCCACCGCGAATTGTCTCGTCAGTTTCACGACCGCGAAACCGAAAAAGCCTACACCGCATTGGCTTGGGGCCAGCCTGAGCTGGACAGCGGCAGCATCGACCTGCCCTTGCGCTACGACCCGCCGACCAAACCCCGGCATGTCGTGGACCACGAGTTCGGCAAGCATGCGCTGACGTTCTGGAAGGTGCTGGAGCGCTGCGGCGACTGGTGCCGTGTGGAACTGACGCCAATCACCGGACGCTCGCACCAGCTGCGCGTGCACATGCTGTCGATCGGCCACCCGCTGCTCGGTGACGGCCTGTACGCCCATGAACAGGCCCTGGCTGCCTGGCCGCGGCTGTGTCTGCATGCGAGCATGCTCAGCTTCACGCACCCGCAAAGCGGCGAGCGGTTGCGCTTTGAGTGCCCTGCCCCGTTCTAAGCCGGCAATGCGATCAAAATGTGGGAGGGGGCTTGCTCCCGATGGCGGTGGGCCAGTCCATGGATTCAGTGACTGACACTCTGTTATCGGGAGCAAGCCCCCTCCCACATTTGTTCTGTGCACTTTTCGCCACCAACGGTAAACTCCGCGCATTGCTGTCTGGAGCTATTTATGCGCGAAGCGTTGAATCAAGGCCTGATCGACTTCCTCAAGGCCTCCCCTACTCCTTTTCATGCCACTGCCGCTCTCGCCCAGCGTCTGGAAGCGGCCGGCTATCAGCGTCTCGACGAGCGCGAAACTTGGGCTACCGAAGCCAACGGCCGCTATTACGTCACCCGTAACGATTCCTCGATCATTGCCTTCAAGCTCGGCCGTCATTCGCCGCTGCAGGGCGGGATCCGCCTGGTCGGCGCCCACACCGACAGCCCGTGCCTGCGGGTCAAGCCCCAGCCGGAGCTGCAGCGCCAGGGCTTCTGGCAGCTGGGCGTGGAAGTCTATGGCGGCGCCCTTCTCGCACCGTGGTTCGACCGCGACCTGTCCCTGGCCGGCCGCGTCACCTTCCGCCGTGACGGCAAAGTCGAAAGCCAGTTGATCGACTTCAAGCTGCCCATCGCCATCATTCCCAACCTGGCCATTCACCTGAACCGTGAAGCCAACCAGGGTTGGGCGATCAATGCCCAGACCGAGCTGCCGCCGATCCTCGCGCAATTCGCCGGTGACGAGCGCGTGGACTTCCGCGCCGTGCTCACCGAGCAACTGGCACGGGAACATGGGTTGAATGCCGATGTGGTGCTCGACTACGAGCTGAGTTTCTACGACACGCAAAGTGCAGCGGTGATCGGCCTCAATGGCGACTTCATCGCCGGCGCACGCCTCGACAACCTGCTGTCGTGCTACGCCGGCCTGCAAGCCTTGCTCACCAGTGACAGCGAAGAAACCTGCGTGCTGGTGTGCAACGACCACGAAGAAGTCGGTTCCTGCTCCGCGTGCGGCGCCGATGGCCCGATGCTGGAACAGACCTTGCGCCGCCTGTTACCCGAAGGTGATGAATTCGTACGCACTATTCAGAAATCACTGTTGGTGTCGGCAGACAACGCCCACGGCGTGCACCCGAACTACGCCGAGAAACACGACGCCAACCATGGCCCGAAACTCAACGCCGGCCCGGTAATCAAGGTCAACAGCAACCAGCGCTACGCCACCAACAGCGAAACCGCCGGCTTCTTCCGCCATCTGTGCATGGCCCAGGAAGTCCCGGTGCAAAGCTTTGTGGTGCGCAGCGACATGGGCTGCGGCTCGACCATCGGCCCGATCACCGCCAGCCACCTGGGTGTGCGTACCGTGGACATCGGCCTGCCGACGTTTGCCATGCATTCCATTCGCGAGCTGTGCGGCAGCCACGACCTGGCGCATCTGGTGAAAGTGCTGGGTGCGTTCTATGCGAGCCACGACTTGCCCTGATGCCTGATACTGGGGAAATGTGGGAGGGGGCTTGCTCCCGATAGGCCGCGCAGCGGCCTCAAAAATGGGCCTGCTATGCAGGCCATCGGGAGCAAGCCCCCTCCCACATTTTGATTTGGGTGAACCTGACCTGCATCATCTGCACTTTCTGCAATCCGACCTAGACTTGTCAGTATTCCCACTCCGACAAGGCCGTCGCCCCATGATCTCCATGTCCTCTTTCCACGCCATGCTTATCCCGATTCTGATCGGCATGATCATGCTGGCCGTGGGTTTCAACTTTCGTGACAAGCCCCTCGGCGTATTCGGCATGTGGATCGGCATGCTGCTGATCCTGGGTACCGTGGTGTACAAGATCCTCGCCAAACTGGCGGAATGACAAATGCACTCGCATTGGGCATAGCGGCCTCGTACACTCGGTCAATTCGTCGTTTCCAAGGTTGACCGCCTCGTGTTCTCCCGTCTGTTCGCCCTGCCCTGCTCTATCCTGATCGCCCTGCTCACGCTGTTGCCGCTGGCGCCTGCCCAAGCCGTGAGCTTGCCCGGCCTGCTGGGCAGCACCACCAAACCGCAACCCCAGGCCGAAGTGCCCCTGGGGCAGTCGCTGGATGAGGTGATCAAGACCCTGGAAAACGACCAGCAGCGCACTCAGCTGCTGAGCGACCTGAAGAAGCTGCGCGAAGCCACCCAAAAGGCTCAACCCGCCGCCGAACAAGGCGTACTCGGGCTGATCGGCGGCACCCTGGCGGGTCTTGAATCGCAGTTTTCCGGGGCCGACAGCCCGTTGGGGCGCTGGTCCAATGAAGTCGACCAGGCCAAGGATGAACTCGGCGCCCTGATGCTGCCGGCCAGCGAGTGGCTGCCGATCATTTTCGGCTTTGCCGTGATCCTGGCGGTCTGGAGCCTGCTGGCGGCGGCGCTCATCTGGCTCAGCCACCGCGTACGCGAACGTTTCGGCCTGCCGGAAGAACTGCCGCAACACCCGCGCACCTGGGACATGGTGCGTTTCGCCCTGCGCAAGCTGGGCCCCTGGATGATCGCCTTGATCATCACGGTTTACCTCAGCTACGCCCTGCCCTCGTCCCTGGGCAAATCCCTGGCGATGGTGCTGGCCTACGCGCTGGTGGTCGGCACCTGTTTCTCGGCGATCTGTGTGATTGCGTTCTCCGTGCTCGATGGTCCGCACCGCCACCGTGCCCTGTATATCCTGCGCCACCAGGCTTTCCGCCCGCTGTGGTGGATCGGCAGCTTTGCCGCGTTCGGCGAAGCCTTGAGCGACCCACGGCTGGTCCAGGCCCTGGGGCAGCACCTGGCTCATACCGCCGCGACGGTCGCCAATGTGATGGCGGCGCTCTCCACCGGCGTGTTTATCCTGCGTTTCCGTCGCCCCATCGCGCACCTGATTCGCAACCAACCGCTCTCGCGCCGCCTCACCCGCCGCGCCCTCACCGATACCCTGTCCATCATCGGCACCTTCTGGTATTTGCCGGCGCTGCTGCTGGTGGGCATTTCGCTGTTCGCCACCTTCCTGTCGGCGGGCGACACCAGCACGGCGCTGCGCCAGTCATTGTTGTGCACGGTGTTGCTGGTGCTGTGCATGGTGATCAACGGCCTGGTACGCCGCCACGCCCTCAAGCCGCAACGTGGGCACAAGCGTCATGCCTTGTACTCCGAACGCCTGAAAAGCTTCTTCTACACCCTGGCCCACCTGCTGGTGTGGCTGGTGTTCATTGAACTGGGCCTTCGTGTGTGGGGCTTGTCGCTGATCCGCTTTACCGAAGGCGACGGCCATGAGATCAGCGTCAAGCTGTTCGGCCTGGGCGGTACGCTGCTGTTTGCCTGGCTGATCTGGATCCTCAGCGACACAGCCATTCACCACGCCCTGACCCGCTCGCGCAAAGGCCTGGCCAATGCCCGTGCGCAAACCATGATGCCGTTGATCCGCAACGTGCTGTTCGTGACCATCTTCATCATCGCCGCTATCGTCGCCCTGGCGAACATGGGCATGAACGTCACGCCACTGCTGGCAGGTGCCGGTGTGATCGGCCTGGCCATCGGTTTTGGCGCACAGTCGCTGGTGGCGGACTTGATCACCGGCCTGTTCATCATCATCGAAGACTCCCTGGCCATCGATGACTACGTGGACGTCGGCGGCCACCTCGGCACCGTAGAGGGCCTGACTATTCGTACCGTGCGCCTGCGCGACATCGACGGCATCGTGCACACCATCCCATTCAGTGAAATCAAGAGCATCAAGAACTACTCGCGGGAGTTCGGCTATGCGATTTTCCGGGTGGCGATCCCCTACAACATGGAAATCGACGACGCGATCAAGCTGATGCGCGACGTCGGCCAGAAAATGCGTAACGACCCGCTGCAGCGCCGCAATATCTGGTCACCGCTGGAGATTCAGGGGGTAGAAAGCTTCGAATCCGGCAGCGCCATCCTGCGGGCACGCTTCAAAACCGCGCCCATCAAGCAGTGGGAAGTCTCGCGGGCGTTCAACCTGTCGCTCAAGCGTCATCTGGATGAAGCCGGGCTCGATCTGGCGACACCGCGCCTGAGTGTGCAGGTGGTCACGGCCGGCAGCGTGCAGGAGAAAGATCAACAACAATAAAGAGGGAGAGGTATCAAAGCGGCGACTGATCTACACCAACACACCGCAATGATACTTTTTTGTGGGATGCAGTGGATCAGCCGGCCAGCGCCGCACCGTCCATCTTCTGGCGCAGGCTCAGCGGGCGCATGTCGGTCCAGACCTCCTCGATGTAGGCCAGGCACTCTTTCTTCATGCCGCTCTTGCCCACGGTGCGCCAGCCTTCCGGCACGGCCTTGTAGTCGGGCCAGATGGAGTACTGCTCTTCATGGTTGACCACAACCTGGAAGAGGATGTCGTCGCGGTCGAATACTGAGGTCATTGCTGTTCTCCATCGCTCAAAGGCTGGCTGCGCACCACGCGCAGCGCTGATATTTGTAGAAACGTACCAGGTGTACGAAAAATTAGAGGCTGGCGAGCGCTGCCACCACGGCACGCCCGAAGATCTCGGCCACACGGTCGATCTCGGCAGCGGTGATCACCAGGGGTGGCAGGAAACGCACCACGCCGCCATGACGGCCACCCAGCTCCAGGATCAGACCGCGCTTGAGGCACTCGCGTTGTACCAGCGGTGCCAATTGACGGTGTACCGGTGGATGGCCCTGGATATCGAGTGTGCCGTTCGGGTCCACCAGTTCCACCCCGAGCATCAACCCACGCCCACGAATGTCACCCAATTGCGGCACATCCCGTTGCAGGATGCGCAGGTGTTCAGCCAGGCGTTCGCCCATGGCGGCGGCGTGGCCGGCCAGGTCGTGTTGCTTGAGATGGCGCATCACTGCCGAACCTGCCGCCATCGCCATCTGGTTGCCACGGAAGGTCCCGGCATGGGCGCCCGGCAGCCACGTGTCGAGCCAGTCGCGATACACCACCACCGCCAACGGCAGGCTGCCACCGATGGCCTTGGACATCACCACCACGTCCGGGATGATGCCGGCGTGCTCGAAGGCGAACATCTTGCCGGTACGGCCGAAGCCGCTCTGGATCTCATCGACGATCAGGGCCACCCCGGCCCGTTCGGTGATGCGCCGCAGGCCGCGCAGCCAGTCGAGATCGGCGGGAATCACCCCGCCTTCGCCCTGCACCACTTCGACAATCACCGCGGCCGGCAGCGTTACGCCGGCTTCCGGGTCATTGAGCAGGTTTTCCAGGTAATGCAGGTTGACCCGCACGCCTTGCGCACCGCCCAGGCCGAACGGGCAGCGGTAATCGTAGGGGTACGGCAGAAATTGCACGCCATTGGCCAACAAGGCGCTCAACGGTTTCTTCGGCCCCAGGCTGCCCATCAGGCTCAGTGCGCCCTGGCTCATGCCGTGATAACCGCCCTGGAATGACAACACCGTACTGCGGCCGGTGGCGGTGCGTACCAGTTTCAGCGCGGCTTCCACCGCATCCGTGCCGGTCGGCCCGCAGAACTGGATTTTCGCTTCCCGCGCCAGCGCCGGCGGCAGCAGGCCGAACAGGTCCTGCACGAATTGGTCTTTGACCGGGGTGGTCAGGTCGAGGGTGTGCAGCGGCAGTTCATCGCTGAGTACCTGTTGAATGGCCTCGATCACCACCGGGTGGTTATGGCCCAGTGCCAGGGTACCGGCACCGGCCAGGCAATCGATGAAACGCCGCCCCTCCACGTCCTCCACATAGATGCCCTTGGCGCGCTTGAGTGCCAGCGGGATACGGCGTGGGTAACTGCGGGCGTTGGATTCCTGTTGGCGTTGGCGGGCCAGCAGTGGCGTTTCCTCGAAGTGGTAGAGGGTTTCGTGCAGTTGGGTGTCTTCGGTGCGAATGGTGGCGACGGACATTTCTCGATCCCTCAATACGCGGGTGGGGTGAGCAGACGGGTGATCCGTGGGTCTACGGATGGCATGTTCTGAAGACGCACCAGCGGCGGGGGGATTTAGGGGAACGCAGTGCTTATCCGTTTTTCGGTAACGCCCGTCCCGGCCATCAGATCCCCCGGTAGCGCTCATTCAACGCATACAGCACCGCACACGTTTCCCCATCCAGCTCCCCGCGATAATCCCGCGACCGAAAGTGCATCTGAAATGCCCGGGTGCGCTGTTCAAAGGCCTGGCGATTCTTCGCCGGCGCATAGCCATAGCGCTGGAAAGCCCGCTCCACCTCGACCTCCGGCGGCAGCCCGAGGCAAAACCGGCGTTGGTACATCGCCCGCGTCGCCTCATCGAACCAGGCGCCGATCCCCGCTTCATACAAGCACCGCCAAGGCAGTTGCGGCCCCGGGTCACGCTTGCGCCAATACGCCACATCCGAATGGCACAGCACGTCGGTCGGCCCGATCTGTGGGTAGCGCCCCAGAATGTCGCTCAACAAGGCAATCAACATATCGACCTGCGCCGCCGGGTATGCCGGAAAAGTAAACACGCCGCCGTCATCGCGCGCCAGGTTGACGATCTCGATGCCAATCGCCCGGCTGTTGAGATTGTCCCGCCCTCCCCAGTGGCTTGCACCGGCATGCCAGGCGCGCTTGTCTTCGGGTACCAGGCGAAATACGCGCAACTCGTCATAACCGCTGGCGCGATAGCCGGGCTCATTCGGGTCGGGCAACAAATAGTGCGCGCTGACACCGCCCTGGGTCAGCGTATTCAGGGATGAGCCGAACGGCGCCGCGGTGTAGTGCAGCACCACCTGCTGCACGGGCTCGCCGTGACGTTCATTGAAATCCTTGGAAGGGAAACTGCTATCGATGATCAACATAAGGACCGTCCTTTTTCACTACAGGCCGAATCATTCAGCCCGTTCGAGCACAAAAAAATTACCGCCATCCTGAAGCGCTCAAGCTCAGGCAGGCGGTAACTATTTGGCACTTGAAAAAGATCGGCTCAGCGCCGCAATGGCATCCCCAAATCTACGCGCAGGCCGTCCGGCCGGCTGTCGAACTTCAACGAGCAGGAACAACGCTGGACGATGGCTTGCACAATTGCCAGGCCCAGGCCGCAGCCCTCGCTGTTGCCGTTGCGCCAGAAACGTTGCGTCAGGTATTGCAGGTCCTCGCTGGAAATCTGTTTGCCATGGTCACGCACCCGGAAGATCACGTTATCGGTCGCGGTCAGCACGCTCAGCTCCACCCGCGTATCCGCAGGCGTGTGACGCAGGGCGTTGTCCAGCAGGTTGCGCAGCGCCGCGACCGCCAGGCCCACCGGCATTTCAACCGGGGTGGCCGAGAGGTTGTCGGGCAGGATCAGGTCAATGCGCCGGTTGTCACCCGCATTGGCGTCCTGGATCGCCAGGCGTGCGACTTCCTCGGCACTGGAGTGCATGCCGTCATCGAACGACAGGTTGCCCTCCACCCGCGCCAACAGCAGCAGTTGCTCCAGGGTACGGTGCAGGCGGTCAGCGCCTTCCTCGGCATGGGCCAGGGACTGGTCGCGGGCCGCGCCTTCGGTCATGCGCGCCACCTGCAGGTGGGTCTTGATCGCCGTGAGCGGGCTGCGCAGCTCATGGGCGGCGTCGCCGGTCAGACGGCGTTCGCGCTCGATGGTCTTGGCGATGCGTTGCAGCAGTTGGTTCTGGGTGTCGAGCAGCGGCTTGAGTTCGCTGGGCAACGGGTGGATCTGCAGCGGTTCAAGGGAGTCGACACTGCGGCGCATCAAGGCATCACGCATGCGATTGAGCGGCACCAGGCTCTGGCCGATGCCCAGCCACAGCAGGCACAGGCAACCCAGCAAGGCCACACCGACCGGCACGGACGCCGCCAGCAGGATCGACAGGTTCAACGCCTCGCGCTCCACCTGGCGGTCGGCGGTGGTGATCAGCAGGTCGCCACGGGACAGGGTGAAACTGCGCCAGCTCACACCGTCGATGACCTGGTCGCGAAAGCCGCTCTGGCGCGACTCCAGCCCTTCATCCGGGGTGGTATGGCTGCGTGCGAGGATCTCGCCCCGCAACGAGCTGACCTGGCAGGCCATGCCGCCCGGTACATTCAGTTGTTCGGTGCGCAAATGTGCACCGCCACTCACACTGGCCAGGCCCGGCATCTGCTCGGTCAGCCCCGCCACCATGCGGGCCGATGCCACCAGGCGTTGGTCGAGGGAGAACATCATCTGGTTGCGCAGATCGTTGAGCATCCAGGCGGCCGCCAAGGCCCAGATCAACACAAAAGCGGCGCCCAGCTTGAACGTCAGGCGCAGGCGCAGGCTCATCACGAAGCGTTGTCTCCCGCCGCCGGGCCGTCATCCGCCGTGCCCAGGCGATAGCCCAGGCCGCGCACGGTCTCGACGATACCGTTACCCAATTTGCGCCGCAGGTGATGGATGTGCACGTTCAACGCGTTGCTTTCCAGTTCATCGTTGAAGCCGTAGACGCTGTCCTTGAGCTGTTCGCTGGAGAGCACGCGGCCCTTGTTGTGCAACAAGGCTTGCAACAGCGCCTGTTCACGACGGGACAGGTCCACCGGCTGGCCGCCCAGGAAAGTCTCGCGACTGCTCGGGTCATAGGCCAGCCGGCCATGTTCGATCAGGTTGACGCTGCGCCCCGCCACACGCCGCAGCAGGGTTTGCAGGCGGGCGGCGAGTTCGCGCAGGTCGAAGGGCTTGAGCAGGTAGTCATCGGCGCCGGCTTGCAGGCCGTCGACGCGGTTGGTCACCGAATCGCGCGCGGTGAGGATCAGCACCGGGATTTCCAGGCCCTGGCTGCGCTGTTGCTGCAACAGCTTGAGGCCGTCTTCATCGGGCAGGCCGAGGTCGAGCACCATGATGTCGAACGTCGCCGCCTTGAGCATCGCCCGCGCCGCCGCGGCCGAAGCGACGCGCTCGACGGTGAAACCCTGGGCGGTCAGGCCGGCCACGATACCGCTGGCGATCAGTTCGTCGTCTTCACAGACCAGTACGTGCATGCTGAACCCTTCATAAAAGATGGGGAGATTAAAGGCTGGGCGGATTAAGCGCAGATTATGCCGTGAAAAGAGGCGCGCTCAGACTTTCCCTACACTCTAGAATAGCGCCGGTTAATCATCGGTTAATCAACGCCACACATTGTGTGCCTCACTTGCATCGAACTAAGGCTTGACCATGCGGCATCTGTTTACCTTTTTGCTGGTGTTGTTCGCGGGGTTCGCCCAGGCTGCGCCGGGCAGTAATCCTTTCGAGACCAAACCCGACTTCCTCCCGGTGGGCAAAGCCTTCACGTTTACCTCCGAGCGCCTGGAAACTGGCGAGACCCAGCTATATTGGCAGATTGCCGACGGTTATTACCTGTACAAGCAGCGCATGAAGTTCGACGGCCTGGCCGACAAGCCCGCGCTGCCGCAGGGTGAAGCCCATAGCGATGAGTTTTTTGGCGAGCAGGAAGTGTATCGCCAAGGCCTGGAAGTGAAGATCCCGGCGGGTGTCACCGGCCAGGTCAAACTCGGTTGGCAGGGCTGTGCCGATGCCGGCCTGTGCTATCCGCCGCAGTCGATCACCGTGGATCTGGGCGGTAACCCTGCCGTTGCCGCCACCCAGGCCCAGGACCAGAGCCTGGCCAGCGGCCTGCAACAACGCAGTCTGGGCTGGAGCCTGCTGGTGTTCTTTGGCTTGGGCCTGCTGCTGGCGTTCGCGCCGTGTTCGTTGCCGATGTTGCCGATCCTCGCCGGCCTGGTCGTCGGCAGCGGCGCCAGCCCGCGCCGGGGTTTTGCCCTGGCCAGCAGTTATGTGGTGTGCATGGCCCTGGTGTATGCAGCGCTCGGCGTGTTGGCTGCGCTGCTTGGCGGCAACCTTGCCGCGTTGCTGCAAACCCCGTGGATCCTGGGCAGTTTTGCCGCGCTGTTTGTGATCCTCGCCCTGCCGATGTTCGGTTTCTTCGAGCTGCAACTGCCGGCCTTCCTGCGTGACCGCCTGGACAACGTCAGCCGCCAGCAAAGCGGTGGCAGCCTGGTGGGCGCGGGCATGCTCGGTGCGCTGTCCGGCCTGCTGGTGGGGCCGTGCATGACCGCGCCGCTGGCCGGCGCCCTGCTGTATATCGCCCAGAGCGGCAATGCGCTGCACGGTGGCCTGATTCTGTTCGCCATGGGCATCGGCATCGGCGTGCCGCTGTTGCTGCTGGTGACGGTGGGCAACCGCTTCCTGCCCAAGCCAGGCACCTGGATGAATGTACTCAAGGGCATCTTCGGCTTCCTGTTCCTGGGCACCGCCGTGCTGATGATACGCCCGGTCATCAACGAAAGCCTGTGGCTCGGCCTGTGGGGCGCACTGGCGCTGGTCATGGCCTACTGCGGCTGGATATTGGCCCGCGAATACGGGCTGGCCGCCAAGGTATTGGGTGCAGGCTCGCTGGTGCTGGGCCTGTGGGGCGCGGTGCTGGTGGTCGGCGCGGCCGGTGGCAGCGATGACCTGTGGCAACCGCTGAAGGTCTATAGCGGCTCGCGTGCCGCCGCCGCAACGACTGGCCATGATGCGTTCATGACCATTAACGACCCGGCCGTGCTGCAAAGCCAGCTCGACGCCGCCAAGGCTCAAGGCCAATGGGTGCTGGTGGACTACTACGCCGACTGGTGCGTGTCGTGCAAGATCATGGAAAAACAGGTGTTCGGCAAACCTGAAGTCATGGATGCCCTGAAAGACGTACGCCTGCTGCGCCTGGACGTCACCGCCGATAACGCGGCCAGCCGCGCCCTGCTCGGCCGCTACCAGGTGCCGGGGCCACCCAGCTTCGTGTGGATCGGCCCGGACGGTGAAGAACGCCGCGCCCAACGCATCACCGGCGAAGTGGATGCCGCCGGCTTCCTGCAACGTTGGACACACACCCGGGACGCGCTCTGATGCTGACCCTGACCATCGGCACCTTCGCCATCGCCCTGAATCACATCCTGTTGATCAGCGCGCTGATTCTCGCCACTTTGGTGGGTTGGCGCGTGGCCAAGCGTGGCGGGGAAAACCCGGAATCCGTGCTGTTCAGCCTGTTCCTGCTGGGCATGCTGGTGGCACGCGCCAGCTTTGTGCTGATGTACTGGAACGAGTACCGCAACGACTGGTTGCAGATGGTCGACCTGCGCGATGGCGGCTTTCTCGCCTGGCCCGGTGTGATCGCGCTGGTGCTCGGCGCGCTGGCCTACGGTTGGCGTCGCCCGCCCCTGCGTAAACCACTGAGCGCCGGGGTTATCACCGGGCTGGTGTTCTGGGGCATGGGCAGTATGTCCTTGAGCCTGTACGACAAAGGCGCGCAGTTGCCGGACATCACCTTGCGCAATGCCAATGGCGATGTGGTGCAACTGGCTGATTACAAAGGCGGCCCGCTGGTGATCAACCTATGGGCCACCTGGTGCCCGCCGTGCCGCCGCGAAATGCCGGTGCTGGAACGCGCCCAACACCAACGGCCCGACGTGACCTTCCTGTTCGTCAACCAGGCCGAAAGCATGCAAAGCGTCAGCACTTTCCTCGCCACCCAGGGCCTGACCCTCGACAACGTGTTGTTTGACGCCAGTGGCCGCCTCGGCCAGGCCGTGGGCTCCATGGCGTTGCCGACCACCCTGTTTTATCAAGCCGATGGGCGGCTGATCAACAGCCACCTGGGCGAGCTGTCCCAGGCCAGCCTGGCCCGCGCCATGGAACCCTTCGACTCAGCCCCTGCCGCCACAAGGAAACCGACATGCCAAGCCTCCGCCACCTGCTGACCCTGCTGCCATTGACCCTGGCCGCTACCCTGGCCCAGGCCGAAGACTGGCCGGCGCCGATCAAACAGATCGAAGCCAAGGGCGCCAAGATCCTCGGCAAGTTCGACGCCCCCAGCGGGCTCACCGGCTACGCCGCGCAATACCAGAACCGCGGCATGGCGCTGTACCTGACCGCCGACGGCAAAAGCGTGCTCGCCGGCAACCTGTACGACGCCCAGGGCAACGACCTGAGCAGCGCGCCCCTGGAAAAACTCGTGTACGCGCCGATGGCCAAGGAAGTCTGGGCCAAGATGGAACACAGCAACTGGATTCAGGACGGCGATAAAAACGCGCCGCGTATCGTCTACCTGTTCAGCGACCCCAACTGCCCCTACTGCAACATGTTCTGGGAACAGGCCCGCCCGTGGGTAAAAGCCGGCAAGGTGCAGCTGCGCCACATCATGGTCGGCATCATCCGCGAAGACAGCCCCGGCAAATCCGCCGCGCTGTTCGCCGCCCAGGACCCGCAAAAAGCCCTGGCCGAACACGAAGCCGCCGGCAAGGGTAGCAAGTTGCAGGCACTGGACAAGATCCCGGCCGCGATCGAAGCCAAGCTGGATGCCAATATGAAGCTGATGGATGAGTTGGAGTTGTCGGCCACTCCGGCGATTTTTTATCTGGATGACAAGGGCGGGTTGCAGCAACAGCAAGGGGCACCTTCGCCGGAGAAGTTGGGGAAGATTTTGGGTAGCAAATAATCGTCCCATCCCCCCAATGCAAAACGCTCCTGCCAATGACAGGAGCGTTTTCTCCTTCAGTACTTGATCGCAGCCCTATAGGTGCTCCACCTTGAGTTCCGTCATACCAAAGTCGTTACCGTCCGCCCCTGAGGCAACCAACGTATGAACTTGCAATACCATTGATGAGCCAGTGGCTACAAAGGTCCCCTCTATTTTTTTCCAAGACATTGAGAAGGTACTTGACGCAAGGTAGTTTCCATTAACCACCAGTGCCAATACTGGCAGTGGCGCTGCCCCGTTATAGGAACAGCCGAGCATGCTGAAACGGTAACTGCGCCCGACCTCAAGTCCAGTGAAGTTTTTATATAAAACGACGCCAGAACTGCCTGAACTGAGTGTGCCGTTGGCTATGCAATACTTACCAAGTTGGTAGGAGAGTTGGTTTTCGCCTTGACTCGCAGGCCCGTCAAGCCAGCCATTGCGGCCGTTGCTGAACGGCGTGAAATCGTAGTACGACGATTGGAATATCAAACTCAACGACGGGAAAATTACCGTGTTACTTTCACTCGCACTACCGTCTGGAGTGCTATTGAACGTGAAGGTTAATCGAGAGCCGTGCTTCAAGACCGCCAAGTGCGATCTTGGCACTATATCTTTCATCCCCTCACTGACGTTTGTCACTGCTTTTGCCAGATACACATTGAAAGCGTAAGGACTGCCATTTTGGCGTGTCCCGACACCGCGCATCCAGCCTTTTTGACCAAGCAGAATGAACCACCATTTCTCTACCTCAATATCTGCGTTCCCGACGAACGTACCCAAGCTCAGGATGCCGTCCTGAGTCGCAACGGGTACTGCCTGTCGTACCACGGGAGTCGGTAACCGGTGGGGAATACCGACTTTCAGCCGCAAATCTTCCGAAGTGGCCAACTTGCAGGCACTGCTAACCGTGTAATTGATTGTGACCGTGGTACCGATAGCTTCAATAACTGCTTCACGCGGTAAATGGAAGTGTACAGGCCCCGGTCTGGTGCCCGGCTTGGGCACTACTGGCCAACAGCTGCCATCCTTTTTCAACCAGCAAAGGCTGATTTCCTGCCGGTGGCTCATACGCTGAAAATCGACGACGACATCTACACCTTCGCGGCCATTGTAGGGTTCCAGGTCATCCTCCACCGCCTGCACGACTTTGGGCTTGCCTAATTGCAGGTCCTCTTGAGTAATATTGAACGTTGTCGTCGGCGCGTCGATGGCCTGTGTGCGATCAGTGACACCACAAAAGCTCGCCGCAAAGTGCAATTTAAAATCGCTGCAATCTGCCAGCTCTTGCAGCGCTGCCCTCAGGATGGGTGTATCAACCCCATGCATCTTCCAATCATCCGTGACAGGCGCTCCCATCAGTATGTCGATACGATGGTCGTTGCCGTCTTCATCTTCACCTGTGATCCACATCCAGCAGCATTCCGAGCATGCAGCGTAGCCCCAGACAGGTACAAAAGCTGTCGCGTCACCCGCGAAGGTATTCAGATCCAACGTGGCAAGGGTTGCGTCTTCAATCTCCGCCGCAGATAGCAGAGGGGCCATTACGTTGACCACCCTTTCAGGTGATGATTGTACTGCCTCACTATTGGGGAACTGAATGGTGTAGGACAGCGTCATCGGTTTGTTGAAGAAACAGGCGACAACACAGGATGGCAACTTGGCGGACGCCAGCTCCCCACCTTCATCAATCGTGACACAGCCGAGCGGCTCCGGTCCGTAACCGACCCCACTCGCATAGAAACAAACCTTATCCTGCGCATATGTATCCAGGTTAGCGGCGTCTATATCACCCCCCCCCTTGGTGAGTTCGGGGTTAAGGCACCATTCTTCGTTGTAGGGCACCGACTGCCGAAGATGTGGAGGCGGCAAGTTTTTAAGCACATTATCCACAATGAAAGCAGCAGTTCGGCGCTTTTGGATTTCGAGAGCGTTTTCGGGCAGGAGCGTCTCCAAGTGAGGAGGAACAGGAGCAGGAGGCTTGGCCGCAAGTTTACTGGTGAGCCAGCCACACTGGAGGGTTAGCGACCGCCATGGCTTACGTCGTGCCAGCCAGCCACGCGCTATGGGAAATTGGAGTATGTAGCCCGGAGTTGCCTCTTCAGGAGTCAATTCATGGCCATTAGTCACAGTGTAGAAAACGTGCTTGGGGGCGTCCTGCTCGGTGGCAGCGGTGCAGTAAACTCTATCGCCCGCTTTGGCAAGAGGGGGCACCGGCACGAGGACGGTTTCATCGTCTGGGTGATCGTGCATGTCATAGGTAGGCGTGTTATTTACATTTTTTTCGTGTAGCAAATATGGAGCGAGTGCCTCACTTTCACTGGCTGAGTAAAACGATATTCCTACTTCTTTAACCGACGATGTAGCCGCCTGCCCTTGCGACTTCCCTTCATAGGAAATGAGAGCCGTGAACCCCATGAGTGTCGTCAGGTAATCTAGAGGGATGTCTATCTTCCTGGCGCCCGCCTCACCGCTTGAATCTACAAGACCCTCCAGCACCAACTCAGGCGCCTCCTTTGCGCGGAACTTGACGGTGATAGTCGAACTGTCCATTCGCGAATCAACGGTCAGATATGAACCCGGCATATTGGGGGGCGTAACGGTGCTATCCACCTCACTGGAAATGAGTGGGGCATCCACTTCCAGAGCCTTGGGTTTGACCGATTTTGACGTTTTCACAACGACCGGATCTGAAGGGACTTCGTGCGTTGTTTTTTCTTTTGTCATGACAAGAACTCCGTGTTCCATGGGAAATCCCCTCAAGTCAGAGACCGAGGGGTTTCCTCAAGTGAGCCCTTTCGACATCCGCCTGCCTACTGTCAGAATTGACAGTTCCGACACAACGTCACGCTATATCCGACCAACGGCCGCCTCACAATCCCTCCAATTCCGCCATCAAATCACTCAACCGATCCACCTTCTCGGCACTGATCTCATTGGCCGCCAACCCGTCGATATACTCAGCCAACTCCGCCACCGTGCTGCACTCGAACATCGCCCGCAGCGGTACATCGCGCTGCAAGGTCTTCTGCACCCGCGAGGCAATCTGCGTGGCCAGCAATGAATGCCCGCCCAGTTCGAAGAAGTTGTCCTGCACCCCCACCCGCTCAACCTTGAGGACCTCGGCCCAAATCCCGGCCAGGGTCGTTTCAAGTGCGTTGCGCGGTGCCAGGTAGTCCTGGCTGTGCAGTTGGCCGATGTCCAGCGCCGGCAGGGCCTTGCGGTCGAGTTTGCCGTTGGCGTTGAGCGGCAGGCGGTCGAGCCAGAGCCAGTGCAGCGGCACCATGTATTCCGGCAGTTCGGCGCGCAGGCGCTGCTTGATGCGGTCCAAGCGCTCGCTGGGGTTGAGGCTTTCGTCAGCCGCCACCAGATAGCCGACCAGATGCTTGCCGTTGACCCCTTCCTGCACGCCGACGGCCGCGTCGCGCACTTCGGGTTGCTCATGCAGGCGGGCTTCGATTTCACCCAGTTCGATGCGGTAGCCGCGAATTTTCACTTGATGGTCGATACGCCCGACGTACTCCAGCACGCCGTCACTGCGACGGCGCGCCAGGTCGCCGGTGCGGTACAGCCGCTCGCCCGGTGCGCCGAACGGGTTCGGCACAAATACCGGGGCCGTGCGCAGCGGATCGCCGACATACCCACGCCCGACCCCCGTACCCGCCACGCACAACTCACCGACCGCGCCCTGCGGCACCAACTCCAGCGCACCATCCAGCACGTACAAACGATTGTTGTCGGTCGGCGTGCCTATCGGTAGATAGGTGCCACGGGTCGACGCCAGGTCGACGCGGAAAAACGCTACGTCATCCGAACATTCCGCCGGGCCATAGGCGTTCACCAGCGCAATCTCGGGATAACGCTGCAACCACTGGTGCGCGAGCTCCGGTGGCATCGCTTCGCCGGTCGGCAGCATCCAGCGCAGGCCGTCGAGGCTGATGCGATCCTGGGCGAGCATGCCCTGGATCAGTGACGGCACGCTCTCCAGCACCGTGATGCCTTGCGCCTGGACATGCTCCAGCAAACCTTGCGGATCATGGGCCAGCGTGTTCGGCACGATGTCCACCCGTGCGCCAAACAGCGGCGCGGTGAGGAATTGCCACACGGAAATGTCAAAGCTTTGCGAGGCAGTCTGGGCGATCACGTCCGCCTCACTCAGTTGCAGGTACGGCACCTTGCTCAACTGGTTATTGAGCATGCCGCGCTGTTCGACCATCACGCCTTTGGGCAGGCCGGTGGAACCTGAGGTGTAGATCACATACGCGAGGTTGTCCGGGCCGCTGTAGACACCTGGGTTTTCTCCACGGCCCGGAACGTCCTCCCATACCAGCAACGCGCAATCGGTGCCCTCCAGCAGTTCGATGGCCAGTTCGCGACACGCCTCGGTGCACACCAGCAGCGGTGTGCGGCTCAAGTCGATAATGCTGCGCAGACGCTGGCCCGGCAGCCCGGGGTCCAGCGGCAGGTAACCGGCACCGGCCTTGAAGCTGCCGATGATCATGCCCAGCAGGTCGAGGCTGCGTTCGGCCAGCAACGCCACCGGTTGATCCAGGCCGACACCCGCCGCGATCAGCGCGTGCCCCAAGCCATTGCCGCGACGGTTCAACTCGGCATAAGTCCAGCGCTGCGCCAGGCAACTGGCGACAATGCGTTGGGGATAAGCAGCCACCTGTTCTTCAAACAGTTCGATATAGCTGCGCTCCAGCGGGTAAGCCTGCTCGCTCTGGTTGCAGCCTTCCACCAGGAACTCGCGCTCTTGCGCGCCGATCAGGGGCAGCTCGGCCATGTCGCCATGGAAGCCCTGCACCAGCGCCAGCAGCAGGCGCTTGAACTCGCCAAGCATGCCTTGCACGGTGGTTTCATCGAAATAACGCTGGTCATAGGACAGGTGCAGACCGAGGTCATCGCCGGGGTAGCACACGGCGGTCAGCGGGAAGTTGGTGTGGGTGCGACCGGAGTCCGACGTGGCGTTCAGGCTTTGCGCATGGTCCAGCACCGAGACCTCCACCGGAGCGTTTTCGAACACGAACAGGCTGTCGAACAGCGGCTGGCCCTTGGGCAGCTCGCTGTGTTCCTGGATCGTCACCAGCGGCAAGTACTCGTACTCACGCAGTTGCATGTTGCTGTCGAGCAAGCCGGTCAACCACTGACGCACGCTGCAAGGCTGGTCGTCCTCGGGCAGTTTCACGCGCAACGCAATGCTGTTGATGAACAGGCCGACGGTGCGTTGCATCTCGGGCATTGCCACCGGGCGGCCGGCCACGGTGACGCCGAACAGCACGTCACGCTCGCCGCTCAGACGCCGCAACACCAAGGCCCATGCCGCCTGGGCGAAGGTATTGACGGTGAGTTGGTGGGCCTGGGCCAGTTCGCGCAATTGCGCGCCATCACGAGCCTCCAGGCGCGTGTAGCAATCGCCGACCACCATGCCGCCGCTATGGCCCGCGTGTTCACGCAGGAAGGGGCGGTCGCTGGGGATCGGCGTGGTGCGTTCGAACCCCTGCAGGTTCTGTTGCCACCACTGGCGCGCCTGGTTGAGATTCTGGCGTTGCAGCCAGGCAATGTAGTCGCGGTAGCGCGGTGGCGTCGCCAGTTGCGCGTCACGGTGCTCGCCCAAGGCCATGTAGATCTCGAAGAAGTCATTCATCAACAACGAACGGCACCAGGCATCGATGAGGATGTGGTGGTTGCTCATCATGAACCAGTAGCGCGCTTCACCCACACGGATCAGGCGCAGGTGGAATGGCGCCTGGTTGAGCAGATCGAAACCGGCTTCGCGTTCGGCCTTGAGCAAGGCTTGCAGGCGCGGCTCCTGTTGCTCTTCGGCATCGTGGCTCCAGTCCAGGTATTCAAACGGTGTGCTGCCCGGCTTGTGGATCACTTGCAGCATGTCTTCGCCGACGTTCCAACAGAACGACGCACGCAAGGCTTCGTGACGGGCGATCACCGCCTGCCAGGCCTGGGCAAAACGCTGCGGGTCCAGCGCGCTGTTGATACGGTAGCGGTCCTGCATGTAGTAGAGGCCGGTGCCCGGCTCCAGCAGGGTGTGCAGCAACAGGCCCTCCTGCATCGGCGTCAGCGGGTAGACATCCTCGATGGCGTTGACCGGCACCGGCAAGCCATCCAGTTGCGCCTGGGTCAGGTGTGCCAGGGGGAAGTCGGACGGCGTGAGGCCGCCGGCATCGTCCTTGAGGCAGTGCGCGATCAGACTTTGCAACTCGGCCAGGTAGCCCTCGGCCAATTCGCGGATGGTCTGGCGGTCGTGACGCTCGCGGCTGAAGGTCCAGCGCAGCACCAGTTCCCCGCCATACACCTGGCTGTCGACGCTCAACAGGTTGGGCAGCGGCGCATCCGGGTCATGGGCAACACCTGCCGACTCGTCCAGCGGGTGGAACAGTGCATCGACACCAAAACTCTGGTCGAACTGGCCGAGGTAGTTGAAGGTGATCTCGGCGCTCGGCAGCGCAGCCATGGCCTGCTTGCACAGGTCGTCCGCCAGGTAGCGCAGCACGCCGTAACCCAGACCTTTGTGCGGCACGCCGCGCAGTTGCTCTTTGATGGCCTTGATCGAAGCACCCGGCTCTTCAAGTGGCGTCAGGCGCAACGGATAGGCACTGGTGAACCAACCGACACTGCGGGTCAGGTCGATCTCATCGAACAGGCTTTCGCGGCCGTGGCCCTCCAGTTGGATCAGCGCCGAGGCGTGGCCGCTCCAGCGGCACAGCACGCGGGCCAGGGCGGTCAGCAACAGGTCGTTGACCTGGGTGCGGTAGGCGCTCGGGGCCTGTTGCAGCAATTGAAGCGTGTGCTCGGCATTCAGGCGCACACTGACGGTATCGGCATCGCGATTACGCAGCGAGCCGTGTGCTCGATCCACCGGCAACGCCACCTCCGGGCCTGCCAGCCGGGCCTGCCAAGTGCCCAGTTCTTCACGCAACGATTCGCTGCCGGCATACGCTTGCAGGCGTGCCGCCCAATCCCTTAGCGCACTGGTCTTGGCCGGCAGGCCGACGGACTGGCCATCGCTCAGTTGGCGATAGACCGTTTGCAGGTCTTCAAGCACGACGCGCCACGACACACCATCCACCACCAGGTGGTGAATCGCGATCAGCAGGCGCTGTTGACCTTGCGGACCATCCACCAGCAAGGCACGCAGCAGCGGCCCATGGGCCAGGTCGAGGCTGCGCTGGGTGTCGGTGAACAGCGCCGTGCATTGGTCCATATCACGCACGTGCGCCTGCATCAGTACGCCGCCTTCGGGCACCGCCAAGTGCTCGGCGTGCCATTGGGCATCGCGCGCGGTGAAGCTCAGGCGCAGGGCATCGTGGTGTTCCAGTACTGCCAACAGCGCTTGCTCCAGGCGGTGCGGATCGAGCAATTGCTGCGGCGCAAGCAACAACGCCTGGTTCCAGTGCTGGCGATTGGGGATATCGGTATCGAAGAACCAGTGCTGGATCGGCGTGAGCCCGGAACTGCCGGTCAATACGCCCTGCTCCGCCTTGACCTGCTGCGAACGCGTGGCGATGGCGGCCAGGGTGCGGACCGTCTGATGCTGGAACAGGTCGCGAGGGCTGAACTGAATGCCCGCCTGCCGCGCACGGCTGACCACCTGGATCGACAGGATCGAATCGCCGCCCAGCTCGAAGAAGTTATCGTCCAGCCCGACCTGTTGCACGTTCAATACCGCGCACCAGATCGCCGCCAGGGTTTGCTCCAACTCGCTGCATGGCGCGACATACTGTTGGCGGTTGGCCTCGGGGTCCGGTTGCGGCAAGGCCCGACGGTCGAGCTTGCCATTGGCGGTCAACGGCATGCTGTCGAGCACGATCAGGTGCGCGGGCACCATGTAGTCCGGCAATTGCGCCTTGAGGTGAGCCTTGAGCGCGTCACGCAAGCTGGCGTGCTCGGCGTCGCTGACCAGATACGCCACCAGTTGCTTGCCGCTCGGCGAATCCAGCGCCAGCACCACGGCTTCGCGCACGGCCTCGTGCTCCAGCAGGCGGGTTTCGATCTCGCCCAGCTCGATACGAAAGCCTCGCACCTTGACCTGATGGTCGATACGCCCCAGATACTCCACCTCGCCATCGGCGCGTTGGCGTACCAGGTCACCCGTGCGATACAGGCGGCCACCACGACCAGCAAACGGATCGGCCACAAACCGCTCCGCCGTCATGCCCGCGCGCTGGTGGTACCCCAGGGCCAGGCCGGCACCGCCGACGTACAACTCGCCCGTCGCACCTTGCGGCACCAGGGCCAGGTCGGCGTCGAGAATGTACGCCAGGCGGTCACCGATGATGCTGCCGATCGGCACACTGCCGGCGCCCGCCTCCAACTGCTGCGGCGCCAGGCTGGCCAGCGG
The DNA here is from genome assembly GCF_050312575.1 of Pseudomonas sp. R11F. NCBI lineage: Bacteria > Pseudomonadati > Pseudomonadota > Gammaproteobacteria > Pseudomonadales > Pseudomonadaceae > Pseudomonas > Pseudomonas sp. R11F. The sequence goes on along the minus strand of NZ_JBNPJU010000057.1, from coordinate 172,830 downwards.
CATCACCACGGTTTCGGTCGGGCCATAGGCGTTGAAGAACACCTGCGGCTGGAACGCCGCCCGAATGCGCTGCAAGTGCTCGCCAGTGAGCGCCTCGCCTCCGGTGATGCACATGCGCACCGGCAAGGTCTGCTGTTGGGTGGCCAGCCATTGTGCCAACTGGCTGCCGTAACTCGGCGTGAAGCCCAGGATGTTGATGCGATGGGTGCGGATCAGCGCGCAGATTTCCTCGGCGTCCCACTGGCCCTGGGCGCGCAACACCACCTGTGCACCGCTGAGCAGCGGCACCAGCAGACGCTCGGTGGCGGCGTCGAAGTTGATCGAATAGAAGTGCAGCTCACAGTCATCCGCGCGCATCCCGAAACGCTCGATCACCGCCCGGCAATGCATGGCGATTTCACCATGGCACACCACCACGCCTTTGGGTTTGCCGGTGGAGCCGGAGGTGTAGATCAGGTACGCCTGATGCTGTGGCAGGTTGAGCAATGGCGGCTCGGTCGCCGGATAGTTGGCCAGTACCGACAGATCCTCTTCCAGGCACCAGCACGCCAGCGTGGCCGGCAACTCGCCAAGGGCTTCGAACATCGCCGCATCGCTGAGCAACAGGCCAATGCCGCTGTCTTCGATCATGTAGTGCAAACGGTCGAGCGGGTATTCCGGGTCCAGCGGCACATAGGCGCCGCCGGCCTTGAGAATTGCCAGCAGGCCGATGACCATTTCCAGCGAGCGCGGCAGCGCCAGGCCCACGCGCACCTGTGGGCCGACACCGCGCTCGCGCAGCATCCAGGCCAGGCGATTGGCGCGTTCGTCCAGTTCGCGGTAGCTGAGGGTCACCCCGGCAAAGGTCAACGCGGGCGCATCGCCCCGCTTCGCCGCTTGCTGGCTGAACAGCGTGTGCAGGCACTGGTCGAGACGATGTTCACCCGCCGCAACGCCCAGGCTGCGCTGCAATGCACGTTGCTCAGCAGCGCTGAGCAGCGGCAGTTCGCTGAGGCGTTGTTGCGGATCGCCGATCAAGGCTTCCAGCAGGTTGCGCCAATGCTCGGCCATGCGCGCGATACGCGGCTCGTCGAACAGGTCGGTGCTGTAGGTCAGGCAGCAACCCAGGCGCTGGTCGAGGTCGGTGACTTCCAGGTTCAAGTCAAACTTGGTGGCGCGGGCATCGTTGGCCAGGTACTCGACGGTCATGCCGGCCAGTTGGCGGCTTTGCTGGAACTCCCAGCGCTGCACGTTGCACATCACCTGGAACAACGGGTTGTACGCCGCGCTACGCGTAGGTTGCAGGGCTTCCACCAGATGGTCGAACGGCAGGTCCTGATGGGACTGGCCCTCGATCACCGTATGGCGCACCTGCTCGAACAACTCGCCGACACGCATTTGCCCGTCGAGTTGGCAACGCAAGACTTGGGTGTTGAGGAACGCACCGATCAGCCCTTCGCTTTCCGGGCGGATACGGTTGGCCACCGGCGCGCCGATGCGCAGGTCGGTCTGGCCGCTGTAGCGGTAAAGCAGCACGGCCAGGGTGGCGGTCATGGTCATGAACAGGGTCAGGCCGCGCTCGGCATTGAAGGCACGCACGCGGGCGGCCAACGCATCGCTCAGGTCGAAGCGGTACAACTCGCCCTGGTGGCTTTGCACCGGTGGCCGTGGACGGTCGGCGGGCAGTTCGAGCAAGGGGTGCTCATGGCCCAGTTGCGCCGTCCAGTAATCCAGTTGACGCTGGCGCTCACCGGACTCCAGCCACTGGCGCTGCCAGACGCTGTAGTCCAGGTATTGCACCGGCAACGGCGCCAGCGGCGAATCGCGCTCGTCGATGAAGGCTTCATAGAGCGCGCTGAGTTCACGGGCGAAGATGTCCATGGCCCAGCCTTCGGTGACGATGTGGTGCAGGGTCAGCACCAGGTAGTGTTCCTGCTCACCGGCCTTGACCAGGCAGGCACGCAGCAACGGCCCGGTTTCCAGGTTGAAGGGCGTGTGGGCTTCATGCTCGGCCAGGTGTTGCAGGCGTTGCTGGCAATCGGCTGGAGTAAGCGCAGAGAAATCCCGCCAGTCCATGCGCAGGCCGGTCTGGCGCGAGACCTTCTGATACGCCACGCCATCGACACTCGGGAAGGTGGTGCGCAGGGTTTCATGGCGCATGATCAGGGCTTGCAACGCCGCCTCGAAACGCCCCACATCCAGCACACCGCGCAGGCGCGCCATGCCGCCGACGTTGTAGGCCGGGCTGTCCGGTTCCATCTGCCAGAGGAACCACATGCGTTGCTGGGAATAGGACAACGGCACCGGCACGCTGCGGTCGACCCGGGCGATGGGGGCTTGCTGGTTGCGATGGCCCGCCGCCTGGATCAGCCCCACCTGCTCGGCGAAAGCGCCCAACTCGCTGGCTTCGAACAAGGTGCGCAGCGGCAGTTCGACGTCACACGCCTGGCGGGTGCGGGAAATGATTTGCGTGGCCAGCAACGAATGCCCGCCGAGGGCGAAAAAGTCATCGCGCAGGCCGACACGGGGCAGGCCCAGCACTTCGCGCCAGATCGCTGCAATCTGCTGCTGCAACGGGGTCTCGGGCTCGATGTGTTCACGCAGCTGCCACACCGGCTCCGGCAGCGCACGCCGGTCGACTTTGCCGCTGGGGCTCAGCGGCAGGGCGTCCAGGCGCATCAGCAGCGCAGGCACCATGTATTCCGGCAGCTCGGCGGCCAGGGCGGTTTTCACGGCCTGCTCGTCCAGCCCGGCCGGCGCGGTGTAGTAACCGATCAGCTTGGCCTCACGCACCAGCACCACGGCCTGGGCAATGCCCTCTTGGGCCAGCAGGCGCGCTTCGATTTCTTCAGGCTCCACACGGAAGCCGCGCAGTTTGACCTGTTGATCAAGACGCCCCAGGTATTCCAGCACACCGTCGGCGCTCCAGCGGGCGCGGTCACCGGTTCGATACAGGCGGGTGCCGTGCTGGTCTGCGACAAAACGCTCAGCCGTCAACCCGGCGCGGCCGAGGTAACCCCGCGCCAGGCCGATACCGCCGATGCACAGCTCGCCCGGCACACCCAATGGCACCGGGTTGAACTGCTCGTCCAACACGCGGCAGATCACGTTGCCCAAGGGTCGGCCAATCGGCGAGCGCTCGCCGTCTGCCACATGGCAGTGCCAGTGGGTGACGTTGATCGCGGTTTCGGTCGGGCCATAACGGTTGTGCAATTGCACGGCGGGCAAATGCGCCAGCACGCGGTTGCGCAGTTCGGCAGGCAACGCCTCGCCCCCGGAGAACACGCGACGCAGGCTGGTGCATTCACGCGCCAGGGGCTCGTCGATAAACAGCTGCAACAGCGCCGGCACGAAGTGCAGCGTGGTCACGCCGTGCTCTTGCACCAATTGTGCGATGCGCTGCGGGTCGCGATGTTCGCCGGGGCCGGCCAGCACCAGCCGGCAACCGGTGATTAGCGGCCAGAAGCATTCCCACACCGACACGTCGAAACTGATCGGCGCCTTTTGCATCAGCACGTCGGTTTCATCCAGGCAGTAGGTGGCCTGCATCCACTGCAAGCGCTCGGCCAGGGCCGCATGGGTATTGCCCACGCCTTTGGGCTGGCCGGTGGAACCGGAGGTGTAGATCACATAGGCGAGGTTGTCGCCGTTGAGGTGCAAACCCGGCGCCTGGCTCGGCCAGCTGTCGAGGTGCAGGCTGTCCATGGCGATCACGCACACGCCGTCGGCCGCCGGGAGTCGCTCAAGCAAGGCGGTCTGGGTCAGCAGCAGTTCGACGCCGCTGTCGTTGAGCATGTAGGCCAGGCGCTCGGCGGGGTAGTCCGGGTCCAGCGGCACATAGGCGCCGCCCGCCTTGATGATCGCCAACAGGCCGATCAGCAGCTGCGGCGAACGCTCGGCGGCGATGGCCACGCACACATCCGGGCCAACGCCTTTGTCACGCAGGTAATGCGCCAGGCGGTTGGCCTGGTTGTGCAGTTGGGCGAAGCTCAGGCTGCCGTCCTGCCAGACCAGCGCGGTGTTGTCCGAAGCCTGCTGGCTGAACAACTCGGGAAGCCAGCGGGTGGCCGGCGCGCACGGCGCCTCACTCCAGGGAGTCTGCTCATTGGTGTGCATCAGCGTCAGCTCGCCGATGGCCTGCTGCGGCTGCTCGCACACCGCGTGCAGCAGGTTGATGAAGTGCTCGGCCAGGCGCTGGACGGTGCGGTTTTCGAACAACTCATCGGCATAGTCGAACGACAGGCTCAGGCGCCCATTGCGGTCTTCTTCGCTATGCAATTGCAGGTCGAACTTGGCTTCGCGACTGTGCCACGGCAACTCATCGGCCAACATCCCCGGCAAGCGGCGCAAAGCGCTCAGGTCACGTTGCTGATGGTTGAACATCACTTGAAACAGCCCTTGCTCACGGGCTTGCGGGAAGGCTTCGAGCAGTTGCTCGAACGGCAGATCCTGATGGGCCTGGGCCCCCAGCACGGTGTCGCGAGTAGCGGCCAACAGTTGATCGAACGGCAGGCGCCCCTCCAGCTCGGCGCGCAGCACCAGGGTGTTGATGAAAAAGCCGATCAAGCCCTGGGTTTCCTGGCGCGGGCGGTTGGCATTCGGCACACCGATACGGATATCGCGCTGGCCGCTGTAGCGGTGCAGCAGGCTTTGGAACGCCGCCAGCAACAGCATGAACGGCGTCGACTCGTGGGCCTGGGCGGTCTGGCGAATCGCTTCGCTGAGGCCCGCGCTCAGGCGCACGCTATGGCGCGAGGCGCTGTGACGCTGCTGCGCGGAGCGCGGATGGTCGGTGGCCAGGCTCAGGGCCGGGTGCTCCTCGCCCAACTGCGCCCGCCAGTACGCCAGTTGCCGCCGGCCTTCGCCCTCGGCCAACCATTGGCGCTGCCAACTGCCGTAGTCGGCATATTGCAGGGCCAGCGGCGGTAGCTCCAGGGGTTGGCCCTGAGTGGCGGCGGCATACAGGCGGGAGAATTCGTCGATCAGGATGTTCAGTGACCAACCGTCGGCGATGATGTGGTGCAAGGTCACCAGCAAGTGGTGATCTTCATCGTCCAGGCGCACCAGGGTCACCCGCAGCAGCGGGCCTTTCTCCAGGTCGAACGGCGCGCGCGCCAGGTCTTCACGGATCTGTTCGGCACGGGATTCACGCTCGGCAACCGGCAGGTCGCTGAGGTCGATCCGTTGCAGGTCGAACTCGGGGCTTTTGTCGACACGCTGGAACGCCTGGCCGTCACGCTCGTAAAAGCGTGTACGCAGGGCTTCGTGGCGCTGGACCAGTTGCGCAAAACTGCTGCGCACCGCGTCTTCATCCAGCTCGCCACGCAAGCGCAGCCCGCCGGGAATGGTGTAGGCGCTGCTGTAGGGGTCCAACTGCCAGGTGATCCACAGGCGGTTTTGCGCCAGCGATTGGGGCAACTCGTCCTGACGTGACAGGGCGTGAATCGCGCCTTGGGCAACGCCACCGTCCTTTTGCAATTGCGCTACGTCGGCGGCAAACGCCGACAGGGTCGGCGCTTCGAACAGCAGGCGCAGGTTCAGTTCCAGGCCCAGGGCTTCACGCAAGCGCGCCACCACCTGGGTAGCGGTAATGGAGTTACCGCCGAGCAGAAAGAAATGGTCATCCGCCGCGACCGTGTCGACCTGCAACTGCTCGCACCAGATCGCTGCGATCTGCTGTTGCAACGGCGACTCCAGCGCCGCATCACTGACCTTGGCTTGCACCTCGGGGAACTGCGCATAACTGTCGAGGCTGCCATCGGCGTGGCGAAGCGCGCACGCCGCACGCTGCAGCTTGCCGCTGGAGGTCTTTGGCAAGGCGCCGGGGTTGAGCAGCAGCACCACGCTCGGGGCTTCCTGGCAGGCCTCGGCCACGGCTTGGCGGATGGCCTTGATCAGCGCCTCGGGCGCCAGGATTTTCTGCACGCTACGGCTGATTTCGGCGGCGATGCCGATGCCCTCCAGGCCCTGATGCTGCACCGCAAATGCAGCGACCCGGCCCTTACGTATGCCTTGCACTTCGCGCTCGAGGGTTTGCTCGATGTCCTGGGGATACAGGTTGTGGCCGCGCACGATCAGCAGATCCTTGAGCCGGCCGGTGATGTACACCTCACCGTCGCGAATGAAGCCCAGGTCACCGGTGCGCAGCCAGGTACGGCCGGCCTGTTGCACAAACGTCTTGGCGGTGGCTTCGGGGTTGCGCCAGTAACCGTGGGCGATGCTCGGCCCGGTGGCCCAGAGTTCGCCGACTTGGTTATCGGCTAACGCCTTGAGCGTGTGCGGGTCAGCGATCAGCACCGCATGTTCCGGTTGGCTGGTGCCGCAACTCATGATCGCACTGCCCTGCCCTGGCTCAGCGCGGTTGGCCGCCAGGGCCTGTTCGTCCACACGCATGGCCGGGATGCCCTGCCCTCGCGTGCCGCCGGCGACAAACAAGGTCGCCTCGGCCAAGCCGTAAGAAGCAAAGAAATGGTTTGAAGAGAAACCGCACACCGCGAACTTCTCGGCAAAGCGCTCCAAGGTGTCGAGGCGGATCGGCTCGGAACCCGAGTACGCCACGCGCCAGCGGCTCAAATCCAGGCGCTCCAGGGCTGACTCGCTGACCCGCTCGCTGCACAGTCGATAGGCGAAATCCGGCCCGCCACTGATGGTGCCGCCGTATTCGCTGATCGCTTCCAGCCAGCGCAATGGCCGCCCGAGGAAATAGGCCGGCGCCATCAATACACAGGGCACGCCGCTGAAAATCGGTTGCAGCAGCCCACCGATCAGGCCCATGTCGTGGTACAGCGGCAGCCAGCTGACAATCACGTCATCCGGGTTCAGGTCGATACCAAACCCGCGCCGGATCAGCACTTCGTTGGCCACCAGGTTGCCGTGGCTGACTTGCACGCCCTTGGGCAATGCCGTGGAGCCGGAGGTGTATTGCAGGAAAGCGATGTCGTCAGCCTGCAATTCAGGCTCGATCCAGCCGTCGGCGACCGCGCTATCCAGGTTGTCGACGCTCAACACCGGCGGCGCATTCTCGATCCGGGCCAGGCCATCGGCGAGGCTGGCGATGGTCAGCAGCAGACGCGGCTCGGCATCCTTGATGATCGACAGCAAGCGTTCCTGGTGATGCCGGCGCGTGGACTCAGGCGGGTAGGCCGGCACCGCGATCACCCCGGCGTACAGGCAACCGAAGAACGCCGCGACGTAATCCGGGCCGCTGGGGAACAGCAGCACCGCACGTTCACCCAGTGCCGCATTGGCTTGCAAGGCGGCGGCGATGGTGCGGGCACGTTGGTCCAGGTCACGGTAACTGAGCACTACGTTGTGCTCGGCGGATTCGGCGAGGAAGCGCAGGGCGACCTGGTCCGGGGTCTGCGCGGCGCGACGTTGAAGGGACTGGACCAGGGTGCGGGGAAGTTCGAAGGCGTCCATCATGGGGTTCCTGCCTGAAATCGGCTTACGGGAAAATCGAAAATTGGAAAGCGTTCAGCCGGCGATTCGCTGCCGCGTCGTGCCAGTGCGCCAACGGCTCAGGTGCTCATCGGCATAACGACGCAGGCAGCGCAGCACGGCGCTTTCGTGCTGCACGAGAAAGAAGTGATGGCCGTCGAACATGTCCAGGGAGAAGCCACTGGCGGCATCGATCTGCCAGTCCAGCAACTGGTCGGCACGCACGCTGTCTTGCTTGCCGCCGAACACATGGATGGGCATGCCCAGCGGCTCGCGCTCGCCATACTGGAAGCTGCCGCAAAGCAGGAAATCGGCGCGCAGGATCGGCAGCATCAACTGCATCAATTCAGGGTTGGCCAGGGCTTCTTCGGCGGTGCCCTGTAGCTCACGCAGGCGGGCGAGCAATTGTTCGTCGGTCTTTTCGATGGCGTATTCACTGACATCGCGACGGGCCGGGCCAGCCGTGCCGGAGGCGAACAACGCCAGTGGCGCGGGCACATCGCGCAGGCTTAGCGCATGGGCCAACTCAAAGGCCAGCAGGCCACCGAGGCTATGACCGAACAGCGCGTAGGGGCCATCCAGGTGGTGGCTGATTTCATCGGCAAGCTGGGCCGCCAATGCCTTGATATCACGCTGCAAGGGCTCGTCCATGCGCATGCCGCGCCCCGGCAACTCCAGCGGGCACACTTGCAACCAGTCCGGCAGGGCACGGCGCCAGCGGGCGTAAACCGAGGCGCTGGCGCCCGAATGGGGCAGGCAGAACAGGCGCAGTCGGGTGGGTGCGCTCATGGTTTGAGGACTCCCCACTGAAACACGCTGTTTGCACGGTAAAAACCCATCTCGCCCTCCTGCGGGTGCTGATCCTTGGCCGTTTCGCTAACGGACCTGTCACCCATGAGAACGGACGGAGCCGGTAAATAATTAGTCGCCCGGGACGCGCGAGACGCGGTTCACACCTTGCAGAAAGGCATAGGATTAGTTCTTTCTCTCATTTGACAATAATTATCATTAAGCATAATTTGTTGCCCGATGTGTAGGAGGCTTCAGCACGGACGCCCTCCCCTAACCTCTTTTGCGACAAGGTGAATTTCCATGACGGAACCAGTATCCACAGGCAGGTGCGACTCACCGCTTCTCCAGGCATTCGTCGACAATCGACTGATCCTGGTGAAGATTGCGGCCAGAATTACCGGCTGTCGCTCCCGCGCTGAAGACGTCGTGCAAGACGCCTTCTTCCGCTTGCAGTCAGCGCCGACGATCACTTCATCGTTCAAGGCCCAACTGAGTTATCTGTTCCAGATCGTGCGCAACCTGGCGATCGACCACTACCGCAAGCAGGCGCTGGAACTCAAGTATTCGGGACCGGAAGAGGAAGGTCTGAATGTGGTGATTCACGGTGCATCACCGGAAACCTCGCACATTAATTTCAACACCCTGGAAAACATCGCCGACGCCCTGACAGAGTTGCCCCAGCGCACCCGCTATGCGTTCGAGATGTACCGCCTGCACGGCGTGCCGCAAAAGGACATCGCCAAGGAGCTGGGCGTATCGCCGACCCTGGTGAACTTCATGATCCGGGATGCGCTGGTGCATTGCCGCAAGGTGTCGGGCAGCCACAGCGATACGTTTGCGCGGCGGGTGTAGGTTCAGGGCACCGGCATCACATCGATGCGATACGGCTCGAAAATCTTCAGCATCTGGCCGTTATCGCGCAAATGCTTGAGCAACGCGGCGAACGCCTCCCCGGTGATCGGCGCTTTCGGCCGCAGCAAGGCATAGTGGTGATACACCTGGTCGATACGTTCCGAGACCAGGAATTTCCCCGCCATGTCCGCATTGCGCACCATGAAGTCACTCAGGTACGAACGCGTCACCAGCGCGATATCGGCACGCCCGCGCACGACCATCAGCAGGTTGCTGTCATGGGAATAGGTCAGCGTGGCGTTGAAGTGTTCGGCCAGGTATTTGGGGTCGGCGTTGAAGTTGGCGAAGGCGTAGTGATAACCGCTGAACACCGCGAGGCGCTTGCCGGTCAGGTCGGCGAAATAATGCTGGTCGCGCTCGGGCTCACGCTGGGCGACGAAAATTTCCGCATCCTCCAGGCCCATGTCGACACTGGTGTGAGGAATATCCTTCCAACCCCAAGCAGGGTTTTCGAAGATCGCCATATCGACCCGGCCCTGCTCGAAGTCCCTGAAACGCCGGGGGATCGAGGTCGGCACCAGGACAAACTGGTAGTCGCTTTGCAACGTATTCAGGGCTTCCACCAATTGCGGCAGTATCCCGGTGTCGGCCCCTTGTTCGGGACGCACGGTGTAGGGCGGAAAATGCGCGGCACCGATCCTCACCAGTTGCGCAGCAGAAGCCGGCATCCAGCCTCCGGTGCCCACGGCCCATAATGTAAGTCCTGCAGCCAGCCGCCATGGCGATAACATCAAGGCACACACCGTTTAAACTCTGATATCAGTAAGCTAGGCGTTTTTCTCAGGCGAGACAACTTTCGTCGCCAAATTAACAGCTTGCGCCTCAATCGGACTTCAGCACCATCAGCAGGGCATCGTCAGCCAATTGCTCAAGTGTCAGGCTGCCCTGGGCACGAAACCAGGTGGTGGTCCAGGACAAGGCACCGGTCAGGAAGCGCCGCGTAATAAACACATCCCCCTTGATGTACCCGGCGGCCTTCGCCTCCTCCAGCACTTGCAGCCAGATATTTTCGTACACATCGCGCAGCGCCAATACCCGGGCCTGGCCTTCGGCCGACAGCGAGCGCCATTCGTAGACCAGCACCGCCATGGCCTCGCCACTGCCGCCCATGATCGATTGCAATTCGCAGCGGATCAGCGCCAGCACCCGTTCGCGCACGTTGCTCGCCTCCTCGAGGGAAGCACGCATCATCGCGGTGTTGTAGTGAATGGTTTCCTCCATCACCGCACGCAGAATCTCGTCCTTGCTCTTGAAGTGATGAAAGATGCTGCCGGACTGAATGCCCACGGCACCGGCCAAGTCACGCACCGTGGTGCGTTCAAAACCCTTGTTGCGAAACAGGTGAGCCGCGGTTTGCAGCAATTTGCCCCGGGCGCTGTCGGGGTCGGTCAATTGGCCGCCATCGACCATGGTGCGCATCACCCGCTGGGCTTTGTGCTCATCCATGCTGCTCTCCTTTATTTCTACTAACGTCTTGGGCGGCAATTTAGGCTGTGACCGCCACCCAAGCAAGCGCTTGGGCAGAACTTGTGTCGGGAGTTTACAAACCAAGCGCTTGCTTGGTAGTCTCGACCCAGCCATTCGAGGAAGGATCTCTCATGAGCAAGACGGTTCGTATCGGCTGCGCCAGCGCTTTCTGGGGCGATACCAGCACGGCTGCCGCCCAGTTGGTGCATGGCGGCGCGCTGGACTACCTAGTGTTCGACTACCTGGCGGAAGTCACAATGTCGATCCTCGCCGGGGCGCGCTTGAAAGATCCCCAGGCCGGCTACGCCACCGACTTCGTCGAGGTGCTCACGCCATTGTTGGCCGAGATCCGGCGCCAGGGCATCCGCGTGATCAGCAACGCCGGGGGCATCCATCCACAAGCCTGCGCTGCGGCGCTCCAGGCGGCCTGCGATGAAGCCCGGCTGCCGCTGAAAATCGCCGTGCTGCTGGGCGACGACCTGCAACCCCGGCTCAAGCAACTGCACGGCGTCACCGACCTGTTCAACGGCGCGCCGCTGCCGCCGGCCTGCGTGTCCGCCAACGCTTATCTCGGCGCTCCCGGCATCGTCCAGGCGCTGGCGCTGGGCGCCGATATCGTCATCACCGGCCGGGTGGTCGACAGCGCCGTGGTCAGTGCCGCACTGGTGCATGAGTTCGGCTGGTCCTGGCAGGACTATGACCGCCTGGCCCAAGCCGCCCTGGCCGGGCACATTATCGAATGCGGCGCACAGTGCACCGGCGGCAACTTCACCGATTGGCGCGACGTGCCGGACTACGAACACATCGGCTTCCCCATCGTCGAGGTGAGCGCCGACGGGCAGTTCACCGTGAACAAAGTCGAGGGTACGGGCGGGTTGATCAGTGAACTCAGCGTGGCCGAGCAACTGCTGTATGAAATCGGCGACCCGCGTGCGTACCTGTTGCCCGATGTGATCTGCGATTTCAGCCAGGTGCGCTTGCAGCAACAGGGCAAAAACTGCGTACGCCTGCACGGCGCCAAGGGCTTGCCGCCCACTGCGCAGTACAAAGTCAGCGCCACTTACCTGGATGGCTTTCGCTGTACCGCCAGTTGCCTGCTGGCCGGGATCGATGCGGTGGCCAAGGCCGAGCGCGTCAGCCAGGCGATCATCAACAAGACGTCGGAGCTGTTCAGCCAGCGCGGTTGGGGCCCCTACACCGAAGTGAATATCGAACTGCTGGGCAGCGAAGCCACCTACGGCGCCCACGCCCAACGCCACGACAGCCGCGAAGTGGTGGTGAAGCTCGCCGTGCGCCACCCGAACAAGCAGGCATTGCTGCTGTTCGCCCGTGAAATCGCCCAGGCGGCGACCGGCATGGCACCGGGCCTGACCGGCATCGTCGGTGGGCGACCTTCGGTCTACCCGTTGATCCGACTGTTTTCGTTCCTGGTCGACAAAACCGCGTGTAAGCCGCTGGTCGAATGCCAAGGGCAACGCCACGCCTGCGCGTTACCGCCCGTGCATGCGCTCGCCACGCCGGCCGCACCGCTTGATCCACCCAAGCCTCAAGGCCGCGCAGATGCCAGCGTACCGCTGGTGAAACTCGCCGTAGCGCGCTCCGGGGACAAGGGCAACCACAGCAACATCGGTGTGATCGCCCGCGACCCCGAGTACCTGCCGTGGATCGCCGAAGCGCTGACCCCGGAAGTGATCGTCGATTGGATGAGCCATGTGCTCGATCCCCTGCATGGCCGCGTCGAGCGCTGGTATTTGCCCGGCAGCCACAGCCTGAATTTCCTGCTGGAAAACGCCCTGGGCGGCGGTGGTATCGCCAGCCTGCGCATCGACCCGCAAGGCAAGGCGTTTGCCCAGCAACTGCTGGAAATCCCCATTGCCGTGCCGCAGCACATTGCCGATCAACTTCGCTAAAGGACCGTTGCCGTGGCCTTCGACTCGATCTTCAAAGCCAACCTGTTCCAAGGGCAAACCGTGATTGTCACGGGAGGCGGCAGCGGTATTGGCCGCTGCACCGCCCATGAACTGGCGGCCCTGGGCGCCCAGGTAATACTCGTGGGGCGCAAACCGGAAAAACTCCAGGCAGTAGCGGCGGAGATAGCCCAGGACGGTGGCAACGCCCACTGGCAGGCTTGCGACATTCGCGATGAAGCGGCGGTCAAAGCACTCGTCAGCCAGCTCATCGGCGAGCACGGGCCGATCCACGGGCTGGTGAATAACGCCGGCGGCCAGTACCCATCGCCACTGGCCTCGATCAACCAGAAAGGTTTTGAAACCGTACTGCGTACCAACCTGGTCGGCGGCTTCCTGATGGCCCGTGAAGTGTTCAACCAATCCATGAGCCAGCACGGCGGCGCCATCGTCAACATGCTCGCCGACATGTGGGGCGGCATGCCTGGCATGGGGCACTCCGGAGCGGCCCGTTCGGGTATGGACAACTTCACCAAGACCGCCGCGTTCGAATGGGGTTACGCCGGTGTGCGGGTCAATGCCGTGGCGCCGGGCTGGATTGCCTCCAGCGGCATGGACACTTACGAAGGCGCGTTCAAGGCGGTGATCCCGACGTTGCGCGAACACGTGCCGCTCAAGCGCATCGGCACCGAGTCGGAGGTCAGCGCCGCCATTGTGTTCCTGCTCAGCCCCGCCGCGGCCTTTATCAGCGGCAGCACCCTGCGCATCGACGGCGCCGCCAGCCTGGGCAGCCGCGCCTGGCCGCTGCACAAGGCGCAGCCACCCAGCGCGTCGTTCAACGGTTTCCATCGTGCCTCTGTGCCCGATGTGCTCAAGGCGGAGCAATAAAACCATGCCGGTGATCGAAACCCAGATCGACATCCATAGCCCGCAATTCGCGCAAAACCGCGAAGCCCTGTTGACCAGCCTTCAACAACTGCACCAACTGCAACAGCAGTTGCTGAGCAAAGCGCAGGAGGCCAGACCCAAGTTCGAGCGGCGCAACCAACTGCTGCCCCGCGAACGCCTCAACCTGCTGCTGGACCCCGGCGCACCGTTCCTTGAACTGGCGAGCCTGGCCGGCTACAAACTCCACGATGACAAGGACGGCAGCGCCGCCGGCGGTGGCTTGATCGCCGGCATCGGCTACGTCAGTGGCGTGCGCATGCTGGTGGTGGCCAATAACAGTGCGATCAAGGGCGGGACCATTTCCCCCACGGGCCTGAAGAAATCCCTGCGCCTGCAACAGATCGCCATGGAGAACAAACTGCCGGTGGTGACCCTGGCGGAAAGTGGCGGCGCGAACCTCAACTATGCCGCCGAGATTTTTGTCGAAGGCGCCCGCAGCTTTGCCAATCAGGCACGCATGTCGGCCATGGGCTTACCGCAGATCACCGTGGTGCATGGCTCCGCCACGGCGGGTGGGGCCTATCAGCCCGGGTTGTCGGATTACGTGGTGGTCGTGCGCGGCAACGCCAAGCTGTTCCTCGCCGGGCCGCCTCTGCTCAAGGCCGCCACCGGCGAAGTGGCGACCGATGAAGCCTTGGGCGGAGCTGAAATGCATGCGCAAACCGCCGGCACAGCGGAGTACCTGGCGGAAAATGATGCGGACGGCGTGCGTATCGTGCGCGAAATCGTCGCCCTGCTGCCCTGGAATGAGCGACTGCCGCCCGCCCCGACGCGGCCTTACACAGAACCGTTGTATCCCATCGACGAACTGCTGGGGTTGATCCCCAATGACCCGAAAAAACCCTACGACGTGCGTGAAATCCTCGCGCGCCTGGCAGACGGCTCCGCCTTCCTCGAATTCAAGGGCGAGTTCGACGCCCACACCGTGTGCGGCCACTTGCACATCCAGGGCCGTGCGCTGGGCGTGATCGGCAACAACGGCCCGATCACGCCCAAGGGGGCCAGCAAAGCCGCGCAGTTTATCCAGCTATGCGACCAGAGCCGCACACCACTGCTGTTCCTGCACAACACCACGGGGTTCATGGTCGGTACCGAATCGGAGCAGCAAGGCGTGATCAAGCATGGCGCGAAGATGATCCAGGCCGTGGCGACGGCGCGGGTGCCTAAACTCGCGATTGTGGTCGGCGGCTCCTACGGTGCCGGCAACTACGCGATGTGCGGTCGCGGCCTGGACCCACGGTTCATCTTCGCCTGGCCCAACAGCCGCACGGCGGTGATGGGCGGCGCGCAGGCCGGCAAGGTGTTGCGCATCGTCACCGAAGCCAAGCAACTGAAAGACGGCCTGGTGCCCGACTCCAAGGTGCTGGACATGCTGGAACAGGTCACCGCACAGAAACTCGACAGCCAGTCCACTGCGCTGTATGGCAGTGCCAATCTGTGGGATGACGGGCTGATAGACCCCCGCGATACGCGCACGTTGCTGGGGTTGCTGCTGGATATCTGCCACGAAGCCGAGGTCAGGCAGTTGCAGCCCAACAGTTTTGGCGTGGCGCGTTTCTAACAGGAGAACAACAACAATGATCTTCACCCAGGAACACCAGGAACTGCGCCGCACCGTCCGTGCCTTTGTCGACCGCGAGATCAACCCGCATGTGGATGAATGGGAAAAAGCCGGGCGTTTTCCCATCCACCACATCTTTCGCAAAGCCGGCGAGCTGGGCCTGCTGGGCATTTCCAAGCCTGAGGCATTCGGCGGCATGGGCCTGGACTACAGCTATTCGATTGTCGCCGCCGAGGAATTCGGCACCATTCGTTGCGGCGGTATTCCCATGTCCATTGGCGTGCAAACCGATATGTGCACCCCGGCCCTCGCCCGCTTCGGCTCCGATGAATTGCGCGACGAGTTCCTCCGACCAGCCATCAGCGGCGAACAAGTGGGCTGTATCGGCGTCTCGGAAACCGGCGCCGGCTCCGATGTGGCCGGGTTGAAAACCCATGCGCGCAAGGACGGCGGCGACTACGTAATCAACGGCAGCAAGATGTGGATCACCAACTCCCCCAGCGCCGACTTTATCTGCCTGCTGGCCAACACCTCCGACGACAAACCGCACATCAACAAGTCGCTGATCATGGTGCCGATGAACACGCCCGGCATCCGTGTCAGCCCGCCCCTGGAAAAACTCGGCATGCACAGTTCCGAGACCGCGCAGGTGTTCTTCGATGACGTGCGCGTGCCCCAGCGCAACCGTATCGGCCACGAAGGCGCGGGCTTCATGATGCAGATGCTGCAATTCCAGGAAGAACGCCTGTTTGGCGCGGCCAATATGATCAAGGGCCTGGAGTACTGCATTGACAGCACGATCGACTACTGCAAGGAGCGCCAGACGTTCGGCAAGGCTTTGATCGACAACCAGGTGATCCACTTTCGCCTGGCTGAATTGGCCACCGAAATCGAATGCCTGCGCGCCCTGGTGTACCAGGCCACCGAGCAATACATCAAAGGCCAGGACGTCACGCGCCTGGCCTCCATGGCCAAGCTCAAGGCCGGGCGCCTGGGGCGCGAGGTCAGCGACAGTTGCCTGCAATACTGGGGCGGCATGGGCTATATGTGGGACAACCCGGTGGCCCGCGCCTACCGCGACGTGCGCCTGGTGTCGATCGGCGGCGGTGCCGATGAAATCATGCTGGGCATCCTCTGCAAACTGATGGGCACCTTGCCCGGTAAAAAGTCATGAACACCCTGTTGCTCGAAGCGCATCACGGCGTGCTGCATATCACCCTCAACCGCCCCGAATGCCGCAATGCGATGAGCCTGGAAATGGTCAATGAACTGCGCACGGTGCTGGCAGGGCTGGACAGCCAGATACGGGCGTTGGTGATCACAGGCGTCGGCGGGCATTTCTGTGCCGGCGCGGATGTGAAGGACATGCTCCACGCCGGCGATCAGTTACAGGCCTTGAATCGGGCGTTCGGCACGCTGTTGCAGCAAGTTGAAGCGCTGCCGCAGGCGGTAATCGTGGTGTTGCAAGGCGCGGTGCTGGGCGGCGGGTTTGGCTTGGCGTGTGTGAGTGATATTGCGATTGCCGATCATCAGGCGCAGTTCGGCTTGCCGGAGACCCGCCTGGGCCTGCTGCCGGCGCAGATAGCGCCGTTTGTGGTCAAGCGAATCGGGCTGACCCAGGCACGCCGATTGGCGCTGACGGCGGCGCGGTTTGATGGGATGCAAGCTGAGCGGTTGGGCGTGGTGCATTTTGTCGAGACGGATCCGCAGGCCCTGGCGCAGCGCCTGGATGAGGTGTTGGGCGAGGTGCTCAAGTGCGCACCCGGGGCGAATGGACGGACCAAGGCGCTGTTGCTGGCCAGCGTGGATGAGCCGCTCGAGAACGTATTGGATCGGGGGGCACAGTGGTTTGCCGAGGCCGTCAGGGGGGAGGAAGGGATCGAGGGGACTCAGGCCTTTGTACAAAAGCGTCAGCCTGAGTGGTGCAAATGATGCCATCGGGAGCAAGCCCCCTCCCACCGTTGGAACGCACTTCAACAATGTGGAAGGGGCTTGCTCCCGATGAGGCCCGAACCGACACCCCATCAACCAAGGGATAACTCAATGCCCGCATTCAGCAAAATCCTGATCGCCAACCGCGGTGAGATCGCCTGCCGTATCCAGCGCACCGCCCAAGCCCTGGGCTACCGCACCGTGGCCGTCTACAGCGACGCCGATGCCGAGGCGCTGCACGTCCTGATGGCCGACGAAGCCGTCAACATCGGTCCCGCTCCCGTACAACAGTCCTACCTGGACATCCCGGCCATTCTCGATGCCGCCAGGAAAACCGGCGCCGACGCCATCCACCCCGGCTACGGCTTCCTCTCCGAAAACGCCCCATTCGCCAAAGCCTGCCTGGAGGCCGGCTTGACCTTCATCGGCCCCAGCGTCGAGGCCATCGAACTGATGGGCAGCAAACGCCTGTCCAAGCTCGCCATGCTCGACGCCGGTGTGCCCTGTGTTGCGGGCTACCAAGGCGAGCAACAAGACAACGCCACGCTACAACAGCAAGCCAACCGCATCGGCTACCCGCTGATGATCAAAGCCAGCGCCGGCGGCGGCGGGCGTGGCATGCGCCTTGTGCAGGATGCCGACGCCCTGCTGGAGAATCTGCACACCGCCCGCTCCGAAGCCAAAAACGCGTTTGGCAGCGACGAACT
This sequence comes from Pseudomonas sp. R11F, assembly GCF_050312575.1. Classification (NCBI taxonomy): domain Bacteria; kingdom Pseudomonadati; phylum Pseudomonadota; class Gammaproteobacteria; order Pseudomonadales; family Pseudomonadaceae; genus Pseudomonas; species Pseudomonas sp. R11F. Next base: position 155,188 of record NZ_JBNPJU010000057.1, on the reverse strand, counting down.
GATCCTCGAACAAGCGTTGATCGACCCGCGCCACGTCGAGATCCAACTGTTCGGCGACCAACACGGCAACCTCATCTACCTGGGCGAGCGCGACTGCTCGATCCAACGCCGTCACCAGAAAGTCATCGAAGAAGCCCCCTGCCCCATCATGACGCCCGCGTTGCGCCAGGCCATGGGCGAAGCCGCCCTCAAGGCCGGGCGCGCGGTGAATTACGTGGGTGCGGGCACCGTGGAGTTCTTGCTCGACCGCGACGGCCGGTTTTACTTCCTCGAAATAAACACCCGCCTGCAGGTGGAACACCCGGTCACTGAACTGATCACAGGCCTGGATCTGGTGGACTGGCAGTTGAAAATCGCCGCCGGCGACCCGCTGCCGCTGGAACAGGCCGATGTGCGCCTGAGCGGCCACGCCATGGAAGTGCGCCTGTATGCCGAAGACCCGACCCAGGGCTTTGTGCCGCAAACCGGCGATGTGCTGCGCTGGGAGCCGGCCGCCGGTGTGCGGACTGACCACGGCGTACTGCAAGGCCAGCGCATCAGCCCGTTCTATGACGCGATGCTCGGCAAGATCATCGCCCACGGCACTACCCGTGAAGAGGCCCGACGCAAGCTGCTGCGCGCAGTGCAAGACACCCTGCTGCTGGGCGTGACCACCAACCAACGGTTGCTGGCCGACCTGCTCAAGCATCCGGATTTTATCGCAGGCGATTTCAGTACCGGCTTTATCGCCGAGCACTTCAGCGAAGTCCCGCCTCAGGCCGCGACAAAAGAACAACTCGCGCTGGCCGCCGCGCTGTTTTATCAACACAGCGCCAGTGCGCATGCACCGGCTCTTGCGGGCTGGAGCAACAATCCCAGCGCCAGTGCGCCTTGGGCCTGCCGCCTGGAGGTCAACGGTGAAATCCACAACGTCAGTGCCGCCCCCCTGCAACTCAGCACCGATGGCGAGTATGCCACCCTGGAACTCGACGGCATTCGCCGACGTGTCGCCTACCACCTTGAGGGCACCCGGTTATGGCTGCCGGGTCTCAGCATTACCCACTGCACCCAGCCAGTCGCCGGCCGCCAGACGAGCGCCGGCAGCGGCACGGTCAAAGCGCCGATGGACGGTGCCATTGTCGACATCCGCGTGAGCGCCGGGCAAACCGTCACCAAAGGCCAACTGCTGCTGGTGCTCGAAGCGATGAAAATGGAGCATCCGCTCACCGCCGGCATCGATGGGGTCATCAAAGGCGTGCAGGTGATGACCGGCGATCAGGTGCGCAATCGCCAAGTGCTGCTGGAGATCGAATAGCGGCAGCCCTGGGCCTCGATGAAAAAACAGCGCGGAACTACAAGGTCACGCTACGCTCTATCCCCATCAGGAAACAAAGAGTACGGGAACCTGCGCGATGCCTCATTGGCTGATTATTGACCTTGAAGCCACAACGGATGAAGGCGGCTGGCCCGTGACGGAGATGGAAGTCATCGAGATCGGCGCCAGCCTGGTCAACCGCCAGGGCCGTGAACTGGATCATTTCCAGCGCTTTGTGCGGCCGCTGCGTCGCCCCTTGCTGACGCCCTTCTGCCGCCAACTGACCCATATCACCCAGGCCAATATCGATGCTGCCGCCCCGCTCAGCGAGGTGTGGCCACTGTTCGAGCGCTGGCTGGGCCAGCATCAGACACGCCTGGAAGGCTGGGCCAGCTGGGGCGACTACGATCGTGTGCAACTGGAACTGGAATGGCAGCGCAATGACCTGACCAGCGTCCTGGCGCAAACGACCCACGTCAATCTCAAGCAGCGCTTCGCCAAGGCCCGGCGCCTGGACAAGCCGCTGGGGCTCAATGGCGCCCTGCAATTGGCGGGGATGCAGTTCCATGGCCAGCAACATCGCGCGCTGGAAGATGCACGCAACACCGCACGCCTGCTGCCGTTGATTTTGCCGGTCTAGGCAGCTCCTCCGGGCTTGGGCATACTGGCCGACCTTTCCAGACCCTTTTTCCGAGGATTCACCCATGTTTAAAGTCAATGAGTACTTCGACGGCACCGTCAAGTCGATCGCTTTCGGCACCGCAGAGGGTCCGGCGACTATCGGCGTGATGGCCCCGGGTGAATACGAGTTCGGCACCGCCCAGCGTGAAATCATGCACGTGGTATCCGGCGCACTGACCGTCAAACTGCCGGAAGCCAGCGAGTGGGAAACCTTCGCCGCCGGCAGCCAGTTCAACGTACCGGCCAACAGCAAGTTCCAGCTGAAGGTCGCGGTGGACACCGCTTACCTGTGCGAATACCGCGGCTGAGTTTCAGCCCGACAAAAAAATGCCCGTCTCGCAGGAGACGGGCATTTTTTATTCCAGGATCGTGACCGGCATGCCGACTTCGAGATAGCCGATGCCATCGTTGACCAAGTTCTGGCCGAACATCGCGCCACTTTCCGTCTTGCGATAGCTATCGAGCGTGGCGAAAGGTTCGCGATCGGCACTACGCTCGCCGGTGGCGGGGTCGATCGTGGTGAGAATGCAGCGTGAACACGGCTTGACCACGCGCAACTCGACGTCGCCAATGCGCAGGCGCTTCCAGCCGTCTTCGGCAAAGGCTTCCCCCCCTTCGATCACCAGGTTGGGACGAAAACGCAGCATCTCCATCGGGCGGCCAACGTGCCGCGAAAGATCGTCCAGAGAGCCCTGGCCGATCAGCAACAACGGGTAGCCGTCGGCAAACGCCACTTGATCGTCGTCGTTGCCGAACCCCGCCTCGGTGGTACGGGCGCGGGCCAGCGGCATCTGCACCAGCCGCGTGGGCTTGCCGATAAACTCACTGACCCAGGCGGCGGCCGCATCCCCGGCATCCGGCACGCGCAAGGTGTCGCGCCAGATGGTCACGCCGCGCAGCTCGACGTCACTGCCAGGCAAGGCCACTTCCAGCGACGCAACGCCTGGGGTGCTGAGGGTCAAGCCACCGGCTGCGTTCCACAGCGCCGATAGCTGGCTCATCTTCGCCACCGCTCGTTGCGTCAGGAAACGCCCACTGGCCTCGTCCACCAGCATCCAGCGTCGGTCCCCTTCCAGCCCCAGTTTATCCAGGCCGATCCGCTGCAAGACCTCGGCCTTGCCGGACTTCAAAGGGTAACGGTACAACGCGCTGAGACGAAGCATGAGCCTGCTTTCCTGGAGGATAAAGCGCCACCCTATACGAGCAGGCCCCCAGAATCAAAACCCCCTTGTAGTGAGCGGGCTCGCCCCGCGCTGGGGGGCGCAGCCGCCCCAACAGGGACGCCGCGGTGTATCAGAAAAACCGAGGTGCCTGGATTTGGGGCGGCTGCGCCCCCCAGCGCGGGGCAAGCCCGCTCACTACAGATCCAGCGTCAGGCGTTGGCGGACTACGTCCACCAGTTTGTCCGGCTGGAACTTGGACAGGAAGTTGTCGCAGCCGACCTTCTTGACCATCGACTCGTTGAAGCTGCCCGACAGCGAGGTGTGCAGCACCACATAGAGCCCGCGCAAGCGTGGATCGTTGCGGATCTCGGTGGTCAGGCGATAGCCGTCCATCTCGGGCATTTCGGCGTCGGTGAAGATCATCAGCAGTTTGTCGGTCATCACCTGGCCGCTGTCGGCCCAGGTCTTGAGCATATTCAGTGCCTTGAGGCCGTCGCTGGCGATGTGCATCTTCACGCCGAGCTGCCCGAGGGTGTCGCGCAGTTGCGCCAGGGCGACATTGGAGTCATCCACCAGCAGTACTTCGCGGCCACGGGCGCGTTCCAGCACCGGGTCTTCGAGTTTTTCCCGGGAGACCTTGGCGTTATACGGCACGATCTCGGCGAGGACTTTTTCCACGTCGATGATTTCCACCAACTGATCATCGACCTTACTGATGGCGGTCAGGTAATGCTGACGCCCGGCGCTGGTCGGTGGTGGCAGGATGGCTTCCCAGTTCATGTTGACGATACGGTCCACGCCCCCCACCAGGAACGCCTGTACCGAGCGGTTGTACTCGGTGACGATAATGGTGCTGTCGGGCCCCGGCACCAGCGGACGCATGCCGATGGCCTGGGACAAGTCGATCACCGGCAGGGTCTGGCCACGCAGGTTGACCACGCCGCACACGAATGGATGGCGCTGGGGCATCAGGGTCAGCTTGGGCAGTTGCAGGACTTCCTGCACCTTGAACACATTGATCGCGAACAACTGCCGCCCGGCCAGGCGAAACATGAGAATCTCCAGGCGATTCTCACCCACCAGCTGCGTGCGTTGATCTACGGTGTCGAGAATGCCGGCCATTAAAAGCTCCTGATGTGCGCGTTGAATTCACGCTGAGAAATTGTGCAACTCAGTTAAGACTAGTTATCGGCGGCAATCGCCAGACCTTGACCCCAGTAAAATGCCACGTAAATCAGTTGATGTCACACTGACATCATGGTTTACTGAATTGCGCCTTCATCCGGCATTGCCGCAACGTCGCGCGACACCCGAATCGACGTAGGGTTCCATCGTATAAGGGATTCCCCTATACACAATCAGGTCCAACCTGATATTCGCGATATCTAATAGCCATTAATGTGACGCCATTCTCATTGCATGAATGGAGTCAGGCTTTTGTTTGCCACACCAAGCCCACATCCCACGGGTCTTCCAGGCACTCTGTCGGCGGCAACTAAAGTTGTGCAATCGCCCCGGACAGCGAGGGCCACGCGCGGCTTTTGTGGTCAATTCAATAACGTTCCTACTGCAATCTCAGAACCGACCTACAGATTCCAGTCATATTTCAGCAGTAGTTTTACGCCATTCACCCGGTGCGACATCTCATCACCCGACCTTATGTTGCGGAGACTTACATGATGAATAGCGCAAACGAATGGCAAACCACACTTCCCGAGTTCCTGCTGGAAGCCGAAATGCTGCTGGCCAAATCGGAAGAGTGCTTGAGCCACCTGCATTTGATTCGCAACGACAGCGATGCCATCGACTGCATGAAAGCCAGCCTCGCCAAGCTGGCGGAAAAAGCCGAAGGCCTGGCATTGCAGGCGATCAGTGAATTCTCCAGGCATCTGCAATGCCTGATTGCCAACGCCGTGAACCCCATGCAATTGCATGATCAGGCACTGGACGCCCTGCACGACTGCCTGACGCTGCTGGCCTGGCAACTGGAGTTGATCGACACGCGCACCGGCGAACTGGCGCTGGATGAAAGCGAACAAACAACGCTGATTGCGACGGTCACCTTGCAAATCCCACAAAAAGACTTCGGCAATAAGCCACAATCACGTTTGCACCACACGGTTTGAGCAATGACCAGGTCGTATTTAATCGGTTAGTTATCTAAAAACGACCTTGGGTTAGTCGGTCGAGGCGATCTTGCGCGGCCGATATATCAATTAGCCATGTCTGCAACCCGGTTCATTAATACAACTACTCACTCACTTTGAACTCTGGGATTACCACTCAGGGTATTGGCTTGGTTAATAAGCCAATCGAGCGAGGCGCCAGGCGACCGACGGTAATAGTGGTGGTACTATGCCCCGCTCGAAGTGACTCAACTTCATCATGTCCAAAAACGATTCGGCACCGTATTCCAAACAAAGGCCTGTCACCCCCCATGACCGGCTTTCCCGCAGCGAACCTTCATTGGCTCCATCCGCTATGTACGCCAGCCTCAAGTCACTCATCACAAGGTCCGTGTCCCGCAGCAATGCCCGCCGCCTGGTCCTCGCCTTGTGCCTGTGCTCGTTGCTGGTCAGCCTGTGGGCCTATAGCCACAACGCCCCCCTGCCGCTCTCGATCCTTCTGCTCAACCTCATCACCTTGATCGTGGTGGGCGTGCAGCAATGGCACTCGCGCAAATCCATCAAGTTCCAGCCCCAGGAACTGGCCGACCGCCTGCTGCAAGTCCAGGAAAACGAACGCCACCGGCTCAGCCGCGACCTGCACGATGACATCGGCCAATTGCTGACCGCCGCCAAACTGCAAAGCGAATGGCTCAAGCGCCGACTGCCAGACGACCTGCAAAGCCAATGCACGGTGCTGTGCAATACCCTGAATGAGACCCTGGCCAAAGTGCGTGACGTATCGGCGATTCTCAACCCGCGCCAGTTGGCCAGCCTGGGCCTGGAAGCCAGCCTGCGCGCGCACCTGCTCAAGACCCTGGAAAACACCCCGATCCACTGGAGCCTGGAATGCCAGCAACGGTTGACCGGCATCCCCGAAGAAATGGCCGTGGCCGCCTTTCGCATCACCCAGGAAGCGGTGACCAACATGCTCCGCCACGCCCAGGCGCAGAACCTGCGGGTGCGCCTGCAGCGCCTGCCCGAAGGCTTGTCGCTGATGATCTGCGATGACGGCCGTGGCTTTTCACCCGCGCCCAACCCGGGCCTGATGGGCCAGCGGGGCATGGCCGGCATGGTCGAACGGATCGATCAACTGGGAGGCTCTTTGTCCGTCAACAGCCAACCCGGCCAGGGCACACGGATCGACGCACTTTTCCCCTGGGCGCCCCGCGCCCTCGAACGGGCCAGCGCCCCTAAGGCTCTTGAGTGACTTGCACACTACTCCTGGTGGATGACCACGCTCTGATCCGGGCCGGCGTGCGCGCGCTGATCCAGGATATCCCCGGCTACACCGTGATTGGCGAAGCCGACGATGGCGCGCAAGTGCTGGAAGCCTTCAGCACCTTGCAGCCGGACATCGTGCTGCTGGACCTGTCGATGAAACACACCGGTGGCCTGGATGCCTTGCAGCAGCTCAAAGCGGCCTACCCCAAGAGCAAGGTGCTGATCCTGTCGATGCACACCGACCCCGAGTTGATCATGCGCGCGCTGGAGTCCGGCGCCCACGGCTATCTGCTCAAGGACACCACGGCCAACGAGCTGGAACACGCCTTGCTGGCCCTGCGCAATAATGAGCGCTACCTGAGTCCCGCCATTGCCCACACCGTGATCAACCAGGCATTGATCCGCAGCCAGGGGCCGGCCTCTCCCGTCGCCCACAACCACACCCTCACGGCACGCCAGCTGGAGATCCTGCGCTTGATCGTGCGCGGTAAATCTACCCGGGAAATCGCCCAGGGACTGGGCTTGAGCATCAAGACGGTGGAAGCCCATCGCTCGCAGATCATGAAACGCCTGCAGATCTATGACGTCGCCGGCCTGGTGTTATTCGCCGTTCGCGAGCAGATCATCAGCCTGGACGACTAGGGGCGAGCCCAGCGGCAAGTGCACGCGCAAGGCCTTGGGCAACGCACTGAAGCGCAAATCGTCGCCCTGCAGCGGCTCACCATCCAGGTTGATGTACAACCCTTCGGCCACCTTGATTTCGACCCAGGGCAAACGTGCCCGCACAAACATATTGTCCAGGCCCCAGCCGTCACTCATCAGGGTCAGCAAAGTGCCGACCACTTCCTGGGGCGCCGGCAGAATGCTGATATCCAGCAAGCCATCATCGGCCAACGCGCCCGGGCACAACACATGCCCACCGCCCGCTTGGCGACCGTTGCCGATACCGAGCGCGAGCAGATCACCTTTCCAGTGAAAGCCGGGGCCTTCCAGCTCACCATAGGCCGCCTTCAATTCGCTGAATCGGGTCAGGCCGGTGAACAGGTAGGCGGCGCCGCCCAGGACCTTTTTCAGGTCTTCCGAGGTATTGGCGGTGACCTGGCTGCCGAAGCCGCCAGTGGCCATGTTGAGGAAGATTTGCCCGCCGGCCTGGCCGAGGTCGATTGCCCGAGGTGGCACGTCCAGCAGTGCCAATGCCTGTGCAGGTTCCAGCGGCACGCCGGCGGCGCGGGCAAAGTCGTTGGCGGTGCCCAGGGGCATCAGGACCAGGCTGGCGTCGGTCTTGGCCCGGGCCATGGCTTCGGCGACGTCACGCAGCGTACCGTCGCCGCCACCGGCGATGATGTGGGTGTAGCCGTCAGCCAGGGCTTCATTGACCAGGCGTTGGGCGTCGCCGCCTTCCCATGTGACCCGCACGGCCAACTCATCACCCTGCTCGCGCCGAGCCTGTACGGCCGCGCGCACGTCCTCGTTCAAGGCTTGTTTGCCGTGAAGGATCAATAGAGCTTTGGGGCTGGTCATGGGTGGGTGACTCCAGGGGTTGAGGGTTCCTGAAGGATGTGGACATTCGGTGAGGGGGAAAAAGTCATTGGGTGAGGGAAATTAATTCGTTGGGGCCCGAACAACGACACTGTACGAGGGGGGCTGCCGATAAGGGTGGGCCAGTGGATGAATCGGGTGCCTGCCCCACTGCAATCGGGAGCAAGCCCCCTCCCACAGGCTTCAGCTCTTGTGAAGCTTGCTCATCAACTGCGCCTCCGCCTGGGTCAACCCACACGACTGCGTCAGCTCATCCACCGTAGCGCCCATGCCGACCAACTTCGCCGCCTGGGCGAACGACAAGCTCGTCGGGTCACGCTGTTCAATCTGCGCCAGCTTGTCCGGCAATGGCCCGAGGATGGCGCGCAGTTCATGCACCTCATCCCCCACCTTCACCGTCGTTTGCTGGAAGTGATCAACACGCTTGACCAGATCGATGATGCGTCGGTCACGCAAGGCATCGCGCTCAGCCTGCTGCTGGGCCAATTCCCGTTGCTGGCGCAGGTAGCGCAGCAGGAACGCCAAAGTCCCGGCCCACAACAGGGCCAGGACAATCACCGCCGCCTCGAAGAACAATCAGATGCTCTCCAGTTCCGACCATTCTTCTTCGCTCATCATCTTGTCCAGCTCAACCAGAATCAGCAGCTCGTTGTTCTTGTTGCATACGCCCTGGATAAACTTGGCGGATTCTTCATTGCCCACGTTCGGCGCGGTTTCCACTTCCGACTGGCGCAGGTAAACCACTTCCGCCACGCTGTCGACCATGATCCCGACCACTTGCTTGTCGGCTTCGATGATCACGATACGCGTGTTGTCGCTGACTTCGACCGTGTCCAGGCCAAAACGCTGGCGGGTGTCGATCACCGTCACCACGTTGCCGCGCAGGTTGATGATGCCCAGCACATAGCTTGGCGCCCCCGGAACCGGAGCGATCTCGGTGTAGCGCAGCACTTCCTGCACGCGCATCACGTTGATACCGTAGGTTTCGTTGTCCAGTTTGAAGGTAACCCATTGCAGGATTGGATCTTCCGAACCTTGTGCGGACGCTGATTTGTTCATGCTTAGAACCCCTTCAATGCCGGCTCAACCGGCGTGTGTGCTTCGCTAACCGCATTCGCATGCGGGCCTTATTGTTCAATCAACTGCGCGGGTGCGCAGGCATCGACTTGACGGCACCGCTGGCGATCAACTCGGCCAGTTCAGCGACGTCGAGCAACGCGCACATATGTTCGATCACGGTGCCTGCCAGCCAGGGTCGTTGGCCACGGTGGCTGCGCCATTTGATTTCGTTCGGGTCCAGGCGCAACGAGCGGCTGACTTGATGCACCGCCAACCCCCATTCGTAGCCCTGCACCGAGATCACGTATTGCAAGCCCTGGCGAAAATCGTCGCGGTAGCGATCGGGCATCACCCAACGGGCGGTATCCAGCACTTTAAGATTACCGGCCTGGCTGGGCAGGATGCCGAGGAACCAATCCGGTTGCCCGAACAACGGTGTCAGTTCCTGGCCTTCCAGAGAATAGATCGAACCCAGGCACACCAACGGCACCGCCAGGGTCAGCCCGGCGACATCGAATAACAGGCATTCGAAGGGCTCGGCGGCCCAGTATGGGCGGCCGTCACCGGTGTCCGGCGGCGGTGTGATGCTCGGTGGCAGGTGCACATCTGCAACGGGCTCAACCACGACCGGCTCGACCGGCGCCACAACCGGCACTGCCGCCACGACCGGCACCACCACAGGGGCGACCACGACATGGGCGTCACGCGCCTGCTCTTCCAATACGGCCAACTGGAATTCATCCAGCATAGTGTCTGCAGCGATGGCCGGTTCAAGTTCCAGCACCGGCTCCGGCAAGGGTTCCTCGGTCGCATCCTGCAGCAAGGCGTCCAGGTAGGACTCCAGTGCCAATTGCGGCCGGGTCTTGAGTTTGACAGGACGGTTCATCAAGCCACCTGCGCTACAAGCTGCTGGGCCAGCAGGTGCTTGAGCAACGCACGATAAGCCAGCACGCCACGGCTTTTGCCATCGAACTGCGAGGGCGTCAGGCCCGCGCGGCTGGCGTCACGCAAGCGCGTGTCGACCGGGATGTAGCCATTCCAGATGGTGTCCGGGTAGGCATCGCGTAATACCCGCAAGGTACCGAGGGACGCTTGGGTACGGCGGTCGAACAAGGTCGGCACAATGCAGAACGGCAGCGCCTGTTTACGCGAGCGGTTGATCATCGCCAGGGTGCTGACCATGCGCTCCAGGCCTTTGACGGCCAAGTGCTCGGTCTGCACCGGGATCACCAGTTGCTGGCTGGCCGCCAAGGCGTTGACCATCAGCACGCCGAGCAACGGCGGGCTGTCGATAATGGCGTAGTCGAAGTCCTGCCACAGCTGCGCCAGGGTCTTGGCGATCACCAGGCCCAGCCCGCTCTGCCCCGGCGACTGGCGCTCAAGGGTCGCCAGCGCGGTACTGGAGGGCAGCAGGGAAATGCTTTCGTTACTGGTGGGCAGCAGCAATTGCCCCGGCAAGTCGCTGGGTACGCTGCCCTTGTGCAGGAACAGGTCGTAGCAACTGTGCTCCAGCGCATCCGGGTCGTAGCCGAAATAGCTGGTCATGGAGCCATGGGGGTCGAGGTCGACCACGACCACACGCTTGCCCGCTTCGGCCAGCAAGCCGGCTAAGGCGATGGAGGTGGTGGTCTTGCCGACTCCACCTTTTTGATTGGCAACTGCCCAGACTCTCATTCGGTTGGTTCCTCCCGGTGGGCAAAAGCGCGACCGAGACATTGCATCAGTTATTGAGCCAGTGACGGGGAATTGACGCTCCCCTGCCGAACCGGCGGCTTGACCACAGGCGGTGCAGTTTGTGTGCCAGCCCGCCTCAATGCCGCATCCGGTGTTGCATTAGCCGTTCCCGTACCCGTCAGGCTACGGCGTACATCGAGGTTGCGCGACACCACCAATACCACACGGCGGTTACGTGCGCGGCCCTCGGCGGTCGCATTATTGGCCACCGGCTGGAATTCACCATAGCCCACCGACGCCAGGCGCTCAGGGTTCACACCCTGCATCGCCAGCATGCGCACGATACTGGCCGCGCGGGCGGATGAGAGCTCCCAGTTGGTCGGGTACTGCGCGGTGTTGATGGGGAAATTGTCGGTAAAGCCTTCGACATGGATCGGGTTTTCAAACGGTTTGAGAATCGCCGCCACCTTGTCGATGATGGTGAACGCCTGATCGCTGGGCATGGCATCGGCGCTGGCGAACAGCAGGCTGGAATTAAGCTCGATCTCCACCCACAGCTCATTGCCGCGCACGGTCATCTGGTTGGACTTGATCAGGTCACCGAACGCGGCGCTGATATCGTCGGCGATGCTTTTGAGCGGGTCGCTGGTGCCGCCGATACCGGCGGCGACTTCATCGCTGTCGTTGACCAGCGGCTTGGCCGGGGTCACGGTCTTGGGTCGTTCATCACCGATGGGAATCGGCTTGATCGAGCGATCGGTGTCGTTGAACACCCCGATCAGCGCCTGGGAAATGACCTTGTACTTGCCTTCGTTGATCGACGAGATGGAATACATCACCACGAAAAACGCGAACAGCAAGGTGATGAAGTCCGCGTAGGACACCAGCCAGCGCTCATGATTGACGTGTTCTTCAGGCTCGCGACGGCGACGGCTCACAGGCAGACACCTCTCTGACCAAGATTGACCGCTTCATTGTGATTGTGGCGAGCGAGCTTGCTCGCGCTGGGCTGCGAAGCGGCCCCAAAACCAGGCGACGCGCTCCATCTGAAGAAATAGGTAGGCTGTATTGGGGCTGCTTCGCAGCCCAGCGCGAGCAAGCTCGCTCGCCACAGGTTGATAGCCATCGCCATCAATCCATGAAGCCCTGGAGCTTCAATTCGATGGAGCGCGGGTTCTCGCCCTCGGCAATCGACAGCAAACCTTCCAGCAGCATCTCCCGGTAACGTGACTGACGCATGGCGATCGACTTGAGCTTGCTGGCCACCGGCAACAGCACCAGGTTGGCACTGGCCACGCCATAGATGGTGGCGACAAATGCCACGGCAATACCGCTGCCCAATTGCGACGGATCGGCCAGGTTGCCCATGACGTGAATCAGGCCCATCACCGCACCGATGATGCCAATGGTCGGCGCGTAGCCGCCCATGCTTTCAAAGACTTTGGCCGCGTTGATGTCACGGCTTTCCTGTGTGTAGAAATCCACTTCGAGGATGCTGCGGATCGCTTCCGGTTCGGCGCCGTCCACCAGCAGCTGCAAGCCTTTGCGTGCGTAGCTGTCGGGCTCGGCATCGGCCACGCCTTCCAGGCCCAGCAGGCCCTCCTTGCGCGCGGTGAGGCTCCAGTTGACCACACGATCGATGCCACCGAGCAGGTCGATACGCGGTGGAAAAATGATCCACACCAGAATCTGCATGGCACGCTTGAACGAGCTCAGGGGCGATTGCAGCAAGGCTGCGCCCACGGTGCCGCCGATCACGATCAACGCCGCCGGGCCGTTGGCCAAGGCGCCGAGGTGGCCGCCTTCGAGGAAGTTGCCGCCGATGATCGCGACAAACGCCAGGGTGATACCGATCAAGCTCAACACATCCATCAGAGGCAGGCCTCCGCCAGATGCTTGCCGATGTCGTCCAGGCTGTACACGGCGTCGGCCAGGTCCGCCTTGACGATGGCCATGGGCATGCCATAGATCACGCAGCTGGCCTCATCCTGGGCCCAGACCGTGCTGCCCCCCTGCTTGAGCAGACGTGCGCCTTCACGACCGTCGGCGCCCATGCCGGTGAGCACCACCGCCAGAACTTTGTCGCCGTAGGACTTGGCCGCCGAACCGAAGGTGATATCCACGCACGGCTTGTAGTTAAGGCGTTCATCGCCCGGCAGGATTTTCACCGCGCCACGGCCATCCACCATCATCTGCTTGCCACCCGGCGCCAGCAACGCCAGGCCAGGACGCAGGATGTCGCCGTCTTCGGCTTCCTTGACGCTGATGCGGCACAGCTTGTCCAGGCGTTCGGCGAAGGCTTTGGTAAACGCGGCGGGCATATGCTGCACCAGCACGATCGGCGCCGGAAAGTTGGCCGGCAGTTGGGTCAATACGCGTTGCAGGGCGACCGGGCCGCCGGTTGAGGTACCGATAGCCACTAGCTTGTAGGCTTTGCGCTTGGGCGCGGGCGAATGAGCGCTCGGCGCCGAAGCACGGACGGGAGCCACGGCGGGCCGCGCCACTGGCGCAGGCGCCGGACGCGCGAATGAGGAACTGGTCGGCGCAGGTGCCGCAGGTGCCGCCACTGGCGCAGGCGCAGGTGCAGGCGTGCTGAACAGGCTGCGGCGGTTGCTGCGGGAAATGCTGTGCACCTTCTCGCACAGCATCTGCTTGACCTTCTCGGGGTTGCGCGAGATGTCTTCGAAATTCTTCGGCAGGAAGTCCACCGCACCCGCGTCCAGCGCATCCAGGGTTACCCGGGCACCTTCATGGGTCAGCGACGAGAACATCAATACCGGGGTCGGGCAGCGTTGCATGATGTGGCGAACTGCCGTGATGCCATCCATCATCGGCATCTCGTAGTCCATGGTGATCACGTCCGGCTTCAACGCAATGGCCTGATCAATCGCCTCTTTACCGTTGGTGGCCGTGCCGACCACCTGAATGGTTGGATCGGCGGAAAGAATTTCCGAGACGCGGCGGCGGAAGAAACCCGAATCGTCCACCACCAGGACCTTGACTGCCATAAACACTCCGTTAGGTGGGGCGGGCACGATTGCCCAACCCCCACCAGAATCAAATACGCCGAGCGGCGTAACGCTTGAGCATGCTCGGAACATCGAGAATCAGCGCGATCCGACCGTCACCGGTGATGGTCGCACCCGACATGCCCGGGGTTCCCTGCAGCATTTTGCCCAAAGGCTTGATGACCACTTCTTCCTGGCCCACCAGTTGATCGACAACAAAGCCGATACGCTGGGTGCCCACGGACAGGATCACCACGTGGCCTTCGCGCTGCTCTTCATGGGCAGCAGACGCAACCAGCCAGCGCTTGAGGTAGAACAGCGGCAGCGCCTTGTCACGCACGATCACCACTTCCTGGCCATCCACCACATTGGTGCGCGACAGGTCGAGGTGGAAGATCTCGTTGACGTTGACCAGCGGGAACGCGAACGCCTGGTTGCCCAGCATCACCATCAGGGTCGGCATGATCGCCAAGGTCAACGGCACCTTGATCACGATCTTCGAGCCCTGGCCCTTGGTCGAGTAGATATTGATCGAGCCGTTGAGCTGGCTGATCTTGGTCTTCACCACGTCCATGCCGACGCCACGACCAGACACGTCGGAAATCTCGGTCTTGGTCGAGAAGCCCGGGGCGAAGATCAGGTTGTAGCACTCGGTGTCGGTCAGACGGTCGGCGGCATCCTTGTCCATCACACCGCGCTTGACTGCAATGTTGCGCAGGATGGTCGGGTCCATGCCCTTGCCGTCATCGGTGATCGACAACAGGATATGGTCGCCTTCTTGCTCGGCCGCCAGAATCACCTTGCCGCCGCGGGACTTGCCCGAGGCTTCACGTTCTTCAGGGGTTTCGACGCCGTGGTCGACTGCGTTGCGCACCAAGTGGACCAGCGGGTCAGCCAGGGCCTCGACCAGGTTTTTGTCGAGGTCGGTTTCTTCCCCCACCAGCTCCAGGTTGATCTCTTTCTTGAGCTGGCGCGCCAGGTCACGAACCAGGCGCGGGAAGCGGCCGAAGACTTTCTTGATCGGCTGCATCCGCGTTTTCATCACAGCGGTCTGCAGGTCGGCGGTGACCACGTCGAGGTTCGACACGGCCTTCTGCATCGACTCGTCGCCACTGCTCAGGCCCAGGCGTACCAGGCGGTTACGCACCAACACCAGCTCGCCGACCATGTTCATGATGTCGTCCAGCCGCGCCGTGTCCACGCGCACCGTGGTTTCAGCTTCGCTGGCCGGCTTTTCGGCCACTGGTGCAGCGGCGGCACGCGCCGGTGCAGCGGCCGGCGCAGCAGCAGGAGCCGGCTTGGCGGCAGCAGGTGCAGCAGCAGGTGCAGGTGCAGGTTTCGCCGCTACCGGGGTAGCGGTCGCAGCCGCCGCCGGGGGTACTTCACTGAACTTGCCCTTGCCGTGCAATTCGTCGAGCAAGGCTTCGAATTCGTGCTCGGAAATCAGCCCGTCGCCGGCTGGCTGCGCACTGGCAGGCGGCGTAACAGGCGGCTTGGCAGCCGTCGGCGCAGCCGCTGTCGCGGCAACTTCCGGCAGGGCTTCGGCCGCGAACGTGCCTTTGCCGTGCAGTTGGTCGAGCAACGCTTCGAATTCGTCGTCGGTAATGTCGGTGCTGGCCGGGGCCGCAGGCGCTTCGGAAGCTGCAGCAGGCGCCACGGCATCGGCGGCGAACTGGCCCTTGCCATGCAACTGGTCGAGCAAGGATTCAAATTCGGCGTCGGTGATGTCTTCGCTGGTCGGCACGGCAGCAGGTGCCGCCGGAGCTTCGGCTTCGGCCTTCGCCGCGCTGAGGGAGTTGAGCAGTTGCTCGAACTCGCTATCGGTCACATCCGGCTCAGGTTCGGCAACCGGTTCCGGGGCGGCTTCCACCGCCGGCGCGGCCGAGGTGTCGGCAGGCTCTGCGTAGCGCGCCAGGGCGGCCAGCAGCTCGGGCGTGGCGGCCGTGATCGGCGCACGTTCACGGACCTGGCTGAACATGCCATTGACCGCATCCAGGGCTTCGAGAATCACGTCCATCAATTCCGAATCAACGTGACGCTCACCCTTGCGCAGGATGTCGAACACGTTCTCGGCGATGTGGCAGCACTCCACCAGCTCATGGAGCTGGAGGAAGCCGGCGCCCCCTTTTACAGTGTGAAAACCGCGAAAAATTGCATTGAGCAGGTTCGCATCATCCGGGCGGCTTTCCAGCTCGACCAGTTGCTCGGACAGTTGCTCTAAAATTTCGCCGGCCTCTACAAGGAAATCCTGAAGGATCTCTTCATCGGCGCCGAAGCTCATGTGGGTGCTCCTTAGAAGCCTAAACTGGACAGCAAATCGTCTACGTCATCTTGACCGGATACGACGTCTTCACGTTTATCGGCATGAATCTGCGGACCTTCACCCTTGGCGAGATGTTTTTGTGGATCTTTTTCCGAAAGGATCGCTGCGCGGTCATGTTCGATACCGGCAAAGCGGTCGACCTGGCCGGCCATCAGCACCAATTTGAGCAGGTTGCTTTCCACTTCGGTGACCAACTGGGTCACACGCTTGATCACTTGACCGGTGAGGTCCTGGTAATCCTGGGCCAGCAAAATGTCGTTGAGGTTGCTGGAAACCGTACGGTTGTCCTGCTCACTGCGCGACAGGAAACCTTCAACCCGACGCGCCAATTCACGAAACTCTTCGGCGCCCACTTCGCGACGCATGAAGCGGCCCCAGTCAACGCTGAGGGCCTGGGCTTCGTTGGCCATGCCGTTGACCAGCGGCGTGGCGTTTTCCACCAGGTCCATGGTGCGGTTGGCCGCCGCCTCAGTCAGCCTGACCACATAGGACAAGCGTTCGGTGGCATCGGTGATTTGCGAAATTTCTTCGGCCTGGGGCATGTGCGGGTCAATCTGAAAATTGACGATCGCACTGTGCAGCTCACGTGTCAGCTTGCCCACTTCCTGATACAGGCCGCGGTCACGCGTCTGATTGAGCTCATGGATCAACTGCACCGCGTCGCCGAACTGGCCTTTTTCCAGGCTTTCGACCAACTGGTGGGCATGTTTTTTCAGAGTCGACTCAAAGTCTTTCTGTGATGATTCTGTATGCTCCATAGCTCCCCCTGCGATGGCGTTAGCCGTGGATGCGCTCGAAGATTTTTTCGATCTTCTCTTTCAACGCCTGTGCAGTGAATGGCTTGACCACGTAACCGTTGACCCCGGCCTGGGCGGCTTCGATGATCTGTTCACGCTTGGCTTCGGCGGTCACCATCAACACGGGAAGGCTGCGCAATTTTTCGTCGGCGCGCACGTGGCGCAACAAGTCGATACCGGTCATGCCCGGCATGTTCCAGTCCGTTACCAGAAAGTCGATGCTCCCACTGTTGAGGATCGGGATCGCCGTAAGGCCGTCATCCGCCTCGACCGTGTTGGTGAACCCAAGGTCACGCAACAGATTTTTTATGATCCGCCGCATCGTTGAGAAGTCATCAACGATGAGGATTTTCATGTTCTTGTCCAATTCGACCTCCAAGCAGTCTTAAACGCGCCCAGCACCTGGACGCGCCATTTCAATCAACAGGCGTTACACAACAAAGGACTGCCCAGGGCACCACGGCACGACCCCGCAAAAGCCTTCGACTTTCGCGGCGCGTCTACAGTGTCCCCACACTGCCTGTCAGCGCGCGCGCCACTCCCCCAACCGCCCCCGCAAGCGGGCTGCGCACTGGCTATGCAGCTGGCTGACACGCGATTCGCTGACCCCCAGGACCTCACCGATTTCCTTGAGGTTCAGCTCTTCGTCGTAGTACAGCGCCAACACCAGTCGCTCACGCTCCGGCAAATTGGCAATCGCGTCCGCCAACGCCCTCTGGAAACGCTCATCTTCCAGGTCACGCGACGGTTCGAGATGTGCACTCGCGCCGTCCTCGTGCAGCCCTTCGTGTTCGCCGTCCTGTAACAGGTCGTCGAAACTGAACAGGCGGCTGCCCAAGGTATCGTTCAAAATCCCGTAATAATCATCGAGACTCAATTGGAGTTCGGCCGCAACTTCATGATCTTTAGCGTCACGACCGGTTTTTGCTTCAATTGCGCGAATGGCATCACTGACCATTCGCGTGTTGCGGTGTACCGAACGCGGCGCCCAATCCCCTTTACGGACCTCATCGAGCATCGCGCCACGGATACGGATACCCGCATACGTCTCGAAACTCGCACCCTTGCTCGCGTCATATTTGGTCGACACTTCGAGCAAGCCGATCATGCCGGCCTGGATCAGGTCTTCCACCTGCACACTGGCCGGCAGGCGCGCCAGCAAGTGGTAGGCAATGCGCTTGACCAAGGGCGCATAGCGCTCGATCAATTCGCCCTGGCTGTCACGTGCCGATTTCTTGTAAAGGTTATAGCCGCTGGCTGTCATAGCACCGGTCCTGCGCTCGTCTGATGCACCAATCGCTCGACGAAAAACTCCAGATGCCCCCGCGGGTTGGCAGGCAACGGCCAGGTATCGACCTTCTGGGCAATAGCCTTGAACGCCAACGCGCATTTGGAACGAGGGAACGCTTCATAGACCGCACGCTGCTTTTGCACGGCCTTGCGCACACACTCGTCATAGGGAACTGCGCCAACGTATTGTAAGGCGACATCGAGAAAACGGTCCGTGACCTTGGTCAACTTGGCGAACAGATTCCGGCCTTCCTGCGGGCTTTGGGCCATGTTGGCCAGCACGCGGAAGCGGTTCATGCCGTAGTCACGGTTAAGCAGTTTGATCAGAGCATAGGCGTCGGTGATCGAGGTGGGTTCGTCGCAGACCACCAGCAATACTTCCTGCGCGGCGCGCACGAAGCTGACCACGGATTCGCCGATCCCGGCGGCGGTGTCGATCACCAGCACATCGAGGTTGTCGCCGATATCGCTGAACGCCTGGATCAGGCCGGCGTGCTGCGCCGGGCTCAGGTGCACCATGCTCTGGGTGCCCGAGGCGGCAGGCACGATACGAATGCCTCCGGGGCCTTGCAGCAGCACATCGCGCAGCTCGCAACGGCCCTCGATCACATCGGCGAGGGTGTGTTTGGGTGTCAGCCCCAGCAGAACGTCCACGTTCGCCAGGCCCAGGTCAGCATCCAGCAGCATGACGCGACGGCCAAGTTCTGCCAGGGCCAGGGACAAATTCACCGACACGTTAGTTTTCCCGACGCCACCTTTGCCGCCGGTCACCGCGATCACCTGTACAGGATGCATGCTGCCCATTTTATTTCTTTACCTTGTCTTGCTTAGACGCAGGCTACACGGCTTGGTCGCGTGAATCGCTTGCAGACCATCAATGTAGATACATTTCACAGTGCTCATCCTGCCTCACCCCACCCGTTTTGCCGGGTTGTGGTAAAGGTCGGCGAACATATCAGCCATCGCTTCCTCGCTAGGCTCTTCTTGCATTTGCACGCTGACAGCACGGCTGACCAACTGATGACGACGCGGCAGATGCAAATCATCTGGAATCCGCGGGCCATCGGTCAGGTAGGCAACCGGTAATTCATGACCGATAGCCAGGCTCAACACCTCACCCAAGTTTGCAGTTTCGTCTAGTTTGGTGAGGATGCAACCCGCCAGGCCGCAACGTTTGTAGCTGTGGTACGCAGCGGTAAGAACCTGTTTCTGGCTGGTGGTTGCAAGCACCAGGTAATTTTTCGCCTTGATGCCACGCCCGGCCAGGCTTTCCAGCTGCATGCGCAGCGCCGGATCGCTGGCTTGCAGGCCGGCGGTGTCGATCAACACCACGCGCTTGCGCAACAGCGGGTCAAGGGCATTGGCCAGGGACTGGCCCGGGTCGACGTGGGTCACCGGCACATTGAGGATGCGCCCCAGGGTCTTGAGCTGTTCCTGGGCGCCGATACGATAACTGTCCATGCTCACCAGCGCGATACTCGACGCGCCGTACTTGAGCACATACCGGGCGGCCAGCTTGGCCAGGGTGGTGGTCTTGCCCATGCCGGCCGGGCCGACCATGGCGATCACGCCGCCCTCTTCCAGCGGTTCGAGCTCCGGGGTGACGATCATGCGGGCCAAGTGGGCCAGCAACATGCGCCACGCCTGGCGGGGCTCTTCGACCTCGGTGGTCAGCGCCAGCAGGTCGCGGGACAGCGGGCCGGACAGGCCGATACGCTGCAAGCGACGCCACAGGTTGGCCTGGTGCGGCTTGCTGCCTTGCAACTGTGTCCAGGCCAACGAACCCAACTGCACTTCGAGCAGTTCACGCAGGCCATTGAGTTCAGAGCGCATCGAGTCGAACACGCGCTGGTCGACCGCAGCCGCCGGGGCCGGCGCTGCGGGACGTGGCGGTTCAACGAAGGTCGGCTCGACCAGCGGCTCGGCGGCCGTCAGCGGCAGGCCGGCGAACAATTGGCGATTGGTGGTAGCGTCGCTGTCGCCACGCATGCTCAGCTCGGCCTGGGCCGACACAATGCGCGAGGCGGTCTTGCGCAACTCGTCTTCGAGTTCCATGTTCGGCACGCGCGGCGCCAACGCCTGGGGGGTGTAATCCAGGGCAGCCGTCAGCTCGACACCGCCGGCAATGCGACGGTTACCGATAATCGCGGCATCGGCGCCCAGCTCATCACGGACCAGTTTCATGGCCTGACGCATATCGGCGGCGAAAAAACGCTTAACTTGCATAACCCACTACCCTCAGCCGTTGGGCCCTACTGTCGCGACGATAGTCACTTGCTTGTTGTCAGGAATTTCCTGATAAGCCAAAACGTGCAAATTCGGTACTGCCAGGCGTCCGAACCGCGACAACATCGCTCGAACCGGCCCCGCCACCAGCAGAATCACCGGATGGCCCGCCATTTCCTGGCGCTGCGCCGCTTCGATCAACGAACGCTGGAGTTTTTCAGCCATGCTCGGCTCCAGCAGAACGCCCTCTTCCTGGCCTTGTCCGGCCTTCTGGATACTATTGAGCAATATTTGTTCCAACCTGGGCTCCAAGGTGATCACAGGCAGCTCAGACTCAATGCCTACAATGCTTTGCACGATGGCACGGGACAAGCCGACGCGTACGGCGGCCACCAGAGCGGCAGTATCTTGACTCTTGGCGGCATTGTTGGCGATGGCTTCCGCGATGCTGCGAATGTCGCGCACCGGCACTTGCTCGGCGAGCAACGCCTGCAGCACTTTGAGCAACTGCGACAGCGACAGCACCCCCGGCACCAGCTCTTCGGCCAGTTTTGGCGAGGCTTTGGCCAGCAACCCCATCAATTGCTGGACTTCCTCATGGCCGATCAGCTCATGGGAGTGCTTGTACAGAATCTGGTTAAGGTGGGTGGCGACCACCGTGCTGGCGTCCACCACCGTATATCCCAGGGATTGCGCCTGGCTGCGCTGGCTGACTTCGACCCACACCGCATCCAGGCCGAAAGCCGGATCTTTGGCGGTAATGCCATTGAGCGTACCGAACACCTGGCCGGGGTTGATCGCCAGTTCGCGGTCCGGGTAGATCTCGGCTTCGGCCAGGATCACACCCATCAGGGTCAGGCGATAGGCACTGGGGGCCAGGTCGAGGTTGTCGCGGATGTGTACGGTCGGCATCAGGAAGCCCAGGTCCTGAGACA
This sequence comes from Pseudomonas sp. R11F, assembly GCF_050312575.1. Classification (NCBI taxonomy): domain Bacteria; kingdom Pseudomonadati; phylum Pseudomonadota; class Gammaproteobacteria; order Pseudomonadales; family Pseudomonadaceae; genus Pseudomonas; species Pseudomonas sp. R11F. Next base: position 133,810 of record NZ_JBNPJU010000057.1, on the reverse strand, counting down.
ACTTCTTGCGGACCCCCTTGATGCGCGCAAGCAACTGGCCGCCCTGGTTACGGTCCACCAGAGGGATCAGGCGGTAGCCCACTTCCAGGCCGATCATGTCGATCGGGGTCACGTCGTCCCAGCCAAGCTCCTTGGTTTCCTGGGCACGGGCCGGCGATGGCAACAGTTCCTGCTGACGGGCGATTTCCTGCTGAGCCAGGACCTTCACCTGGTTCTGCTTGCGCCAGAACAGGTAGGCAGCGCCGGCCGCCATGGCCGCCATGCTGAGGAACGACACATGCGGCATACCCGGCACGATGCCCATGATCGCCATAATCGCTGCCGCCACCGCCAGCGCCTTCGGCGAGGCGAACATCTGGCGGCTGATCTGCTTGCCCATGTCTTCGGAACCCGAAGCACGGGTCACCATGATGGCTGCGGCTGTAGATAACAACAGTGATGGCAATTGCGCCACTAAACCGTCACCAATGGTCAGCAAGGCGTAGACCTTGCCCGCATCACCGAACGTCATGCCGTGCTGGAAGATACCGACCGCCATGCCGCCGATCAGGTTGATGAACAGAATCAGCAAGCCGGCAATGGCGTCACCGCGCACGAATTTGCTGGCACCGTCCATGGAACCGTAAAACTCGGCTTCCTGGGCGACTTCCGCACGGCGCGCCTTGGCCTGGCCTTGGTCGATCAGACCGGCGTTGAGGTCGGCGTCGATGGCCATCTGTTTGCCAGGCATTGCATCGAGGGTAAACCGCGCGCTCACCTCGGAAATCCGCCCGGCACCCTTGGTCACCACCACGAAGTTGATGATCATCAGGATCGCGAACACCACGATACCGACCACGTAGTTACCGCCGATCACCACCTCACCGAAGGCCTGAATCACCTTACCGGCGGCGGCGTGACCGTCCTGGCCGTGCAGCATGACCACCCGGGTAGACGCCACGTTCAGTGCCAGGCGCAACAGCGTGGCAACCAGCAGGATGGTGGGGAAAACCGCGAAGTCCAGGGGCCGCAGGGCGTAGACGCACACCAGCAGCACCACGACCGACAGGGCAATGTTGAAAGTGAAGAACACGTCCAGCAAGAACGGCGGCATTGGCAACATCATCATTGCCAGCATCACCAGCAACAACAACGGCACCCCCAGATTGCCCCGCGAGAGGTCAGTCAGGGTGCCACGGGCCGTGCTGAGCATTTGAGAGCGATCCACCGGTATTCCTCGTGTCCCTTGAAGCAAAGTTTTGACGCTGGGAGGCGTCCTGCAGGCCGGGTTGCAAGAAGCCTTCCAACTTTTGCTTCAAGGGACAGATCGCCCTCAGCGAGGGCATGTTGCCGGATTTACGCGGGGCGCACGTTTTCCGCCTGAGGGCCTTTTTGCCCCTGGGTTATTTCAAACTCCACTTTTTCACCTTCGCCAATGGTTTTGTATCCATCACCTTGAATCGCGGAATAGTGGACAAAAACGTCACCCCCGCCACCCTCCGGAGTGATAAACCCGAAGCCCTTTTCCGCGTTGAACCATTTCACCGTGCCTGTTGCCATCGCCGTTCTCCTGACTTATCACTCAAGAACTCGCGGGATAACCCTGACGCCGACTGCATAAATACCGTCCGGTCGGTGTATCCCCTGAAATTCCACGTGCTGGCCCACCGCGAGCCGAATGCAGCGTGAACCGATGAGGTCCACTTTCACGTCGTCCGCACCTTTCAGGGCAATCAAACCTTTTCCGGACTGCGGGTCATAAGATTTGACCTTGCCTCTGAGTAGTTTCAAAACCATTCTCCCTGCATCTCGTTTACAGCCTGCGCGCAGTGCTTGAGGCAATAGAACCGCGAGGGGGCTTTGCTGACTACTGTCAAAGTTGACAGGTAGCGGGCATTCACGACGAGTGGTATGCAGCCCGCTCCTTCCGTCAAGGTTTGGCGAATTAGCGTGGCTTTCAGGAATCCCGACGCAATTCCGGCGGAATCGGCAAGTCCTTGAGGGGATCTGGACGCTTGCCCTTGCCCGCTCGGTATTGGCGGATCTGATAGACATACGCCAGCACCTGGGCCACGGCCAGGTACAACCCGGCGGGAATCTCTTGATCGAGATCGGTGGAATAGAAGATCGACCGCGCAAGCGCCGGCGACTCCAGCAGCAGGATGTCGTTGGCCACGGCGATTTCGCGGATTTTCAGGGCCGTGAAGTCGCTGCCCTTGGCCAGCAGCATCGGCGCGCCGCCCTTCTCCGGGTCGTACTTGAGCGCCACGGCGTAGTGAGTCGGGTTGGTGATGACCACATCGGCATCGGGCACCGCCGCCATCATCTTGCGCTGGGACATTTCGCGTTGCAGTTGCCGGATACGCTGTTTGACCTCGGGGCGTCCTTCCTGGTCCTTGTGCTCGTCGCGCACTTCCTGCTTGGTCATCAGCAGTTTCTTGTGGCTTTCCCACAGCTGGATCGGCGCATCCACCGCCGCAATGATGATCAGCCCGCAGGCCATCCACAGCGCACTCCAGCCCACCACTTGTACGCTGTGGATGATGGCTGACTCCAACGGCTCGTGGGCGATGCGCAGCAAGTCGTCGATATCGGACGACAACACCGTCAGCGCCACGAACAGAATCAGGATGAATTTGGCCAGCGCCTTGAGCAACTCAACCAGTGCCTTGCCGGAAAACATACGCTTGAGCCCCGGCCCCGGGTTCATCCGGCTGAACTTGGGCGCCATGCTGCCGGCGGCAAACAACCAGCCCCCCAAGGACACCGGGCCGATCAACGCCGCCAGCAGCAGCGTGATCAGCACCGGCTGCACCGCCAGCAGGGCGATCTTGCCCGAGTGCAGCAGGTACAGGCCCATGGCGCCGGGGCTCAGCAACACCTCACGGGGCAAGGCGAAGTTGAGCTTCATCAGCTCCATCAGGTCCAGCGCCAGGCCGCCGCCGTAGATCAACAGGCCACCGGCGCCGGCCAGCATCACGGCGAGTGTATTGAGCTCTTTGGAGCGGGCAATCTCGCCCTTTTCCCGGGATTCCTTCTTACGTTTCTCCGTGGGGTCTTCTGTTTTGTCCTGGCCACTCTCGCTCTCGGCCATGGCTCAGCGCGCCCGTGCCAGATCACGTAAGAACTGCAAGGCGTCGGTCGCCAGCGGTTGATACTGATTGAGAATGTCAGCCATGCCGACCCAGAAAATCCCCATGCCCAGCACCAGGGTCAGCGGGAAACCGATCGAGAAGATATTCAACTGCGGCGCCGCACGGGTCATCACCCCAAACGCGATGTTGACCACCAGCAGCGCGGTGATTGCCGGCAGCACCAGCAACAGCGAAGCGCCCAGCACCCAAGTCAGGCGACCGACCAACTCCCAGAAATGGTTGACCACCAACCCCGAGCCCACCGGCAAGGTGGTGAAGCTCTCAGTCATGACCTCGAACACCACCAGATGGCCATTCATCGACAGGAACAGCAACGTCACCAGCATGGTCAGGAACTGCCCGATCACCGCTGCCGACACGCCGTTGGTGGGGTCGACCATGGACGCGAAGCCCATGCCCATCTGGATCGAGATAATTTGCCCGGCGATCACAAACGCCTGGAAGAACAGGGTCAGCGAAAAGCCCAGCAATGCGCCGATCAGGATCTGCTCGGCAATCAGCAACAACGCGCTGAGGTCCAGGGCATTCACCGGCGGCATCGGCGGCAGCCCGGGGACAATCACCACGGTAATGGCAACGGCAAAATACAGGCGGATACGTCGCGGGACCAAGGTGGTGCCGAACACCGGCATGGTCATCAGCACCGCCGTCACGCGAAACATCGGCAAGATGAAAGACGCCACCCAGGTACTGATCTGGGTGTCGGTCAAAGCCAACACGGATTGCATGGGCAGGTCAGCCGATCAACTGCGGAATACTGCCGTACAACTGCAGGATGTATTCCATGAAAGTGCGCACCAGCCACGGGCCGGCGACAATCAGGGTGACCAGCATCACCAGCAGGCGCGGCAAGAAGCTCAAGGTCTGTTCGTTGATCTGGGTCGCGGCCTGGAACATCGCCACCAGCAGGCCGACCAACAGGCTCGGCACCACCAGCACGGCGACCATCATGGTGGTCAGCCACAGCGCTTCACGGAACAGGTCGACCGCAACTTCTGGAGTCATGCGCTATACCCCTCCGAAACTGCCGGCCAAGGTGCCGATAATCAGCGCCCAGCCGTCCACCAACACAAACAGCATGATCTTGAACGGCAACGAGATGATCAGCGGCGACAGCATCATCATCCCCATGGCCATCAACACACTCGCTACCACCAGGTCGATGATCAGGAACGGGATGAAGATCATGAAACCGATCTGGAACGCGGTCTTCAATTCGGACGTGACGAACGCCGGCACCAGGATGGTCAACGGGGCCTGATCCGGGGTGGCGATGTCGGTACGCTTGGACAAACGCATGAACAGCTCAAGGTCGCTGGAGCGGGTCTGCGAGAGCATGAAGTCCTTGATCGGCCCCTGGGCCTTGTCGATCGCGTCCTGGGCGGTGAGCTTTTCCGCCAGGTACGGTTGCAGTGCTTGCTGGTTCACCTTGTCGAACACCGGTGCCATGATGAACAGCGTCAAGAACAAGGCCATGCCGGTGAGGATCTGGTTCGACGGCGTCTGCTGCAGGCCCAGGGCCTGGCGCAGGATCGAGAAGACAATGATGATCCGCGTGAAGCTGGTCATCAGCATGACAAACGCCGGGATAAAACTCAGCGCGGTCATGATCAGCAGGATCTGCAGGCTGACCGAATACTCCTGCGCCCCGGCGGCATTGGTGCCCAGCGTGATTGCCGGGATCGACAACGGGTCGGCGGCCCACGCCAATGGCGCAGCCAGCAACAGCATGAGCGTCAATAAAACGCGCATTACTTCTTATCCTTCTGATCCTTGCCCAGCAACTCCATCAGGCGCTGGGCGAATTCTGGCGTGGCGGCCTCGGTCTTGGCCGCTTCCACCGGCGTCTTGAGCACATGCAGCGCAGTGATGCGGCCCGGTGTGATACCCAGCAGGATCTGCTCCTCGCCGACCTGCACCAGCACCAGGCGATCACGCGGGCCGAGGGCCCGCGAGCCGATCATCTCGATGACCTGACCATTGCCCGGGCCGATGCGCTGCACACGACGCATCAACCAGGCCAGCACGAAAATCAAGCCGACCACCAGCAACAACCCCAGCACCAGCTGGGTCAACTGGCCGCCGATGCCACTGCTGACCACGGGAGCCGCCGCCACTTGCGCGACCGGCTCCGCCGCCAGGGCGCTCAATGGCAGCGCCAGTAACAGTCCCGCCATCGAAGACTTCATATCAGCGCAACTTCTTGATGCGTTCGCTCGGGCTGATCACGTCGGTCAGGCGGATACCGAACTTCTCGTTGACCACCACCACTTCGCCGTGGGCAATCAATGTCCCGTTGACCAGCACGTCCAGCGGCTCACCGGCCAGGCGGTCGAGCTCGATCACCGAACCCTGGTTGAGTTGCAGCAGGTTGCGGATGTTGATTTCGGTACTGCCCACTTCCATGGAAATCGACACCGGGATGTCGAGGATCACGTCCAGGTTCGGCCCGTCGAGGCTCACCGGGTTGTTGTTTTTCGGCATGCTGCCGAATTCTTCCATGGGCAGGCGAGTGCCGGCGGATGAGCTGGCGGCGTCGGCGGCCAGCAGCGCGTCGATATCGTCCTGGCCTACATCGCCGGTCTCTTCCAGGGCTGCCGCCCATTCGTCAGCCAGAGCCTGGTCTTCGGCGGAAGTGTTTTCGTGTTCGGTAGCCATTACATGTCCTCGGCGAAGCAAACATTCATCAATAAATTAGGGCGGGTCAGCGGCGGTTGATCGGTTCGATCACTTGCAACGCCAGGTTGCCCTTGTGGGAACCGAGCTTGACCTTGAACGATGGCACACCATTGGCCCGCATGATCATTTCTTCGGGCAAGTCCACCGGAATGACGTCCCCCGGCTGCATGTGCAAAATGTCGCGCAGACGCAACTGGCGACGGGCGACGGTGGCGTTCAGCGGCACGTCGACATCCAGCAGGTCTTCGCGCAGGGCCTTGACCCAACGCTCGTCCTGATCGTCCAGGTCGGACTGGAAACCGGCGTCGAGCATTTCACGCACCGGCTCGATCATCGAATACGGCATGGTCACGTGCAGGTCGCCGCCACCGCCATCGAGTTCGATGTGGAAAGTGGAGACCACAATGGCCTCGCTGGGGCCAACGATGTTGGCCATGGCCGGGTTCACTTCCGAGTTGATGTACTCGAAATTGACTTCCATGATCGCCTGCCAGGCTTCCTTCAAGTCGATAAAGGCTTGCTCCAGCACCATGCGCACCACACGCAATTCAGTCGGTGTGAATTCACGGCCTTCGATCTTGGCGTGACGGCCGTCGCCACCGAAGAAGTTATCCACCAGCTTGAACACCAATTTAGCGTCAAGGATGAACAACGCGGTGCCGCGCAACGGCTTGATCTTGACCAGGTTGAGGCTGGTGGGCACGTACAGCGAGTGCACGTACTCGCCGAACTTCATCACCTGCACGCCGCCCACCGCCACATCCGCCGAGCGGCGCAGCATGTTGAACATGCTGATACGAGTGTAGCGGGCAAAACGCTCATTGATCATTTCCAGGGTCGGCATGCGTCCACGGACGATGCGATCCTGGCTGGTCAGGTCGTAGCTTTTGATGCTGCCGGGCTCGGCAGCCATGTCGGTCTGTACCAGACCATCGTCGACGCCATGCAACAGCGCATCGATTTCATCCTGGGACAGCAGGTCTTGCACGGCCATGTCGTGATCCTACTGCAATACGAAGTTAGTGAAGAGCGCCTGCTCGACCACGACTTTGCCGAGCTCTTTCTGGGCCACTTCCTGCACACTGGCAGTGACCTTCTGACGCAGCATTTCCTGGCCCACAGGGGTGGCCAGGGTGTCGAAGCTCTGCCCGGAGAACAGCATCACCAGGTTGTTGCGGATCACCGGCATATGCACCTTGAGGGCGTCCAGATCTGCCTGGTTACGCGCCAGCAAGGTGATGCTCACCTGCAGGTAGCGTTGATGACCGTTCTGATTGAAGTTGGCGACAAAGGCCGGAAGCATCGGCTCGAAGATTGCCGGTTGCTTGACGTTAGTGGCGGTTTCGGCGGCGGGGGCCGGTTTGCTGGCACTGCTGTGCATGATGTACCACGTGCCGCCAACAGAGGCGCCAATGGCCAGGAGCAGGCCCAGCACAATCACCAGGATCAGCTTGAGCTTGCCTTTGCCTGCGGGTGGAGTTGCTGCGTCGTCGCTCTTCGCCATGCCAATAATCCGTCACTATTCGGGGATTCATAGATCTACGGAAAGGCAAGAGCAAGTGTTATGCCAGAGTTGTCTGCCATGCAGGCCCAGCACATCAAAGTGGGAGCAAGCCCCTCCCACAGTTGGTTACGAATCAGGCGTAGTAATCAACCGCGCTGGACCCGATCACGCTGGAAATGACGGGCGCCGCTGTTTCAGCCACGTCGATGTGCCCACTACTCTCGCCGCTGTCCCCGCGCCTGCCACTGCCACTCAAGCCGGCCTGGGCCTGAGCCTGAGCTTGTTGCTGCTGCTCCTGGCCACGGGACTGGTCGGAAACGTTGACGTCCACCTGCCCCATGCCCTGCTGGGCAAACATCTCCCGCAAACGTCCAGACTGGCTTTCCAGGGCCTCGCGCACCACGGCATGGCCGCTCATGAACTGGACCTGAGCCTGTTGGTCCGGCGTCATGTTGACCTTGATATCCAGGCGCCCCAGCTCTGCCGGCTGCAATTGGATCTCGGCCGACTTGAGGCCGGCGCTGGACAGGTACATCACGCGATTGACCACTTCTTCGGTCCAGCCGCTCTGGTGCATGGCCAGCGGCGCATTGGCCACCGGCGGCAAGGCGTTAGCCGTTTTCGGCGTGGCGGCCTGGGTCAGCGCGGCCAGGCGGTTGGCGAAGTCATCGACGCGGGTATCGCTGCTGGCCTCTTTCAAATCCTTGAGGCCACTGTCGATCAGCCCGCTGAAGGCTTTGTCACCGCCATCGGTGCTGTCCTTGGTGGCCTGTTGATCGACCATTGTCGCCAGGCCGGCCGCGAAACTCTGCGCAGCGGTCGGTTGGTCCTGGGTCGGCGCCGATGGGGTTTTCTGCGGCGCCTGGCTGCTGGCCGACACGTGCCCGCCCTGCTCCATTGCCAAACGCACGGTCGGCATCGAGTCCAGTGGGTCGGCCGACGGATCGAACGCCGGCTGCGGGGTGTCATCCGTCGCCGCGACGGGTGCGGCAACCACCGGCTGGGCCTTGTCATCCTTGGCCGCGGCAGCAGGGGCCGGGGTTTCCACAGGAACAGGCACAGCTACCACCGGGGTGACGGCGGCAATCACCGCCGGGTCGACCACGGGGTCAACGGGAGGTTGCTGGACCAGGGACGGGTCGGTGGGCTTGGCGTCGTCACTGCCGGCGCTGTCATCGGACTTGGCCGGCGGGTTGGCAGGCAAGGGATTGCCGCTATCGGCAACCGCTGGCTTGCTGGCGGCAGGCTTGTCGTTGCTATCCACCGACGAGGCGCTGCTAACCGAAGGCTTGTCACGGGTGGATTGGGTCGGGGTGTCGCCGCTCTTCACCGACGACTTCGAACCTTGGCTGGCGAACACTTGAGCAAAGCCAGGGCCCTTGTCCTGCGGGGCCGCAGCAGCTGCCACAGGTGTAGCGGCGGGCGCTTGAGGCTTGGCTGCGGGGGCAGCCTGGAGGAGCGAGTTGGGGGCGACTGGCATAGGTAAAGGTCTCCACTGCACAGGGGTCGGGGATGCTGTGCCAGGAGGTAGAGCAAGAGTCGGGCCAGGTTTGTGTCTGTGCGTATGCAGGACGTCGACTTACGCTTCTTTAACAGCTAAAGCCCAAACCGCTGCTTCTCCGACTCATACATAGGCCGAACCAGAGCAAACTCACGGTCAATCTGATCCACCAGCGCCCCCAGGTCCGCCGTCGCCCCAACCGACTCCACTTCCAGCCGCTGGCACAGCTGCGCCAACCGTACCGCCCCGAGGTTGCCGCTGCTGCCCTTGAAACTATGGGCGATTCGCCCCAGCGCCTTGGCGTCATCGCGCGCCTTGCGCAGGGCTTCGACGCGCTTCTGCGAGTCGTCAAGGAAGGTGTCGAGCAACTTGGGGTACTCGCTCTCCATGACGTCCTGCAAACCCGACAGCACTTCAGGGTCCAGATGAATCTCAGCCACTTGCTCGCTCCTTGATCAAGAATCGGCGGATTATGCCAGAGCCTTCCAGCAAAACTCCACGCAGACACTGCGCCCGCCGTCCGTCCAGCGTACATCGCTGCTCAGCTGGCGCACCAGGCTCAAGCCTCGACCAGACAGACGGTCCAAATCCAGGGGCCGCTTCAGCACCTGATCCACGTCGAAGCCTGGGCCACTGTCTTCGACGCGCAGGATCAGCTTGCCGCCCGTGGCGGTCGGCATCACTTGCATATGTACCCGCACATGACCGCTGTCCAGTTGCGCCAGGCGCTCATTGCGCTGACGGTAGTAGTCGGCGAATCCCTGGGCGTCGCGCTTGAGCTGCGAGTCCAGGCCCAGCACGCCGTGCTCCAACGCGTTGGAATACAGCTCGGCCATCACGCTGTAGAGCGCCCCGCTCTGCTCACGCAGCCCCTGAATCTCCAGCAGCAGCTGCAACAGGTAAGGCAAGGGGTTGTAGCATTTGAGGGTCTGGGCGCGAAATTCGAAGCTCACCGACCAATCCAGGGGGCATGGCTGGTTGCTGTCGGCGTATATGGGCTCGGCCGCACGCAATGGCTGGCCGGGCTGCAAGGTGATTTCCACCATGCTGACATCATCGCGCGCTTCACCACGAAAGGCTGCCAGGGCCTGTTCAATCTCTTCGAACAGGCGGTCGGGCTCGCGGTTGGCGGCGAATACCTGCTGCAGGCGCTCCGCGCCGAACAGTTGGTCGTTGGCGTCGGCAGTATCCAATACGCCATCGGAGAGCAAAAACACCCGGTCGCCGAGGGCCATGGGCAAGACCTCAATGCGGTCATCGAACGTCTCCACCGACAGCACACCCAACGGCAAGTGCCGCGACATCAACGGCGTGCGCCTGCCCGTCGCGACCTCATGCACATAACCTTCCGGCATGCCGCCATTCCACACCTCGACCACGCGCCGCTGTGCGCTCAGGCACAACAGGGTGGCGCAACAGAACATGTCCACCGGCAGGATGCGTTTGAGCTTGGCATTCATCTCCCGCAGGATCTGCACCAGCTCGTAACCCTTGGCAGTCATGCCGTAGAACACTTCCGCCAGGGGCATGGCACCCACGGCGGCAGGCAGGCCATGCCCGGTAAAATCGCCGAGCAGCACGTGCATGTCGCCAGACGGCGTGTACGCCGCCAGCAACAGGTCGCCATTGAACAGTGCATAGGGTGATTGCAGGTAGCGAATGTTCGGCGCGGCGTTGATGCATCCCGAATGGGCGACCTTGTCGAACACCGCCTTGGCCACCCGCTGCTCTTGCAGCAGGTACTCATGATGCCGGGCGATCTGATCGCGCTGCTGAAGGACCGTGGCCTGCAGGCGCCGCAAACGGTCCATGGCATTGATCTTGGCGGCCAGGATCAGTGGGTTGTAGGGTTTGGGCAGAAAATCATCCCCGCCGGCATCCAGGCACTCGGCCAGGTCGGCGCTTTCGCTGAGGGACGTAAGAAAGATCACAGGGACCAGCGCTTCCCCCGCCAATTGCTTGATCCACCGCGCAGCCAGGAAACCGTCCATCACCGGCATCATCGCGTCCATCAACACCAGTTGAGGTCGCTCACGCGCAAACACCTCAACGGCTTCCTCGCCATTGGCTGCGGTGAGCACGTGATGCCCCTGGCGCCGCAAGATAGTCGCCAGCAGCAGCCGGTCGGTATCGCTGTCCTCGGCGATCAGGACAGTCAGCGGCTCGGACATCGGGGCCAGGACTCTCAATTGATGTCGAACAGCTTGTCGAAGTTAGAGATGGCGAGGATCTTGCGCACGTCGGGACTGCAGTTGATCAGCGTGACCTGCGAGTCGTCACCGCCTGCGTGGTCACGCAACAACAGCAGCATGCCCAAGGCCGAGCTGTCCAGGTAGGTGGCTTCTTTCAGATCGACGGTGTAGGCGTCGGGGACCTTGTAGAAACGCTCGTAAGCCTCACGAAAATGCTGGTGGCTGCCGAAATCGAATCGGCCCTTGATTGCGATCGTCAACTGCTTCCCATCCAGGGATACTTCTGATGTCACCGACATACGACTGCTTCCTTGTCATTGGCCATGTGTAACAAGGTTTAGCAGGCGAACCCGATCTCGGCAAATGCAGGAGCAGCCCCACACCTAATACTGCGACTGACGGGGCAGACGTTGTGACAGCTCATCCAGCAACTTTTGCTCGCGCTTGTCCTCAATCGCCCGTGCTTCGTCGATATAGCGCTGCACCAGCTTGCGCAGGCCCTCGACCCGGGCAAACGCCTGCTGCCAGCTTTCGCGGGCCTTCTCAAGGTTGTTCTGGTGCCAGGCCAGGCTCTGGCGCTGCTGGGCGACCGCCGTCTCCAGCTGGTTGAGAAAGCCCTGATAGCCCATCAACCACTGGCCGGACACCCCCTGGCTGCCGCGCTCGATCCACTGTTGCTGGTATTCGCCGCGAAAGCGCTCCAGGTCGCCCAGCTTGCTTTCCGCCAGGCGGACCTGGCCTTGAAAATAGCCCAGGCGCTGGGCGGCGGTCTTTTCGGCCTTTTCGGCCATGTCCACCACCGGCGCCAGGCGTGAAGAGCGGGTGCTGGCCATGGCTTAGCCGCCTGGCGCCGGGGCGAAGATCGAGCCGAGGTGCGCTTCGCTTTCACCCATGCTGATTTTGTCGTTGAGCCCCTGGCGCAGGTAGGTCACCAACTGCGGTTGCAGGGCGATCGCCAGGTCGGTCTCGCGATCCCCGCCGGCCACATAGGCGCCGACGCTGATCAGGTCGCGGCTCTGTTGATAGCGCGACCACAACTGCTTGAAATGCTGCGCGCGGGCCATGTGCTCCGGCGTGACCACCGCCGGCATCACCCGGCTGATCGAGGCTTCGATGTCGATGGCCGGGTAGTGCCCCTCCTCCGCCAGGCGCCGCGACAGCACGATGTGGCCGTCGAGCACACCTCGCGCCGAGTCGGCGATCGGGTCCTGCTGGTCATCGCCTTCGGACAACACGGTATAGAACGCGGTGATCGAACCACCGCCCGCCTCGGCGTTACCGGCACGCTCGACCAGCTTGGGCAGCTTGGCGAACACCGACGGCGGATAACCCTTGGTGGCTGGCGGCTCGCCGATGGCCAGGGCGATTTCCCGCTGGGCCTGGGCGAAACGAGTGAGCGAATCCATCAGCAACAGGACGTTCTTGCCCTTGTCGCGAAAATACTCGGCGATGCGCGTGCAATACATGGCGGCACGCAGACGCATCAAGGGCGCGTCATCCGCTGGAGACGCCACGACCACCGAGCGCTTGAGGCCCTCTTCACCCAGGCTGTGCTCGATGAACTCCTTCACCTCGCGGCCCCGCTCGCCGATCAACCCGACCACGATAATGTCGGCCTCGGTAAAGCGCGTCATCATGCCCAGCAAGACCGATTTACCCACCCCCGTACCGGCGAACAGGCCCAGACGCTGGCCGCGGCCGACCGTCAATAAACCGTTGATGCTGCGAATGCCCACGTCCAGCGGCACGCTGATGGGGTTGCGATTGAGCGGGTTGATGGTGGGGCCATCCATCGGCACCCAGTCTTCGGCCTTCATGCCGCCCTTGCCGTCCAGGGCGCGTCCGGCGCCGTCGAGCACGCGCCCCAGCATGCCCATACCCATCGGCAGGCGCCCGGTGTCAGCCAGCGGCACCACGCGGGCGCCCGGGGCAATGCCCGCCAGGCTGCCGACCGGCATCAGGAAAATCTTGCTGCCGGAGAACCCCATGACTTCCGCTTCGACTTGCACCGGGTGGTAGCTGTCGTCGTTGATCACCATGCAGCGGCTGCCCATGGCGGCGCGCAGGCCCTCGGCTTCGAGGGTCAGGCCCACCATGCGCAACAGGCGCCCTTCGAGGATCGGCTGGCCGGGCAACTCGGTGGCCTCGGCGTAGCTGCCCAGGCGCTTGGCGAAGCTGGTGCGATCAAGGCGCATCAGGGGCGTCCAGGTCTACGCTCAGGTCAGGTTCGGCCGGATGCAGGGCCTGCTCATGGAGCTGATCGAAGAGCTTGGCCATGATCTGGGTGATACGGGTTTCCACCGTCGCGTCGATACGGCTGTGCTCAGTCTCGACCCGGCAACCGCCAGGCTGCAATGTCGCGTCTTCAACGATGCGCCAGGTTTCTTCATGGCGCTCGCGCAAGGCTTTGACCTGCTCGAAATCCTGCGGGTTGATGTACAGCCGCACATTGCCGACGCCCAGGGGCAGCAGCTTGAGGGCTTCGCGCATCACGCTTTCGATATGGCTGGAGTCGAGCACCAGTTCGCGCTGGATCACTTGGCGGGTCATGTGCTCCACCAGGCGGACCATGGCTTTTTCAAGCTGGGAATCCTGCTCGGCGATCGGGTCGAACAGGCTGCTCATCAAGCGCTCCAGGCTGGCGAGCTGGACGCTCAGCGCCGCCTCGGCTTCCTGGCGGACTTTGAGAGTGGTACTGCGAAAACCGTCTTTTTCCCCCGCCGCGAAGCCCTCGTTGTAGGCTTCCTGGCGGATGGCCTCCAACTCTTCGAGCGTCAGTGGCTGGACTTCCTCCAGCGGCACTTCTTCCATTTGCACTGGGGGCTCTTCGACCGGCTCAGGCTCGGGTTCCGGTACATGCGGATCGAAACTGGGCAACGACCAGATATCGAACCCGCCGACGTCCCGCGCGCGAATCAGATCGCTGGGCGCCTCATCTTTGCTCGACATGGGACGCGCCTTAGATCATTTCTTCGCCGCCCTTCCCGCCGAGAACGATTTCTCCGGCTTCGGCCATACGGCGGGCAATGGTGAGGACTTCCTTCTGGGCGGTTTCCACGTCGCTGACGCGTACCGGGCCTTTGGCTTCCAGGTCGTCGCGCAACAGTTCGGACGCACGCTTGGACATGTTCTTGAAGATCTTCTCTTTGACGTTGTCGTCGGAGCCCTTGAGCGCCAGCACCAGAACGTCCGAGGACACTTCGCGCAGCAACGCCTGGATGCCACGGTCGTCGACATCGGAGAGGTTGTTGAACACGAACATGAGGTCTTCGATCTGGCCGGACAGGGTGTCGTCGATCTCGCGGATCGAGTCCATCAACTGGCCTTCCATCGAGCTGTCGAGGAAGTTCATGATGTCGGCCGCACGCTTGATACCGCCCAAGGTGGTGCGCGAGGCGTTGGAGTTGCCCGAGAACTGCTTCTCCAGAATCGTGTTGAGTTCTTTCAATGCCGCCGGCTGCACGGTGTTCAGCGACGACACGCGCAGGATGATGTCCAGGCGCACTTTATGGTCGAAGTGGCCGAGGACTTCACCAGCCTGGTCCGGGTCGAGGTAAGCCACGACAATCGCCTGGATCTGCGGGTGTTCGTAGCGGATCACGTCGGCAACGGCACGCGGCTCCATCCATTTCAGGCTGTCGAGGCCGCTGGTGTTGCCGCCGAGCAGGATGCGGTCGATCAGGCCGTTGGCCTTGTCTTCGCCCAGCGCCGAGGTCAGCATCTTGCGGATGTAGCTGTCGGAGCCGACGCCCAGGCTGGTCTGGTCGCCGACGATCTCGACGAACTCGCTCATCACCTGCTCGACTTGCTCGCGGTGCACGTTACGCATCTGCGCCATGGCCACGCCGACGCGCTGAACCTCTTTGGGCCCCATGTGGCGCAGCACTTGGGCGGCGTCGGTTTCACCCAGGGACAGCAGCAATACCGCCGCTTTATCGACCCGGGTGAGCTTGGCAACAGCGGCTCGATTATCACTCATCTGCGTTGATCCACTCTTTCACGACCTGGGCCACACGACCCGGATCTTCTGCCACCAGACTTTTGATTGCGTTCAACTGAGCGTCATAGCCTTCGCTCGGGCTTGGCAACAGGATGCTTTGCGGGCCGCCCAGGCTGACGCGGTCGTTGGCCAGTTCGCCATCCAGGCCGCCCATGCCACCCAACTCGACGTCACTGCCACCGAAGGCCGCCAGTTGTTTCTTGCCGTTGCCGGTAATGTTGTTGAGCACCGGACGCAGCACGCCAAACACCAGCACCAGGATGAACAACACGCCCAGCACTTGCTTGACGATGTCCCAGAACCACGGCTGAGTATAGAACGCAGGATCGGCGATCACCTCTCCCCGTTCGGCGGAGAACGGCATATTGATCACGCTGACGCTGTCACCGCGGCTGGCGTCGAAACCGACAGCGTCCTGCACCAGGCGGGTAAAGCGCGCCAATTCGTCGGCGCTCCAGGGCGCACGGGTCACCGCGCCGTCAGCCGGGTTGACCTTGACCTGGTCATCGACCACCACCGACACCGACAGGCGGTTGATTTTGCCCTGTTGCTGCTTGGTGTGGCTGATGGAACGGTCGAGCTCGAAGTTCTTGGTGGACTGGTTACGCTTGTCCGCCGGGTACGGGGCGAGCATCGGCTGGCCGGTGGCCGGGTCCATGATCTGCTGACCATTGGCGTCCAGCAGCGGCTGGCCAGGCTGAATCGCGCCGGCAGTCGCGGCAGCGCCACCGGTGGTTTGCGGTGCCGACGCCGGGGCCGGAGGCTGATTGCTCAAGGCGCCCGGCACCCCTTGCGGGCCATTGCTGGCGGTGCGTTGTTCGCTGGTGGACTGCTCGCTACGCAGGGCGGGCTGGTCGGGGTTGAACTGTTCGGAGGTCGACTCGACGGCACTGAAGTCCACATCGGCGGATACTTCAGCCTTGTAGCGGTCATTGCCCAGCACCGGTTGCAGGATATTGTGCACACGCTGGGTGAGCATGCTTTCCATGCGGCGGCTGTAGTCGAACTGCTTGCCGGCCTGGGTCAACGCCGAGTTCTCGGCCTGGTCGGACAGCAGGTTGCCCTTCTGGTCCACCACGGTAATTTGCGACTTGCTCAATTCTGGAACGCTGGTGGCCACCAGGTTGATGATCGCCAGGACCTGACCCGGCTCCAGGGAGCGACCGGCAAACAGTTCGACCAGTACCGAGGCGCTTGGCTTGCGTTCGTCACGCACGAACACCGAGCTTTTTGGGATCGCCAGGTGCACACGGGCACCCTTGACGTTGTTCAGGCTGGAGATGGTACGCGCCAGCTCGCCTTCCAGGCCGCGACGGTAGCGAGTGGCTTCCATGAACTGGCTGGTGCCCAGGCCCTGGTCCTTGTCGAGGATCTCAAAACCGATGTTGGCGTCGGACGGCGTCACGCCAGCGGCAGCCAGCTTCATGCGCGCGCGGGCGACGTCGTCGGCCTTGACCAGCAAGGCGCCGGAGTTGGGTTCCACGGTGTAGGCGATGTCGGCGGCGGCGAGGGTTTCCATGATCTGCTTGGAATCCATGCCCGCCAGGCTGCCGTACAGCGGCCGGTAATCGGGTTGCTGCGACCACAACACCACGGCAAAACCAATCGCCACGCTGGCTGCCAGGCCGACCAACAGGCCCACCTGACGCAACATGGTCATTTCGGAAAGGTTTTCCAGGAACGACAGGCCAAACAGCGGCGGCTTGCCGTCTGCCTTGGCGGGTGCGTTGTCCACGACTGCTTCTGCCATGACTTAAATCTCGTCCTTAAACCGGCATCTGCATGATGTCTTGATAAGCTTGAACCAGCTTGTTACGCACTTGGGTCAAGGCCTGGAAGGAAACACTGGCCTTTTGCGAGGCGACCATCACATCGGTGAGGTCCACGCCGCTTTTACCGATTTCAAAGGCGGTGGCCAACTGGTTCGACGCTTGCTGGGTATCACTGACTTTGTTGATTGCCTGACCGAGCATGTCGGCAAAACTGCTTTGGCCCAATTCCGGCGCGGGCGCGACGGATTTCGGTTGAGCCATGGCATCCATTTGCATGGAGCGCATATCCAACATCAACCGATTGAACTCAATACCCTGGCTCATGACCTTCTCTCTCTGACGACCCGCAATTTTTTGACACTACGCAGCGGTTACTACAGGTGGTAGCAACAAGGGTGCCAGATCCGTGGCGACTCGTAAGAAAAGGCGACAAGCCATGTCAGCCCAAGTATTTGTCAGGTAGCGAAAAGATACGCTTCCACATCCATACCGGCGTCACGCATCTGCGCCAGCTTGTAGCGCAAGGTGCGCGGGCTGATGCCCAAGCGCTCGGCGGCCTCTTTGCGACGGCCACGCTCGGTACGCAAGGTGTCGATGATCATCTGGAATTCGCGGCGCCGCAGATCATCCCCCAGGGCACCGCCGGTTTCGGCTTCGGCGACTACCGGCGCGGGCGCCAGGGTGGGCAACGGTGCCGCCGCACTGCCCATGGCCAGGCAGAAGTCTTGCGGCTGGATCAGCCCGCCCTGCTGCAAAATCAGCGCACGCTGGATCGCGTTGTCCAACTCCCGCACATTACCGGGCCATGGATAGCCGATCAGGCAAGCCTGGGCTTCAGCCGACAGCCGCGCCTGGGCGTGCTTCATTTTTTTGACGTGGTTGTTCAGCAGGCGCTCGGCCAGCGGGATGATATCGGCCGGACGCTCACGCAACGGGCGCCAGGCCAGCGGAAAGACCGAGAGCCGATAGAACAAGTCTTCCCGGAACCGCCCCGCCGCCACTTCGCCCGCCAGGTCGCGGTTGGTCGTGGCCACCACGCGGATATCCAGCTGGATCGGCTTGCGCGCACCGACCCGCTCCACCTCACGCTCCTGCAACACCCGCAGCAGTTTGGCTTGCAGGCCCAGAGGCATTTCGGAAATCTCGTCGAGCAAGATAGTGCCGCCATCGGCCTGTTCGAACTTGCCGGCCTGGGCCGCGATGGCGCCGGTGAACGAGCCCTTTTCATGACCGAACAGGGTGGCTTCGAGCATGTTGTCGGGGATAGCCGCGCAGTTGATCGCAATAAAGGGTTGCTTGGCACGACTGGACTGCTGGTGGATATAACGCGCCAACACCTCCTTGCCGGTGCCGGACTCGCCGGAAATCAACACGGTGGAGTCGCTGCGCGCCACCCGTGCAGCCAGCTCCAGCAATTGAGCGCTGGCCGGTTCAAAGGCAATCGGGCCTTCGCTTTCGACGGCAGGCATCACCCCCAGGGCATGCCGCGCAACCAGCTCCATCAAGGCTTTGGGCTCGAATGGCTTGACCAGGTAATCAGCCGCGCCCTGACGCATGGCGTCCACCGCGCGCTCCACCGCGCCATGAGCGGTCATCAGCAATACCGGCAACTGCGGCTGACGCGCGCGCAGCAGGCCGAGCAACTGATGACCGTCCATGCCCGGCATGTTGACGTCGCTGACCACCAGGCTGAACGCCTCTTGCTCGACCGCCTCCAAGGCTTCCTCGGCAGAACCGACTGCCCGGTAGTCATGGCCCGCCAACAGCAGCGTGTCAGCCAATGCTTCACGCAGGGCGCGATCGTCTTCCACCAATAAAACCTTGATAGCCATAGCTTCGTTACTCCGCGCTTGCCGGGCTGGTAAACAGCGGCAAGGTCATCAATGCACAGGTGCCACGCCCCAATCGGGAGTGCAGGTGCAATTCTCCCTGATGGGCACGTGCCACCGCCTTGACTACGGTCAGGCCGAGGCCGGTACCGTTGGTCTTGGTGGTAAAAAACGGTTCGCCCATCCGTTGCAACACGACTGGGTCGATGCCGCTGCCGCTGTCACTGATGCACAGCCGCAGGTTTTGCCCGCGCGGGTAGAGATGCACCTTGAGCCGCGCATCCGCGCCGCTGGCCTGGATGGCGTTTTCAATCAGGTTGAGCAAGGCACCCACCAAGGTGTCGCGATTGCACAGCAATTCGCCGAGATGGCTATCGCACTGCCAGCGCACATTGACGTCCTGGATATGGGTGGCAGCCGCCGATTGCAGCGATTGCATCAGCTCTGCCGGCGTGACGCGGTCGGTCAGCGGCAATTCGCCACGGGCAAACACCAGCATGTCGCGCACTTGATGCTCCAACTCGTGCAGGCGCTCCTTGAGGCGCCCGGCAAATCGCTGGTGGGTGGCAGCCGGCAACTGCTCATCAGTCAAATGACTGGCGTAGATCAGCGCCGCCGACAAGGGCGTGCGGATCTGATGCGCCAAAGAAGCGACCATCCTGCCCAGTGACGACAAGCGTTCATGACGGGCCAGCTGGTCTTGCAGGTGACGGGTTTCCGTCAGGTCGTTGAGCAGCACCAACTGTCCGGGCTCGGCGTCCAGGGAGCGGGTGGCAATGGACAGGCGGCGCCCGTCTTTCAGGGAAATTTCGTGGCCGTCATCTTCACGCGGGGCAAAGCAGCGGGTGATGACTTCTCGCCACAACTCGCCTTCCAGCGGCAGGCCGAGCATGTCGCAGGCGGCCGGGTTGGCTTCGCGCACACGCCCTTGGTCGTCGATGACGATCACGCCACCGGGCAACAGGTCGAGGAGGTTTTGCAGACGGTTGGCCAGGCGCTCTTTTTCCGCCAACTCTTCCATGCGCTGGGCGCTGACCACCGCCAGCTCGCCCTTAAGCTCGGAAACCCGGGCTTCCAGCAGGCTGTAGGAGTCGGTCAGTTGGCTGGACATCTGGCTGAACAGCGAAAACGCCTGCTCAAGGCCCTGCCGGCTCTGCTGCTCTACAGATGGGGCGCCCCCCGCAAGATCGGGGGACGAAGATAGTTGGGCGGCGTGGGGCATCATGCTCTCTCGCTGGCTGACCGTCAGTTAAACGGAACGTTGCGAGGGCTGTAGCAATACCCGTGCCGAAAAAAAACTACTGGAATTTCAGTAGTTTAAAAAACAGGCGTCAATCATCCGCCTGTTCGTCACCTTCTTTGCGGCTCATGCCGTACTTGCGCATCTTCTCCACCAGGGTGGTACGACGAATACGCAGGCGCTCGGCGGCCCGCGCGACGATGCCGTTGGCGTCGTCCAGGGCTTGCTGGATCAAGCCTTGCTCCAGGTTGCCGAGGTAATCCTTCAGGTCCAGGCCTTCCGGCGGCAGCATGGCTGTGGCGCCGAAGTCCGGGGTATGGCCATTGATGGCCACGCGCTCTTCCATGTCGCTGCGCAGGCTGTCCACCAACTGCTCGTCTTCGTCGTCGACGTAGCGGAATTTTTTCGGCAACTCGACCACGCCGATCACACCGTAGGGGTGCATGATCGCCATACGCTCGACCAGGTTGGCCAGTTCACGCACGTTGCCCGGCCAGCCGTGGCGACACAGGGACATGATCGCGGCAGAGTTGAAGCGAATCGAACCGCGCTTTTCGTGCTCCATGCGCGAGATCAGCTCGTTCATCAGCAACGGGATATCCTCGACGCGCTCACGCAGCGGGGCCATCTCGATCGGGAAAACATTGAGGCGGTAGTACAGGTCTTCGCGGAAGCTGCCCACCTCGATCATGCTTTCGAGGTTCTTGTGGGTGGCCGCGATGATGCGTACATCGACGCTCTGGGTCTTGTTGCTGCCCACGCGCTCGAAGGTGCGCTCCTGCAACACGCGCAGCAATTTGACCTGCATCGGCAGCGGCATATCGCCGATTTCGTCGAGGAACAGGGTGCCGCCATTGGCCAGTTCGAAACGCCCGGCACGGCTGGTGATTGCGCCGGTGAAAGCGCCCTTCTCGTGGCCGAACAATTCGCTTTCAAGCAGCTCCGCCGGGATCGCCCCGCAGTTGACCGGCACGAAGGGCCCGTCGCGGCGCTTGGAATGGTAGTGCAGGTTGCGTGCGACCACTTCCTTGCCGGTGCCGGACTCACCGAGGATCAGCACGCTGGCGTCGGTGTCAGCCACTTGCTGCATCATCTGGCGTACGTGCTGGATCGCACGGCTGGTGCCCACCAGGCTGCGGAACAGGTTGGGTTCGCGGTGACGGCCACGCTCACGGGCCTGGTCGTACATCTCGCGATAGACCTGGGCGCGGTGCAGGGAATCGAGCAATTTGCTGTAGCTGGGCGGCATTTCCAGGTTGGAAAGCACACGACGACGCTGGTCTTCCGGCAGGTCCACGGAAGAAATATCGCCCATCAGCAACACGGGAAGGAACTCATCCCAGGTTGACAGTGTCTTTAACAAGCCCAAAACAGCGCCAGGAGCGTTTACCGTCCCGATCAGCACACAAATGACTTCACGGCTCGACGACAGCGAGCTGACCACCTGCTGCCAATCATGGCTGCCGCAGGGCAAATTTTCTTCACCAAGAAAATTTAAAATCACCGCTAAATCGCGGCGACGGACGCTATCGTCATCAATCAGCAGAATTTTGGTTTCACGCCACATGCAATAGCAACTTCCCTAGTAAAACTTCCTGCCCCAAAGTGAGGGCAATCTAGACGGCTGTAAGACTTCTTACCCTATAGACGTCTGAAATCTGAAAACAGCACTAGTTAAGTCAAAAATGCTGGCACAGTCAAATATATGACGCACCGTTCGGACCAACCGAGCCCGTTCAGCCGAACAGATGGTAAACCTTCGACGCACTTTCCGCTCGATTGATCTGCGACATCTCTTCGAAAATCGCCTGGCGTTCGCCAGTCGTCACCTCAAGCAACTGCTGATAAACCGCCAGCAGGCTTTCCAGCTTTTCCCGCAAGGCATCTTCGTCAACCGGCACATTGTTGAGCGCCTCATCGATCACCGCACGGCAACCCAGATCCAGCTCACCAATGGCATCCCAGTTGCGCTCGGCCAGGGCATCGACCAAAGCGTCGCGGGTCTCGTCAATCCGTTGCAGGGCGTGGCTCATGACATCATCCTCAGGCCCAAGGGCCTACAGTGTTGCAATACCGTCCCAGCCTTCCTTGAGCGTAATCATCAGGCCGGCTACTTCGTCGATCATGGTGACATCGCTCTTGCTGTTGGCTTCCAGCAGGCGCGTAGTCATATAGGCGTACAGATTATCAAGTTGCTGCAACGCGGCCGGATCGTCGGTTTTCTCCGGGTTCAGGCCGTCACGCAAACCGATCAGAATGTCGATCGCCTTACCCAGCAGCAGGCCCTTTTGCGCGATGTCACCACGAGCCATGGCGCCTTTGGCCTGAGCCATGCGATCCAACGCGCCTTCCATCAGCATCTGCACCAAGCGATGCGGGCTGGCTTCGGAGATTTGGGCATGGGAATTGACCTTCTGGTATTGGCGAAGGGCTCTCATGGGATTCATGTTTCTACCTCGTGACAGGCAACAGCTAAAAAGAATGGGCTCTGATTATTATGTCGACGGCGTTGCAAAAAACTTTAAGCCGACGGTCTGGCGAAGGGCACGCCCGAACAAGGTGATCCCTTGCCGGGCGACCTCAGTGAGGATCAACTGGTCTTCGGATTATTCAGTGCGTTAAGTGTGGTCATGACACTGGAGCGCTGACTGGTAAGCTGAGCCACCAGGTTGTTCATGGTGGTGTATTTGTCGGTCAGGGTCTTTTTCAGGGCAGCCATACGCGCGGTCAAAGTATCCTGCTGGGTCTGCAGATCCTTGATGTTGCTCGACAACGTCGTCGAACGCGTAGCCAGAATCCCGGTACCACTCAGCGCATAGCTGTCGGTTGCGGTCTTCATGCGCGCAAGCAAACCCTTGTCACCGTTGAAGATACCGCCGATGTCGGTAGGGTTGGTCAGCACTGCCGCGTTGAAGATCTTGTCATCAATACTCAGCTTGCCGGTTTTCTGATCCGTGTTCACACCGAACTGGGCCAGGGATTTCAACGCCCCTGTCCCGCCCATTGCGTTCAGCTCAGTACGGATGGCCGACTGCAAAGTGCGCATGGTGGCATCACCCGTCAACGCAGAAGACGTTGTGGATCCGTCGGCATTGGTGGTCACGGCGGTTTCAGTGTTGATTGCTGTCATCAACGCGTTGTAGGTGTCGACAAAGCCCTTGACCGAACTCTTGAGGGTATCGTTGCTTCTTGCCACTGTGATGGTCGAAGCGACGCGTTGAGCCGTTGGATCGGTAACCCCGGTCGGCAACGGCGACACTGCCGTCAACTTGATGCTCACACCACTGATCGCATCGGTCAGAGTATTACTCTTTGACTCCTGAGCCGTACCGTCAATGGTGTACTTCGCGTTCTGTGGAGCGCTACCGACGACCGACGTACCGGCTTCCAGGCCAGAGTTGCCCCCCACTGTAATGTCAGTACCGACGCCTGTATTGGTCGACGTCAGCACCATACGAGAGCCGGTGGAGTCAGTCAGGATGTTGGCACTCAAGCCCGAACTGCTCAGCTGTGCGTTGATCGAGTCCCGCACCTGCTGCAAGGTGGCGCCCGGTGGCACGCTGACAGCGTAGTTCTGGCCCGACTGCGAAATCGTCAGCGACGTGGCTGTGGTGCCTTTATTGACGACCGTGTTCGCACCGCCAGCGTAAGTCTGGGTCGCAATCTTCGAGGCCGTCGCCAATTGGTTGACCACCAACTGATAACTACCCGCAGAGGCACCCGCACCCAAGGTAACGCTGGAAACAGTGGCATCCGATGTGGTTGCCGTCAGGCCGCCAATACTGGCGTCCTTGGCCATGTTGTCCATGGCACCACGAAAAGCGTCGAGCGCCGCTTGAATTTTGCCGATCGAGGACAACTGGGCAGTCGACGTCTGCGTCTGCTTATTGATCTGCGACTGCTTGGGTGCCTGTTCCGCGTTCACCAATGCCGTCACGATAGCTTGGGTATCGATGTTCGTAACTGGGCCGCTAACCGATATATCACCCATGACTGTTCTCCTGATCCGGGGGCTGGCGCTTTCTTGACGGACGACGCCTCAAGTAGCGACAGCAACAAAATTCATGCCAGCTCAGACTTTCGCGTCAAACAGCACGCTACTGGCGTCGTGTAGGCTCTGCGCAAGCTTCAATGCGGCTTCCGAAGGGATCTGTCGGATCACTTCACCGCTGTCGGTCGCAATGACTTTGACCACCACTTGATGGGTAGAGTCGTCGATTGAAAATTCCAGGTTGCGCTGGGCATCCTGAACAAATTTGCGAATATCCGCCACCGCCTGTTTAAGGTCGGACGGTTTCGAGTCCTGCTGGGTTTCGACCGCGGCAACCGCAGGCTTGACCTTGGTTGTCTGCGAGTCGTTGCTCACAGGGGCAGGCGCGCTCTGCGGCGGCGCCGCAGGATAAGACAGGTTCAACTTGACGCTCATGTCCATGTCCAGTCACCTCATCACGCAAAAGACAAAAGGGCACGTAAACGCGCCCTTCCGTCAGTCATCTACCCATGGCTATTACTGAAGCAGCTTCAGTACAGCGGAAGGCAGTTGGTTGGCCTGGGACAGGATCGCAGTGGAAGCCTGTTGCAGGGTTTGTTGCTTGGTCAGCTGAGCGGTTTCAGCAGCGTAGTCAACGTCCTGGATCTGACCGCGAGCGGCAGTGGAGTTGTCGGCGATGCTGGTCAGGTTGGCCACGGTGTTGTCGAAACGGTTTTGTACAGCACCGAGACCTGCACGCTGGGAGTCGATGTCGGAGATCGCCTGGGTGATCACGTCAATCGCGTTTTGTGCGTTGGTAGAGGTGGTTACGTCAGTGTTGTTGACGGTGGTTTTCGCGGAGTTGGCAGCAGTACCGGCTGCGGCGAACACGCCCGTTACACCAGCGCCGTTCAGGGCGTAGCTGTTGGAGGAGTTCAGCGAAACCTGGCCAGTTGCGATGATCGCGGTAGCGGCCAAGGCTGTAGCAGTACCGAATGTGCCGTTACCACCTTTGGTAGCGACCGAGATACCAGCAGCACCGCCGTCACCAGCGTTGAAGGTCAGGTTCTCACCGGTGTCGGACTTGACCGACAGGGCGTTGGTCGACGAATCGTAGTTAACGCTGATGCCCAGCTTGGCAGCGTTGGACTTCAGTTGGTCAGCCAGGTCCGAAGTGCTGGTCACGCCAGTGAACTGAACTGCGGTACCGCTGCCCACTTGCAGAGTGAAGTTGGCGTTCGGAGGAGTAGCAGCAGCAATGGTAGCCGCGTTCACAGTGAACTGGGCTTCAGTGCTGGCGGTAGCGCTCAGGCCGCCGACAGCGCCGTTCATTTGAGCAGCGATCTGCTTGGCGGAAGCACCGGCAGCGATGGTCACGTTAGCAGTCTGGCCACCACCGGTAACGGTGATAGCACCACCAGCGACGCCGGTTGCGGATGGCGTCAGGGCCTGGGTTTTCAGCTGTTGCGAACCAATGTTGTTGGCCGCTACGTTACCGATGGTCATGTCGATAGTCTGGTTGGCGTTAGCGCCGACCTGGAACGAAGTAGTACCGAAAGAACCGTCCAGCAGGTTCTTGCCACCGAAGGTGGTGGTGGTTGCAATACGGGTCAATTCAGCAGTCAGAGCCGCGTATTGAGCCTGGTTCGACTTACGGTCTTCAGCGCTTGGCGAGCCGTTGGCGGATTGCAGAGCCAGGGTACGCATGCTTTGCAGGATGTTGGTGGACTGCTGCATCGCGCCTTCAGCGGTCTGGGCAATCGAGCTACCATCGTTGGCGTTCTTGATCGCAACGCCCAGGCCGTTGATCTGGCTGGTCAGACGGTTGGAGATCTGCAGGCCGGCCGCATCGTCTTTGGCGCTGTTGATACGCAGGCCGGAGGACAGGCGCTGCATGGAGGTTTGCAGAGAAGTGGAGGCGTTGTTCAGGTTCTTCTGAACAGTCAGCGACGCAAGGTTGGTGTTTACTGTTAATGCCATGACGAAATCCTCGTGGG
Source organism: Pseudomonas sp. R11F (assembly GCF_050312575.1). NCBI lineage: Bacteria > Pseudomonadati > Pseudomonadota > Gammaproteobacteria > Pseudomonadales > Pseudomonadaceae > Pseudomonas > Pseudomonas sp. R11F. The sequence continues at coordinate 107,992 of NZ_JBNPJU010000057.1, read as the reverse complement.
TGGTGTACTGCGGCTTCCGGCCCTGGCAACCGCCGGGTGTGCCTAGAGAACCTTCGTAATAGTTATCGTCGTGAAGTCAGGTTGCTTGAGGACTTTTTTGATTTTTTTTACTAGCACGATGCCACCCCTTGTAATTCAAGCATTTACGCTAGCCCAATCGCCCGTAATTACCAGGTTTTCTGACGTCAAATAAAAAACGCCCAGGCTTTTTTCAAGCCTGGGCGTTTTTGTGTGCGGTGCTATCAGGGCATCACGAACGATAGAGAATCGCCGAACCCCACGACAACCCCACTCCAAAGCCGCTGATGGCAACACGTTTCCAGCTACCGTCCAGCATGTGCTTTTCCAGCAACAGCGGAATACTCGACGACACAGTGTTACCGGTCTCGACCATGTCCTTGATGAACTTCTCAACCGGTGCATCTTCGAAACGCCGGGCCACCGCGTCGACAATCGCCGCACTGCCCTGGTGAATGCAGAAGGCATCGATCTGGTCAGGCGCAAGGTTCGACTCGTCGAGCAACTCGTGCAAATGCGCCGGCACTTTGAGCAAGGCGAAGTTGAACACCTGGCGACCATTCATGAAGAACACGCCGTCGCTGACCTTCAGGTGTGGCGCACCGGAGCCATCGGTGCCGAACTTCGACTTGCCCAGTAACCACGGTGCGTCCTCGCCCATCCAGGTGGCGGTGGCGGCATCACCAAAGAGCATGGTGGTGTTGCGGTCTTCCGGGTCGACGATCTTCGAATACGGGTCGGCGGTGATCAGCAGGCCGTTTTTCAGGCCAGTGGCTTCCATGAAGCCCTTCATCGCATAGATGCCGTAGACGTAGCCGGAGCAGCCCAGGGAGATATCGAACGCGGCCACGTGGGTCGGCAGGCCCAATTTGTCCTGGACGATGGCAGCCGTGTGCGGCAAGCCTTCCTCGTCGCCGTTCTGGGTCACGACGATCAGCGCGTCGATGGATTCGCGCTTCAACTGCGGGTTGTTGGCAAACAGAGCGTTGACCGCCTCGACGCACAGGTCGGAGGTTTCCTGCGCAACATCCTTGCGCGGCAGGAACGCCGAACCGATCTTGCCAATGATGAAATCTTCATCCTTGGCGAATTTGGCGCCCTGGGCGTAGTTATCCACCCCGTCTGCCGGCACGTAACTGGCGATGCTTTTTATGCCAATCATTGTGGCTTCCCAATACTAAATAGCTGGAGAACACCCCTGGGACTGCGCCTGGAGTGCTGAAAATAAAGGGGAAACCCCCGTAAAAAACTCGCTGAAAGCCGCCTCGCAAGGACCCTGTGACGACTTATCCTTTTCACACGATACAGTGAAGATGCGCTTAATGACTCACAGGTCACTCAATTTTGTTCGCTTTGTGCAAAACCGCGCAACGTTCCTGACACCCGAAACGACAACGGCCCACCCTGTTGCCAGGGTGGGCCGTTGGTCTGGACGCCGATTACATGCGGCTGAACAGGCTCAACTGGGAGATTTTCACGAAGGCCAGCTGCGAGGCTTGCAACATGGTCTGCTGCAAGGTCAGGTCAATGGCCGCCTGCCCCATGTCCACGTTCGCGAGCGACGACATGGTGGTGGTATTGGCCAGGCCCAGGCTGGTGTTTTCCTGGCTCTGGATATCCAGGGCATTGTTACGCGCACCGATGGAGCCACGTACCTGGTCGATCTGCGCGGTCGCATTCGCCAGGTTGGCGATGCTGGTATTGACCACGTCCTTGAGCTGATTCATCGCCACCTGGCTGCCATCCGACGGCGTTTCCAGGGCCTTGCGTAACTGGCCCAGGGTATCCAGGGCATTCATGTTCTTGTTACTGGTAGCGCCGACCGAAAACTGGTCGCCGGCACCCGGCGTGCCGCTGATACCAAAGGTCACCCCTGCCGTAGTGACCGAAGTGGCACCGGCGGCGATGGTGCCACTGGCAATCGCCTTGCTGTCAGTGCTGTAAGGCTGGGCGAACACCTGGTAATCGGTACCACTGGTGAACTTGATCACCGCACCCGAGTTGGGAAAGGTGCTGGCATACGCCGCCTGGTCCGTCACACTGCCGCCGGTCAGCTGCGCCGTGGACGGGTTGCTGGCCGTGCGCGAGACACTGAACGTATCCGGCTTGCTTTCCAGGGTGAACACCTTGCCCGCTACCAGCGCATCCGAAGCGGCACCGGGCGCGACACTCGCCCCCAGGTTCAGCGAGATGTCGAACTTGACCCCACGCAGGTTGACGCTGGAAGCGCCCTCCTTGGTGGCGTCAAACGTGCCGTTACCGGGGATCTCGGACGTCACGTCATTGCCGTCTTTGTCAGTCACGCTGTATTGGGTGCTGCTGGCGAAGGTCAGCTTATAAGGCTGGCCGTCGGCAAAGTTCTTGATGTAATTGGTGCTGGAGGTGACCAGGCCTGCCGAAATCGCCACCTTGCCGTCATTGACCGCCGGCGGCAACAACGTGGTCTGGGTACGACCGGTGTTGGACGAACTTTCGAGCAGTGCCTTGCCGGTATCGCCCATGGCGATCGACAGGTTGCTCGATACCTGCAGGCTCAGCGGCGTCTCATCACCCTGGTAGGTGTAGGTGCCGTCGTTGTTGCGTATATAGGGCGGCGTGTCGGTCTTGGACCCGGAGAACATGTAGTTGCCACTGGAGTCCTTGCTGTTAAGCAGGCCCAACACATGATCTTCAAGCGCACCAACCTTGCTGGCCAGCGCCTTGCGGTCGTCATCACTGAGGCGCTGGTTACCGGCCTGCAACGCCAGCTCACTGGCCGACTGCAACGCAAGGTTGATGCTCTGCAGCACCGTTTCTTCGTTACCGAGCGAGTTCTGCAAGGTGGTGATGTTGCCGTTGAACTGGCCCAGCATGTCCTTTTGCTGCTGCAGCATCAGCAATTGGGCGGCCGCCACCGGGTCATCCGAGGCAGTTTGCACGCGAATGCCGGAACTGGCCTGGTCCTGAGCCTTCACCACGCCCGAATAGTTATCCTGGTACTTGCTGGAGCTGGTGTCGAAATACTGCTGTGTAGAGATACGCATCGTTCCAGACTCCTTTAAAGGGCGTTGATCAGCGTGCTGAAGGTTTCTTGCGCGGCCTTGATGATCTGCGACGACGCGGTGTAGTACTGCTGGAACTTGATCATGTCGCCCGCCTCCTCGTCCAGGTTGACCTGGGACACCGAGTTGCTGGCCGCCTTGTTCGCCGCCAGCAAGGCGCCGGTGGCGGTGGTGTCGGTGTTGGCCTGGGCGGCCTTGGAGCCCACCTGGGACACCAGCCGGCTATTGGCGCTGACCAGGCTCACGCCCGCGTTGCCATCCACCGCACCCACCGTCGCCTTGGTCTGCAAACCCAACAACTGCTGGGCGTTGCGACCATCGGAGGTGGCGCCGCTGTTGAAAGAAAAGGTCGTGCTGTCGCCATTGGCCGGCGTGCCGGCCACCGTGGTATCGAAGTTGAAGCTCTTGCCCGGAATCAGCGCCCCGGTGGCATCGCGCATGGGCACATTGATGCTGATCTTGTTGCCCTGGCCCGGGATGATGCTGCCGGTGCCGATCGGGTTGCCTTGTGCATCGCTGACGGTATATGGCTGGGTACCGTCCGCCGCCGGCTTGCCGAAGACCATCTTCACCGGCATCGAGTTTTCGATCCCGGTGCGCAATTGCGCGGTCGCGGCACCACCGTTGATATCAATGGGCACGGTCAAGGTAGGCGGTGTGAACGTGCCGGCGCCAGTGTTGGTCTTGCTGGCATTACCAGCCAAGGGTGCCGCAAATGCGAGCTTGTTCGGATCCTTGAGTTGGACGCCGATATTACTGGCACCCGTGGCCGTCGGGCTGACTTTGAAACTGTCACCGGCCGCTACGGGACCGGCGCCGTTCAACGCCAGGGTAAAACCATCAATCACCGGCGGCGGCGTGGTCGTGGTGTCGAACGAGCCCATCGCCTTGCCGTCCGAACGCACCACGTTGTACAGGTTGCCGCTGGTGAAGGTGACCTTGTAGTCGAAGGTCGACAGCTTGCTGGTGTCGGTAATCGTCACATTCAGATTGCCGGAGCCTGCACTGTTACCCGCAGCCGCCTGGCTGCGCTGGGCAATGGTGGCCGCAGTGTTGATATCACTGAACAGCGAGGAGCCGAAATCACTGTTCAGGTCCAGGCCCTGCCCCAACTGGGTGTTGACGCTGTCGGCGGTAGCAATGGCGATGCGCCCCAAATCGTTGATGGCCGGCATCAGCACATCACTGCGATAGCGCAACAGGCCGCCGATACTGCCGCCGGAAATCACCGAGCCGATGTCCATCTTCGTATCGCCCATGTTGAGCTGGATGGTGTACTGGCTGTTATCGGTCTTGCTCGGTACCGCTGAAATGGTATTGGCAATATTGCCCTCCACCAGCGACTGCCCGGTGCCAGTGGTGATACTGAACTGGCCGTTCTTCTCGGTGGCAGTGACGCCAATCAGCTCATTGAGCGAACGCACCGCCTCGTTACGCGCATCCAGCAGGTTGGCCGGCGCGCTGGTCGATGATCCCTGGGCGGTTGTGATCTGGTTGTTGAGCGACGCGATCGACGACGTCAGCTTGTTGACCTGATCACTCAGCGTACCCAGTTGGCTGTTGATGCCTTCTTTCTGCTGGGTCAACTGTGTGGAAATCGAGTTGAAGCGGTTGCTCAAGGTCTGCGCGCTGGTCACCAGCAGTTGCCGCGCGGAAACATCGCTCGGCGTGGCGGCGGCGGTTTGCAGGGATGAAAAGAATGCGCTGAGCGCGGCGGACATACCCGTGGATTTGTCCGACAGGGTTTTATCGATCGCCGCGGCCTGGCCCGCGTACGCGGTGGCATCGCTGTTGAGCGCGGTACTGCTCTGGTAGGCGGCTCCCAGAAAATCGTTATAAATGCGGCGCACGTCCGCCAGGGTCGTACCGCTGCCGATGAACACCCCACCGTACTGGTTGTTGGCGCTGGCGTTCTGGGTGGTCTGCTGGCGCGAGTATCCCGGAGTATTGACGTTGGCAATGTTGTTACTCAGGACCGACAACGATCCTTGAGAGGCGTTAAGCCCTGACATCCCGATACTGAGCAAACTCATGATTCAGACCTTATAAATGTGTGGTCGCGCCCGCGGCAGCGTAATTCTGGTAACTGTTCATCGTTTTAGCGATCTGCGAAATCTTGCTGGCGTAGTCCGGGTCGGTTGCATATCCGGCTTTTTGCAACTCGCGTACAAACCGCTCCGGGTTGTCGGCTGATTTCACAACTTCTTTATAGCGATCATTGCTTTGCAGCAATGTCACGAGGTCATGGAAGCTGTCCTGGTAGGAGTTATAGGAACGGAATTGCGCCGTTTCCTTGACCATCGCGCCATTGCGAAACTCGCTGGTGATCGCGCGTGCCTGGCCACCCTGCCAACTCTGGCCGGCCTTGATACCGAACAGGTTATGGCTGCTGCTGCCGTCTTCGGCGCGCATCACCGATTTACCCCAACCGGTTTCCAGGGCGGCCTGCGCCACCAGGTACTTCGGATCGATACCGATACGCGCCGCCGCCGCCTTGGCCATCGGCAACATGGTGGCGACGAACTCATCCTGCGAACTGAAGGCTTTCTTCGCCGGCGCCAGTGGCGGCTGGGCGATGGCACGGCCATACACCTGCATGCGCCCGCTCGGTACGGCGAAGCTGCGGGCGGCACTGTTGACCACGTTGTCATCGGCAGCGCTGTTGCGCAGCGGCGCAGTCTTGGCGACGGCGGCGACCTCCGTACTCGGCACGATGCCCGCCAGCAAGCGATCGGTCAGCTTGCTCGGCAAGGCAATACGGCGCTGGTTCATCAGCTCCATATCATTGGCGTGGGCATTGCTGCCTTCCGGCACCGCCACACGGTAAGCCCACAAAGGACGCTGGCCATTGGAACGCCCCAATGGGCCTTCGGCTTGCGTGCCTGCGGCAATTTCAGTCGGCACATCGACTTTCTTGACCGGCGCATCCGCTGCCGGGCCTTGCAAGGTGGCCGCCTGGGCGTCCACCGGTTTGTTCTTCTGCATCTGGCGCATGAGCACGTCGGCCAGGCCGATACCGCCCCCCTCGCGCGACAGCGAGACCGCCAGTTGCTGGTCGTACATTTCCTGATACTGCTTGGCGGCCGGGGTGTTCATCGGGTTGTCCTTGCCCAGGGCGTCGGTGGCCGAGCGCATGGACTTGAGCATCTCGTTCAAGAACAGCGACTCGAACTCCTGCGCGACTTTGCGCATGTTGCCGTCGCTGTTCTTATCACCCACCTTAAGCTGGTTAAGCCGGTTCAGGTCGGAGTAAGCCCCCGAATCCGCCGTGCTGCTGATCCCACTCTTGCGCATATCCATGGCCATGGCCTCAGATCACGATCAGGTCGGCTTGCAAGGCGCCGGCCTGTTTCAGAGCTTCAAGGATTGCCATCAAGTCGCCGGGCGCTGCGCCCACCTGGTTCACCGCACGGACAATCTCGTCCAGGGTGGTGCCGGGGCCGAATTTGAACATCGGCTTGGCCTCTTGCTGGGCATTGACCCGAGAACGGGGCACCACCGCCGTCTGGCCATTGGACAATGGCCCAGGCTGGCTGACGATCGGGTCTTCGGTGATGGTCACGGTCAGGCTGCCATGGGTCACCGCCGCCGGCGACACCTTGACGTTCTGACCGATCACGATGGTGCCGGTACGCGAGTTGATGATGACTTTGGCCACCGCCTGGCCCGGGTCGACTTCCAGGTTTTCCAGGATCGACAGGTAATCCACGCGCTGGCTCGGGTCCAGCGGCGCGGTCACACGGATCGAACCACCGTCGATGGCCTGGGCCACGCCAGGGCCGAGCATGTCGTTGATCTTGTCGACCACGCGCTTGGCCGTGGTGAAGTCGGAGCGGTTGAGGTTCAGGGTCAGGCTGTTGCCCTGGTTGAAGCCGCTCGGCACGGTACGTTCCACCGTGGCGCCGCCAGGAATGCGCCCGGCCGACGGCACGTTGACGGTGATCTTGGAGCCGTCGCGGCCCTCGGCGTCAAAGCCGCCCACCACCAGGTTACCCTGGGCGATGGCGTAGACGTTGCCATCGATACCCTTGAGCGGCGTCATCAGCAAAGTGCCGCCGCGCAGGCTTTTCGAGTTACCGATGGACGATACGGTAATGTCGACCACCTGCCCCGGCTTGGAAAACGCCGGCAGGTCGGCGCTGATGGACACCGCCGCCACGTTCTTCAATTGCACGTTGCCCGAGCCCGGCGGCACCTTGATGCCGAACTGCGAGAGCATGTTGTTGAAGGTCTGCAGGGTGAACGGCGTCTGGGTGGTCTGGTCACCCGTGCCATTAAGCCCGACCACCAGGCCGTAACCGATCAACTGGTTGGAGCGCACGCCGGAGATACTGGCGATGTCTTTCAGGCGCTCGGCCTGGGCGACTGCGCTCAGGGACAGCAACAGTGCCGCCGCCATCAGCTGTTTGAGTTTCACAATGACCACCTAGAAAGGGAACAGCGGGCTAAGGAAGAAACGGTCGAACCAGCCCGGCTGACTCGCATCGGCAAACGAACCCGTGCCCGAGTAGGTAATGCGCGCATCGGCAATCCGCGTCGACGACACGGTGTTGTCGGTGGAAATATCATCGGCCCGCACCATGCCCGCAATACGCACCAGCTCGTCACCGGTGTTGAGGGTCATCCATTTCTCGCCGCGTATGGCGATGATGCCGTTGGGCAATACGTCGGCCACGGTCACAGTGATCGAACCGGTCAAGCTGTTGCCCTGCCCCGCCGCACTCTTGCCGTTGGTGGCGCGGTCACCGGAATAACCGGCGTTCAGGCTCAGGTCACCGCTGCCCAGTGGGTTGTTGGTATTGGGCACACCCCCGAACAACGAGGTCAGGCCGATGCTGGTCTTGCTGGTCTTGCCGACCTGCGAGTTGGCGTTCTTGCTGGCCTGGGTCTTCTCGTTCAGGGTGATGGTGATGATGTCCCCCACCCGGAATGCCTTGCGGTCGCTGTACAGGTTCTGTTCAAAACCGGCCTGGTAGATCGAGCCATTGTTGGCCGCCGCCGGCAACGGTGTACGAGGCAACACCGGCGCGTAGTACGGGTCATTGGGTTTCGGCGTCGGGGCGACACAGCCCGCGAGCACGGCGATCCCACTCAATGCCAGAACAGAAACATAGCGATTCATGACCCTTACCTCACGGTGTTGCAGGCGCCCTCAAGAGCGCCCCATAGACTTGATTACAGATTCTGCGTGACGAACGAGAGCATCTGGTCGGCAGTGGAAATCACCTTGGAGTTCATCTCGTAGGCGCGCTGGGTGGTGATCATGTTGACCATCTCCTCAACCGTGCTGACGTTGGAGGTTTCCAGAGTGCTTTGCAGGGTGGTACCAAAACCGTTCAGGCCCGGGGTGCCGATTTGCGGCGCGCCGCTGGAAGCGGTTTCCAGGAACAGGTTGTTACCCATGGCTTGCAAGCCGGCGGGGTTGATGAAGTCCGCGGTTTGCAGGTTGCCGATCACTTGCGACGCCGGGTTACCGGCCACGGTGATGGACACGGTGCCGTCATTGCCCACGGTGAAGGTCTTGGCGTTGGCGGGAACCACCACGGCCGGCTCCAGCGCGAAACCGTTGGCGGTGACGATCTGGCCGTTGGAATCGAGGTGGAACGTACCATCACGGGTGTACGACGTAGTGCCGTCCGGCTGCAGGATCTGGAAGAACCCACGGCCATTGATGGCCATATCCAGTGGCTGACCGGTTTGTTGCAGGTTACCGGCATTGAAGTTCTTCTGGGTGCCGACGATCTGCACACCGGTACCCAATTGCAGGCCCGACGGCAGCTCGCTGTCCTGGGTCGATTGAGCACCTGGCTGGCGCTTGATCTGGTAGAGCAAGTCCTGGAACTCGGCGCGATCACGCTTGAAACCCGTGGTCGACACGTTGGCCAGGTTGTTGGAAATGGTGGTCAGGTTGGTGTCCTGGGCAGACAGGCCTGTTTTGGCAACCCATAGAGCCGGAAGCATGTTGTTCTCCTTCGTGCGCCTGTTTGTTGGCGCCGCGTTGCAAAATTAGTCGTCAGTCGTCGCCGGCTTCAGCTCATCGATAGAACGCGAGTCATGGCCTGGTCGTCTTCCTTGGCGCTGTTCATCATCTTGATGTGCAGCTCGAATTGTTTGGAAAGCGCCAGCACCGAGGTCATCTCTTCCACCGCATTGACGTTGCTCGCCTGCAGGAAACCCGAGGTCAGCCTGACGTTCGCGTCAGCCTGGGCCGGCTTGCCGTCCTTGGTGTGGATGGTGCCATCGAGGGCCTTGGTCATGTTCTTGAGGTCGGGCTGAACCATCTTGATACGGTCTACTTCCGCCATCACCCGTGGGCCTTCGCCCATGGCGCGGATACTGATGGTGCCATCGGCGCCCACTTCGATTTTCTGTTGGGGCGGCACGGCAATCGGGCCACCGTTGCCCATGATCGGCATACCGTTGCCGGCCCGCAGCACGCCCAGCGCATCCACATTCATGCTGGCGCTGCGCACGTAGGCTTCGCCGCCATCCGGGGTTTGCACGGCCATCCAGCCGTCGCCGCTGACGGCCACATCCAAGTCGCGGCCGGTTTCGATCATGGCGCCCGGGGAAAAGTCGGTGGCAGGCCGCTCGGTCATCGCAAATGCCCGTGCGGGAAAGCTGTCACCGAACACCGGCATCGAACGCGCCTGCTCCAGGTCACGTTGGAAACCATTGGTGGAAATGTTCGCCAGGTTGTTGGCATGGGCCTTCTGCGCCAGTGCATTCTGGCTGGCGCCGGTCATTGCCACATAAAGGTACTTGTCCACGCTCTTTCCTCTTTCTGACGGACGCTTGCCGCCCACCGCTGTACTGACGAGGCTTAAGCAATTTGCGAACCAACTTTTAAAAAGAACCTGAAGTCCAGGCGGGGCGGGGGTTTTCGGGGGTGTCTTTAAAATTCAGGATCAGGGAATAGTCGGAAAAACGGCGGACTTATGCCGCCTGCGGCAAGCGCCGGTCTTATCGGCGATAGAGATCAAATGTGGGAGCGGGCTTGCTCGCGAATGCAGTAGACCTGTCACACATGTACTGACTGACACTCCGCATTCGCGAGCAAGCCCGCTCCCACATTTCTGACGGGGTTTTGTCAGTGAGTTATTTGTCGGACTTGAGGATTTCGTAATCACGCAGCTTATTGGCGATGGTGGTGTGAGACACCCCCAGACGCTTGCCCAATTGCCGGCTGCTGGGGTGCTCGGCGTACAGGCTTTCCAGCACCGCCTTCTCGAACCGCCCGACGATCTCTTCCAGGCCGCCGTCCAGGGAAAAATCGCCAAGCGGCTGACGCACGCCGTAGTCCGGCAAACGAATGTGCTCGGCCTTGACCGTGCCGCCATCACACAACGACACCGCCTGGAACAACACGTTTTCCAGCTGCCGCACGTTACCCGGCCAATGGTAGTGACTGAGGCGATCCATGGCTGCCGGCGCCAACTTAGGCAATGCACAGCCGATTTGCCGGCTGGCCTGATCGAGGAAGTGCTCGACCAACGGCGCCAGGCCATCAAGGCATTCGCGCAAGGGCGGGATGTGCAGGGACAGCACGTTGAGACGGTGGTAAAGGTCCTGGCGGAACTCGCCGCGCGCGCATAACTCGGACAAGTCCACCTGGGTGGCGCAGATCACACGCACATCCAGGTACACCTCCTCATCACTGCCTACACGGCGGAAGCAACCGTCCTGCAAAAACCGCAGCAACTTCACCTGCAAGCGCGCACTCATTTCCCCCACCCCGTCGAGAAACAGCGTACCGCCGGCCGTCAACTCCAACAGCCCCAACTTACCCTCGGCCCGTGCGCCTTCAAACGCACCAGGCCCGTAGCCGAACAGCTCGGTCTCGGCCATCGACTCCGGCAGGCCTGCGCAATTAAGCGCCATCAACGGCGACTGCCCACGCGGGCTCGCCAGGTGGCAAGCACGGGCCAGCAGTTCTTTACCGGTGCCGGTTTCCCCTTCTATTAATAGCGGTGCATCCAACGGCGCCATGCGCCGGGCTTCACGCACCACCGCAGCCATGACCTTGGAGCTCTGGAAAATACTGTCGAAGCCGCGCAGTTCCTGCTTGCGCACGTTGTAGATGCGTTCACCGACGCGGTCGGCACGGTGCAGAGTCAACACCGCACCGGCCATGGCCTCGCTGTCATCGTGCTCGGACGATTGCAGCGGTGCGATGTCCGCCAGAAACACGTCACCCTTGACCTTGACCCGCAGGCCGTTGATCCGCGACTTGCTGGCGCGCACCAACTCCGGCAGATCGAAGTCTTCGGCATAACGCGACAACGGAATCCCCGGCACCTCGTCCACCCGCACCCCGAGCAACTGCGCGGCGGCGCGGTTGGCGGCAACGATGGAACCGCCCATGTCGATCGACAACACCGGAAACTCCAGGGCGCCGAGCAGCGCGTTGAGTTCCATGTGCCGCCGTTCGCTGGGCATCAGCCCGACGCGCTTGACCCCGAACACCCCGGCTATCGCCTCGAATTGCGGACGCAGCGCCTGGAATTGCATGTTCACAAGGTTGGGGCAAAACAGATAGATCGCGTTGCCATGCTCACCGCCGACTTCGCCCTTGGCGACGTTGACGCCGTACTCTACCAGCAGGTTGAGAATGTCCCGCAGGATGCCGATACGGTTCTGGCAGTGCACTTTGATACGCATGAAAGGGCTCGAAAAGTGGGAAGGCGCCGCGTCTTTTTGTCACTGGGCGCAGATTGTCGTCAAGATTATGTGACACCTTGCGCACGTTTCACAGCCCAGCGCAAAGATTAGCCCTACAGCCGTAACGAATACTTTACGAAAACCGGTATATTTTCCTACGCATCACCGCTGAAGGTAGGTGGAATCCAACGCCCAGCGGGTTATCAATAGCTCATCGCAGGACATAACAAGAACGAATGCCTAGCAGGAGAGCCGTATGAAGCAGACGCAATACGTGGCCCGCGAGCCCGATGCGCAAGGTTTTATCCACTACCCGCCGGAAGAACACGCGGTGTGGAACACCCTGATCACGCGCCAGTTGAAAGTGATCGAGGGCCGCGCCTGCCAGGAATACCTGGACGGCATCGACAAGCTCGGTCTACCGCTGGATCGCATCCCGCAACTGGGTGAGATCAACCAAGTGCTGGCCGCAACCACCGGCTGGCAAGTCGCCCGCGTACCGGCATTGATCCCCTTCCAGACCTTCTTCGAACTGCTCGCCAGCAAGCAGTTTCCAGTGGCGACCTTTATTCGTACCCGTGAAGAACTGGACTACCTGCAAGAGCCGGATATCTTCCACGAGATCTTCGGCCACTGCCCGCTGCTGACCAACCCCTGGTTCGCCGAATTCACCCACACCTACGGCAAGCTCGGCCTGGCGGCCACCAAAGAGCAACGGGTATACCTGGCGCGCCTGTACTGGATGACCATCGAGTTCGGCCTGGTAGACACGCCGCAAGGCCGACGTATCTACGGGGGTGGCATTCTGTCTTCGCCCAAGGAGACGGTGTACAGCCTGTCGGACGAGCCCGAGCATCAAGCCTTCGACCCGCTGGAGGCCATGCGCACCCCCTACCGTATCGACATCCTGCAACCGCTGTATTTCGTACTGCCTGAGCTCAAGCGCCTGTTCGAAGTGGCGCAGGAAGACATCATGGCCATGGTCGAGCGCGGGATGCAGTTGGGACTGCATGCGCCGAAATTCCCGCCCAAGCCCAAGGCTGCGTGAACCTCATCGATTAAGGCCAGGTGAGTCTGTTCCCTGGCCCCGCGTTGCTTTAGGGTGACGCTACTGACCTTCAAACATTCGAATTCAGGACACCCCCATGACCAACTTGAACCAAGCCCACTGCGAAGCCTGCCGCGCCGACGCCCCGCAAGTCAGCGATGAAGAGCTGCCGGTACTGATCAAGCAGATCCCCGACTGGAACATCGAAGTCCGCGACGGTGTGATGCAGCTGGAAAAGGTTTTCCTGTTCAAGAACTTCAAGTTCGCCCTCGCCTTCACCAATGCCATGGGTGAAATCTCCGAAGCCGAAGGCCATCACCCAGGCTTGCTTACCGAGTGGGGCAAAGTCACCGTGACCTGGTGGAGCCACTCCATCAAGGGCCTGCACCGCAACGACTTCATCATGGCCGCACGCACTGACGAAGTGGCCAAGACTGCCGAGGGCCGCAAGTAATGCACTTCGATGCCATTGGCCGCGTGCCCGGCGACCCGATCCTCGGACTGATGGACCTGTACGCCCAGGACACCCACCCGAACAAGTTCGACTTGGGCGTGGGCGTCTATAAGGACGACCAGGGCCTGACGCCGATCCCTCATTCGGTCAAGCTGGCCGAGCAACGCCTGGTGGACACGCAGACCACCAAGACCTACATCGGCGGGCACGGCAACCCTGCGTTCGGCAGCCTGATCAGCGAGCTGGTGCTGGGCGCCGATTCCCCGCTGATCCGCGAACGCCGCGCCGGCGCCACCCAGACCCCAGGTGGCACCGGTGCCCTGCGCTTGAGCGCCGACTTTATCGCCCACAGCCTGCCCGGTCGCGGCGTGTGGCTGAGCAACCCGACCTGGCCGATCCACGAAACGATCTTCGCCAAGGCCGGGATCAAGGTCAGCCATTACCCCTATGTGGGCACTGACAATCGCCTGGATGTGCAGGCGATGCTCGCCACCCTGTCGACTGTGCCCAAAGGCGACGTCGTGCTGCTGCACGCCTGCTGCCATAACCCGACCGGGTTCGACCTGTCCCAGGAGGATTGGCGCCAGGTGCTGCAGATCGTGCGCGAGCGCCACTTGCTGCCACTGATCGACTTCGCCTACCAGGGCTTCGGCGACGGCCTGGAGCAGGACGCCTGGGCAGTGCGGCTGTTTACCGCCGAGCTGCCTGAGGTACTGATCACCAGTTCCTGCTCGAAGAACTTCGGCCTGTATCGCGACCGTGTCGGCGCCTTGATCGTGTGCACGGCAGACGCCGAGAAACTCACGGATGTGCGCAGCCAACTGGCGAATATCGCACGCAACCTATGGTCGACGCCGCCGGATCATGGTGCGGCAGTGGTCGCGACCATCCTGGGTGACGCTGAACTTAAAAAGGTGTGGAGCGACGAAGTCGAAGCCATGCGCTCGCGGATTGCCCATTTGCGCGCGGGCTTGGTCGAGGCATTGGCGCCCCATGGCTTGGCCGAGCGGTTTGCGCATATCGGCGCGCAGCGCGGGATGTTTTCCTATACCGGCTTGAATGCCGAACAGGTGAAACAACTGCGCGAGAAGCACAGCGTGTACATGGTGAGTTCGGGGCGTGCCAGCGTTGCAGGGATTGATGCCAAGCGGCTGACCCTGTTGGCCCAGGCCATCGCCGACGTTTCCAACTGAAGAAACCTTGACTGAAAATGTGGGAGGGGGCTTGCTCCCGATGGCGGTCTTTCAGCAACTGAAGTGCTGACTGACACAGAGCTATCGGGGGCAAGCCCCCTCCCACATTCGGACTGGGTCGAACACTAGCCGGCAACCATCTCGGCTTTGAGCTGCGCCTCTTTCGCCTGCGCATCCGCCAAGCGGTACAACTCGATACTCCCATCCCAGTGCTCGATCAACGCCGTACACGACTCTACCCAGTCCCCGCAGTTGAGGTAGTCCACCTCGCCCACCTTGCGAATTTCGGCATGATGAATATGCCCGCACACCACGCCATGCAGCTCGCGCCGGGTCACTTCGTGGGCAATCGCTTCTTCGAAATCGCTGATAAAACTCACCGCCGTCTTGACCTTATGCTTGAGGTACGCCGACAGCGACCAGTAGCCATAGCCATACCGCGCGCGCCAGTGGTTGAGCCAGCGGTTCAGGGTCAGGGTAAATTCGTAGGCCGAGTCGCCGAGGAACGCCAGCCAGCGGTGGTAACGGGTGATCACGTCAAACTGATCGCCGTGGATCACCAGCAAATGGCGACCATCAGCGGTCACATGCACCGCTTCATCCACCAGTTGGATATTGCCCAGGATCAGCTTGGAATAGCGGCGCAGGAATTCGTCGTGGTTGCCGGTGACGTAAATCACCTCGGTGCCGCGCTTGGCCATGGTCAGCAGGCGCCGGATCACATTGGTATGGGCCTGGGGCCAATACATGCCGCCGCGCATCTTCCAGCCGTCGATGATGTCGCCGACCAGGTACACCTTATCGGCGTGGTACCCCTTGAGGAACTGCGACAGGTGTTCGGCCTGGCAATCCCGGGTGCCCAGGTGCACGTCGGAAATCCATAGGGTACGAACCCGTTGTTTGCGGCTGGGTCTGGCGAACTCGGCACTGGTCATGGGCATCCCTCGACGGTGTTTTCGCGAGCTTGCGCCCTCGCGATTAATAGCCCATGACAGCTTTGCGTCAGTGCGATGACAGCGCCGGGCACCTGCGAAGCGTTGTAGACTGCGCACTTGTTGCTCTGGAGACCGCGATGAGACCGTCCCTCACGCTGCGCCACTACGTCGAAGCCCCCCTCGCCCACAGCCATGACCATGCGCAATTGGTGTTCGGCCTGTCCGGGCATTTGGACCTGGAGGTGGATGGCCGTGGCAGCCAGGTGCACGAAAGCAGCGTGATGGTGCTGCCCTTCAACGCCCATCATGCCTGCGGCAGTCGCGACGGCAGCCGCTGCCTGGTGCTGGATGTGCCGACTGAGCACTGGCTGCTGCAATCTCTGGGCGAACACGCCGATGCCAGCCGCCGCCTGCTGGATCAACCGACGCGCCTGGCGCTGGATGCCCGGCAAAACCAGTTGGTGCAATGGCTGGCCCACAGCCCGGTGGAAGACCCGTTGATTGTCCAGCAAGGCGCCGTGTTGCTGCTCGCCAGCCTCAATCATCCGCAGGCCCAGCCCTTGCCTGGCCGGCGCCTGCCGTATGCAGCGTTCAATGCGCATATCGAGCGGCACGTCGCGCATCCCCTGCAAGTGGCGGACCTTGCGCGAATTGCCGAGCTGTCGGTGGCGCGCCTGCATGCACGCTTCATGGCCGAATGCGGGCAGACGCCGATGGACTACATTCGCACCCGCCGCCTGCAGAAGGCGTTGAAGCTGCTGCGCGAGACCGTGCTGCCTATCGGAGAAATCGCTGATTGCGTCGGCTACAGCTCACAAAGTGCGTTTGCCGCCGCGATGTTGCGGGAGTTCGGCGCATCGCCCGGCAGGTTGCGTCGCTCATCCTAAGGAAGAGCCTTGCGATAAAAATCGCGAGCCGCACGACAGACGCCCCCCTCGGCAACCCTCTAGACTGCGTTTCTGTTACCCGTCGGTTCAAAGGATCGCAATGACTCCCCGCTCAGCCCTCGGCGCCCTGCATATTGGCGCATTGATGTTTGGCCTCACCGGTGTTTTCGGCAAACTGGCGGCCGCCTCGCCGGCCATCATCGTGTTTGGCCGTGCCGTGTTTGCCGTGATCGCCCTGGCCCTCTTCGCGCGGCTTGCCAGCAACACAGCCTGGAAAAGCCTGGAGCTGCGCGACTGGCGTCGCTTGCTGGTCAGCGGCGTGCTGCTGGCGGCGCATTGGGTGACCTTTTTCATGGCGGTCAAGGTGGCGGGGGTCGCCGTGGCGACCTTGGGGTTTACCGCATTCCCGGCGTTTACAGTGATCCTCGAAGGGTTGATCTTCCGCGAGCGCATTCGCCCCAGTGAATGGCTGCTGGTCGCGCTGGTCAGCGTTGGCCTGGTGCTGGTGACGCCGGACTTCAACCTCGCCAGCGAAGCCACGGGCGGGTTGCTGTGGGGCATTGCCTCCGGCCTGCTGTTTTCCCTGTTGTCACTGAACAACCGCGCCAGTTCCGGGCGGATTCCTGCGGTACAGGCGGCGCTGTGCCAAAACATGGTGGTAGCCGCCTGCCTGTTGCCCGTGGCCGCGCCAGGACTGGCGGATGTGCGCGCCATCGACTGGCTCTGGATCGGACTGCTGGGCGTGTTCTGTACCGGCGTGGCCCACAGCCTGTTCGTCGCCAGCCTCGCCGTCATCAAGGCGCGCACCGCCTCGGTGGTATTCGCCATGGAGCCGGTCTACGGCATCACCGTGGCCTGGTTGCTGTTTGCCGAGACCCCAACGCTGCGCATGCTGCTGGGCGGTGCGCTGATCATCGCCGCCATCGTGCTCTCCGGCTTGATGGGCAGCGCCAGCCAGGCCAAGCAGCCCGCGGCTACGGCCTGATCTATACTTCAAACATCCGCAACAGTCGGTAGTCGTTCAACGGATAAAAGACACCTCGACGACAGCCATGGCCGTTTCTGAAGTTGCTGCACGCGAGTGGTCACTCCCTTTACGCGATGCAGGGGTTTCACCATGGAAATGTTCATCAGTTTATTGGTTCAGATCATCAGCGGTGCCATCGGCGGCAACCTGGCCGGCATGACCCACCAGAGCCTCGGCAGTACCGGGCTCAACTCAATGGTTGGCGGCTTGGGCGGGCTGGTACTCGGCCAGTTGCTCTCCTGGCTGCTTGGCGCACCGGCAGGCGACGCGCTGAACGTTGCGGCGCTCGGCAGCAACATCGTCGGGAGTGGCTTCGGCGGCCTGGTGCTGACGTTTATCATCGGTTTCATCAAGAACAAAATGGCTGCCAAATAGCAGCGCCACGCGGGGTCACCGTTCGTAGGTGGCGGTGGCCTCGGTATTCAGGATGCCCGATCGTTATGGCCCAGGTCGCGTTGTGGGTCGATCTGGTCGCGTACGCGCTGCTTGAGTACCTTGGCCTCCGGGAAGCCCCCATCCACCTTGCGCTCCCAGATCTGCACGCCCTCACAGGTGATGCGAAAAACGCCGCCGGTGGCCGGCTCCAGCACCACACGCCCCAGGTCGTCGGCGAAGGTGCTCAACAACTCCTGGGCCAGCCATGCCGCGCGCAACAGCCACTGACACTGGGTGCAATAGGTGATGACGATCTCGGGTTTGCTTGCAGACATAATTTGAGAGGTTCCTGACGTAACGGGCTCGGAAGATCGAGTGGCTATAATACCGACCTTTATCGCCCAGCCTTGAGATTCATGATGCGCCGCCTGCTGTCTTGTCTGTTTCTATGTCTGCTCCCCCTCCTCGCCAACGCCGTTGAGACGCCCCGCCCCAAGATCGGCCTGGTGTTGTCCGGCGGTGCCGCCCGTGGCCTGGCGCATATCGGCGTGCTCAAGGCACTGGAGGAACAAGGGATCCAGATCGATGCGATTGCCGGCACCAGCATGGGCGCAGTGATTGGTGGGCTTTACGCATCAGGCTATAAAATCGATGAGCTGGAAAAGCTCGCGCTCGATATCGATTGGCAACAGGCACTGTCCGATGCACCCCCACGGGAAGATGTGCCGTTTCGCCGTAAACAGGATGATCGCGACTTCCTGGTCAAGCAGAAGCTCAGTTTTCGCGACGACGGCAGCCTTGGCCTGCCACTGGGCGTGATCCAGGGCCAGAACCTGGCGTTGTTGCTGGAAAGCATGTTTGCCCACACCAGCAACATCCGCAATTTCGACAAACTGCCCATTCCTTTCCGTGCCGTGGCCACCGACATCACCACCGGCGAGAAAGTGGTGTTCAACAAAGGCCACCTGCCTCAGGTGATACGCGCCAGCATGTCGATCCCTGCGGTGTTCGCCCCCGTGGAACTGGACGGCCGGCTGCTGGTGGACGGCGGCATGACCGACAACATCCCGCTGGATGTGGCGCGAGAAATGGGCGTCGACATTGCCATCGTGGTGGACATTGGCACCCCGCTACGCTCACGCAAGCAACTGGCGACGGTGGTAGATGTACTCAACCAATCCATCACGCTGATGACTCGGCGAAACTCCGAAGAGCAACTCAAGGCCCTGCATCCCAAGGATGTACTGATCCAGCCGCCGCTGGCGGCCTACGGGGTGACGGATTTCGGTCGCGCCAGGGACATGATCGATGCCGGCTACCGCGCCACTCGTGCCCTCGACGTCCGTCTGGCCCACCTGCGCCCCGCAGCGCCCGTGGACCCGCAACTGGTGAGTGCCCGCACACCGGGCGAACGCACGCCGATCATCACCGCGATCCAAGTGGAGAACGACTCGAAAATCAGCGATGACGTGATTCGCTACTACATCCGCCAAGCCTTGGGTGAACCGCTGAACCTGGGTCGCCTGCAAGCGGACATGGGCACTTTGTACGGCCTGGACTACTTCGAGCAGGTGCAGTACCGCGTGGTCAAGAAAGGTCACGACAACACCCTGGTGATCAGCGCACGGGGCAAGCGCAGCGGCACCGACTACCTGCGCCTGGGCTTGAACCTGTCGGATGACCTGCGCGGTGACAGTGCCTTCAACCTCGGCGCCAGCTACCGCATGAATGGCATCAACCGGCTTGGCGCCGAATGGCTGACACGGCTACAGATCGGCGATCGCCAAGAGTTGTACAGCGAGTTCTACCAGCCAATGGACACCGGCTCACGGTATTTCATCGCGCCTTATGTCAGGGCCCAGGCGCAGAACGTTGAACTGATTCTGGACAACGACCCCATCTCCGAATATCGCCTGGAGCGTTACGGTTTCGGCCTGAACGTAGGGCGGCAGATCGGCAACAGCGGCGAGATCCGCTTCGGCGTCGGGGAAGCCTGGGGCAAGGCGGACGTGCGCATCGGTGACCGGGACCTGCCGAGCGTAAGTTTCAGCGAAGGCTTCTATGAACTGAAGTACTCGTTCGACTCCCTGGATAACGTGTACTTCCCCCACTCCGGCGAAGACATCGGCCTGGCCATCCGCGAATTCGAGCCCGGCCTGGGTTCGGACCAACGCTACCGTCAATGGGAATTCAAGCTGGACAAAGCCATGAGCCACGGCCCGGACACGCTGATACTGGGTGGGCGTTATGGACGCACCCTGGATAAATCCGATGTAGTGATTTCCAGCTTCCTGCTCGGTGGCGCACGACAACTGTCGGGCTTTCGCGAGGATGCTATCTCGGGCCAGAACATCGCCCTGATGCGGGCAGTGTACTTCCGCCGCCTGACGCCGCGT
Organism: Pseudomonas sp. R11F; assembly: GCF_050312575.1. NCBI lineage: Bacteria > Pseudomonadati > Pseudomonadota > Gammaproteobacteria > Pseudomonadales > Pseudomonadaceae > Pseudomonas > Pseudomonas sp. R11F. The sequence goes on along the minus strand of NZ_JBNPJU010000057.1, from coordinate 87,957 downwards.
TCATACCTGCCGCTGGACTTCCCGCTGTACCTCGGCGCGTCAGTGGAACGCGGGCGGGCGTGGAACAACGACAACCAGTTCGACAGCGGGTACATCAACGCCGCGAGCGTTTTCCTCGGGTTTGATACACCGCTGGGGCCGCTGAATTTCAGCTATGGGTTCAATGATGACAAGCAGCAGGCGGTATACCTGAACCTTGGGCAAACCTTCTAGCTGTGTAGTGAGCGGGCTTGCCCCGCGCTGGGTGGCGAAGCCGCCCCAAACCCAGGCACCTCGGCCTCACTGCAACACCGCAGCGGTCTTGTTGGGGCGGCTGCGCCACCCAGCGCGGGGCTTGCCCTAATGCCAGTCAGTTAAGGCTTAACGCTGTCACTGTGGGAGGGGGCTTGCTCCCGATAGCGGTGGGTCAGTCGATAAACTGCTGACTGGCACACCCTCATCGGGAGCAAGCCCCCTCCCACAAGTTATTCATCGTCCATTCTATCGCTTAACTGACTGGCATAGAGCAAGCCCGCTCACTACAGCCGGGTCAGGACTTTTCCAGGTTCGCCAGGATGTGCCCATGTACACGCATGCATACGCGCATGTCCTCTTCATCCACGCCCACAAACAGTTCATGGCGCAAGGCCGTGGCGATGGTTTCGATCTGATCGATCAGCGGCCGGGCGCTATCGCACAGCAAGATGCGCTTGGCGCGGCGGTCTTCCAGCACCGCCTGGCGCTGGACCAAGCCCTGGCTTTCCAGGCTGTCGAGCAGGCGCGCCAGGGTCGGCCCTTCTACCCCGACGCTTTGTGCCAGCTCACGCTGGGTGGGAGCTTCTTCAAAACGGGCCAGGTGCAACAGCACCAGCCAACGCGCCTGGGACAAGCCCAGCCCCGCCAGGCGACGGTCCAGTTCGGCGCGCCAACCTCGGGACATTTGCGCCAACTGCATGCCAAAACGGTGTTGATCGGTTAACGGCATAAAAAACTCATGATTTAGACTGAAAATAAAGTGTGGCTAATTATTAGTCAGCTAAGCATGAGCCATGCCAGTAGGCAAGCCTCGCTATGTACTGATTCGTTACATTGTCGCAATTGGCACACTAAATCTCGAATTCAGACTGCAAAGCGGCACGCACACAGTACAGAACACCCTCCGGTACACGCCCGATAAACAGCGGCGCAATTTCAGCAACCGATGGCAACTCGCCTTCACCGTCCAGGAACGCATCCTGGATTTCACCGAGCAAATCTTCCGGCAAATCAAGGGCCTGCTCCAACGACAATTGCTGCTTGCCGATGGACTCGGCGAGCAAGGTATAGACGTTCTTTTCCGAACACTGCAACTGCCCGGCGATCTGAATCGGGGTCATCCCGGCACGGGCCAGGCTGATCAGCTCATGGCGAATATCGGTGACTTCCTTCGGCGCTTCGGCCTCGCCACCGAGCACTTCCAGGAAAGCCTGGCCATAACGCTCCAGCTTGCGCGCACCGACGCCGCTGACCCTCGCCATTTCGGCCAGGGTGGTGGGTTGCTCACGCAGCATTTCCAGCAACGTGGAGTCGGGGAAAATGACATAAGGCGGCACGCTGTGTTCCTGCGCCAGTTTGCGGCGCAGGGTACGCAAGGCTTCCCATTGCTCGCGCTCCTCGCCACGCACCAGTTGGCTGGCCTGGCTGGTACTGCTCTTGGCGGTGGCCTGCGGCTTGAGGTCGCGGCGCAGCTCAAGGCTCACTTCGCCCTTGAGCAACGGCCGGCAGCTGTCGTTCAAACGCAGGCCGCCGAAACCCTCAATGTCGATATCCACCAGGCCACGCGCAACCATCTGACGAAACAACGAACGCCACTCGCCTTCGGCACGCGCCTTGCCGACACCGTAGACCGAAAGTTTCTCGTGCCCGAAGCTGCGTATCTTTTCGTTGTCCTTGCCCAGCAATACATCCACCAGATGGCCCACGCCATAACGCTGGCCGGTTCGGTAGATGGCGGACAGGCCCTGACGCGCCGGCTCGGTAGCATCCCAGGTCTGCACCCCATCCACGCAATTGTCGCAATGGCCGCACGGCTGCGGCATGTCTTCGTCGAAATAGGCGAGCAGCGTCTGGCGGCGGCAGCGGGTCTCTTCACACAGCGACAGCATGGCGTCGAGCTTGTGCTGCTCCAGGCGCTTGTGGCGCTCATCGCCTTCGGAGTTCTGCAGCATCTGCTTGAGCATCACCACATCTTGCAGACCGTAGGCCATCCAGGCATCCGCCGGCAGGCCATCACGGCCGGCACGACCGGTTTCCTGGTAATACGCCTCGAGGGATTTGGGCAGGTCCATATGAGCCACGAAGCGCACGTTGGATTTGTCGATGCCCATGCCGAACGCGATGGTTGCCACCATGATCAGGCCTTCCTCGTTGAGGAAGCGCTTCTGGTGGTAAGCCCGCAAATCGTTGGGCAGGCCGGCGTGGTACGGCAGCGCCGGGTAGCCTTGCTCACACAGGAACGCCGCCACCTCATCGACTTTTTTGCGCGACAGGCAGTAGACAATGCCCGCATCGCTGCGCCGCTCGGACAGGAATGCCAGCAGTTGCTTGCGCGGCTGCTCCTTGGGCACGATGCGGTAGAAAATATTCGGCCGATCGAAACTCGACAGGAAACGCTCGGCGTTCTGCAGGTGCAGACGCTCGACGATTTCTTCGCGGGTACGTTTATCGGCGGTGGCGGTCAGGGCGATACGCGGCACGTCGGGGAACAGCTCGGCCAATTGGCCCAACTGCAAATATTCACGGCGAAAATCATGACCCCATTGCGACACGCAGTGAGCTTCATCGATGGCGAACAGGGCAATTTCCAGGCTCTGCAGGAAGGCCAGCATGCGCGGCTGCACTAGCCGCTCGGGAGCCAGGTAGAGCATCTTCACTTCGCCACGCCGGATACGAGCCGCCAGGTCGCGCTGCTGTTCGGCGCTGAGGGTGGAGTTCAAGGACGCGGCGGCGACGCCGAGTTCTTCGAGCGTGGCGACCTGGTCATCCATCAAGGCGATCAACGGCGACACCACCACCGCCAGGCCGTTGCGCAACAAGGCCGGCACCTGGAAGCACAATGATTTGCCGCCACCGGTAGGCATCAGCACCAGGGCGTCGCCGCCACTGGCCACGCGCTCAATGATCGCACCCTGGCGGCCACGAAAACTTTCGTAGCCGAAGATGTCCTTGAGGACGCGTTGAGCCTGCTCGAGCATGTAAAACTCCAAAATAGTGCCGAAATCCCTCTGTACAGGCTGGCCGAGAAAAGACGATTTCACGGAAAATAATCCGTAAGCGAAGTTTTCTCGGAGGGGCGCTTGGCCTGCGGGGCATCACAAAACGCGGCAGTATACCCGAGCGTTATCCGGCAAAGGGGGCGTCTGACGAATAGTCCCGTCGCTCTACCCCGGCAGCCAAACCCGGTAAATGTGGCGTTGCGGCTGGCCTGGGCGCTCAAGAAGGCCTAGAATTCAGCATCGTTTATTCCCAAGGTAGTCCTTCAATGTCCTTCGCTGAGCAACTAACCCGCCTGCAAGCCTTCCTCGACGCCGATGAGCTGCATGACGAGGCGCTGGACTACGTGGCCGCCCACGGTTACCTGACCGCCCTGTCGATCTGCGCCGATGTCGTGCCTGACCGTGAATGGATCGACGCGCTGTTCGCCGAAGAGCCGCACTACAAGGATGCCGCCCAACGCGAGGAAATCGAATCCACGCTGATCGCCCTCAAGGCCCACATCAGCCGCCAACTGGCCTCCGACGAAGAGTTCGAGCTGCCATGCGACCTCGACCTGGGCGATGAGCCGGATGACTCCGACCTGCGCGGCTGGTGCATCGGGTTCATGGAAGGCGTGTTCCTGCGCGAAGCCGCATGGTTCGAGACCGCCGAGGAAGAAGTCAGCGAAATGCTGCTGCCGATCATGGTCGGTTCCGGGCTGTTTGAAGAAGAAGCCGAGTTTTCCGATATCGCCGCCGACGCCAACCTGATGGACGACATGATCGTACAGATCCCGGAAGCCCTGACCGCCCTGTACCTGCTGTGCAACGCGCCTGACGAAAAACCGGCGATCCTCAAGCCACGTCATCACTGAGTCGTTTGCCCATGCCCCCCATGGGCAATCGCTCGCTGCTCCTGCGCTACGCACTGCTGGCCATCGGCTGGCTCAGCGTAGCGCTGGGAGTGATCGGTATCTTCCTGCCGGTGTTGCCGACCACCCCCTTCCTGCTCCTCGCCGCCGCCTGCTTCGCCCGAAGCTCCCCGCGTTTCTATCAGTGGCTGGTGGAACACCCGCGCCTGGGCCCATGGATTCGTGACTACCTGGACGGCAATGGCATTCCGCTCAAGGGCAAGGTCTACGCCATCGGCTTGATGTGGCTGAGCATCGGTTTTTCCTGCTACCTCGTCCCTTTGCCCTGGGCACGTGGATTCATGCTGACCAGCGCGGTGCTGGTAACGATCTATATTCTGCGCCAGAAGACCCTGCCACCCCGCGACACCAAGTCGCGCTCAGACCTTGGTCGACACTGACTAACCCCAAACATCATGCGAGACTGTCCAGCCGGGCCTGGAATGCCCGGGTGTTCTCAGTTTCGGAGTTACCATGACGCTGTCCAGCGGGCTAATCGCCGCCGTTGCCATGGCCTATATGGCCATTATGTTTGCCATCGCTTTTTACGGCGATCGCCGCCACGCGCCTTTGCCGCCGCGCATGCGTGCCTGGGTGTACAGCCTGTCGCTGGCCGTTTACTGCACCAGCTGGACCTTCTTCGGCGCCGTAGGCCAGGCCGCCGAACAATTGTGGGCGTTTTTACCGATTTATCTGGGGCCAGTGCTATTGCTGGTGCTGGCACCCTGGGTGCTGCAGAAGATGATTCTGATCAGCAAGCAGGAAAACATCACCTCCATTGCCGACTTTATCGCCGCGCGCTACGGCAAGTCCCAATCCCTGGCCGTGGTTGTCGCACTGATTTGCCTGGTCGGGGTACTGCCCTATATCGCCCTGCAGCTCAAAGGCATTGTGCTGGGCGTGAACCTGTTGATCGGTTCCGGCCCTGACACCACGGGCACTCGCGCCCAGGACACGGCCTTGGTCGTATCGCTGGTGCTGGCGCTGTTCACCATTGTGTTTGGCACGCGCAACCTCGATGCCACCGAGCACCACCGTGGCATGGTGCTGGCGATTGCCTTTGAATCCCTGGTCAAGCTCTTCGCGTTTCTCGCGGTTGGCGCGTTTGTAACCTACGGCCTGTACGACGGTTTCGGCGACCTGTTCACCCAGGCGGTACTCGCCCCGCGCCTGGAGGAGTACTGGAAAGAGACGATCAACTGGCCGTCGATGGTGGTGCAGACCGGCGTAGCCATGATGGCGATTATCTGCCTGCCCCGGCAGTTCCATGTCACGGTAGTGGAGAACATCGACCCCCAGGATCTGCGCCTGGCCAAGTGGGTGTTTCCGGCTTACTTGATCCTCGCCGCACTGTTCGTGATTCCCATCGCCCTGGGCGGCAAAATGCTGTTGCCCGGCTCGGTATTGCCAGACTCCTACGTGATCAGCCTGCCCATGGCCGAAGCCCATCCGGCCCTCGCGGTACTGGCGTTTATCGGCGGTGCATCGGCCGCCACCGGCATGGTGATCGTCGCCAGCATCGCCTTGTCGACCATGGTCTCCAACGACATGCTGCTGCCATGGCTGCTGCGACGCTCCAGTGCCGAACGGCCATTCGAAGTGTTCCGTCATTGGATGCTGTCGGTACGTCGGGTCAGTATTGTGCTGATCCTGTTGCTGGCCTATGTGAGTTATCGCCTGCTCGGCTCCACCGCAAGCCTGGCCACCATCGGCCAGATCGCTTTTGCGGCCGTCACCCAACTGGCCCCGGCGATGCTCGGCGCGCTGTACTGGAAGCAGGCCAACCGTCGTGGCGTGTTTGCCGGGTTGGCAGCGGGCACTTTCCTGTGGTTTTACACCTTGGTCCTACCGGTTACCGCCAAGAGCCTGGGGTGGTCGCTCAGCCTTTTCCCAGGGCTGACGTGGATGCATTCTCACCCGCTCGGTTTGTCCGTCACGTCGCTGACCCTGGGCACCGTGTTTTCCCTGGCAGGTAACTTCACGCTGTTCGTATGGGTCTCGATGCTGTCGCGTACACGGGTTTCCGAGCATTGGCAGGCCGGGCGATTTGTTGGCCAGGAAATCCACCAGCGCGCCAGCGCTCGCTCCATGTTGTCGGTGCAGATCAGCGACCTGCTCAGCCTCGCTGCACGTTTTGTCGGTGAAGAACGTGCCCAGCAAAGTTTTATTCGCTTTGCCTATCGTCAGGGCAAAGGCTTCAACCCTAACCAGAACGCCGACAATGACTGGATCGCTCATACCGAACGCCTGTTGGCGGGTGTGCTCGGCGCCTCTTCGACGCGCGCCGTAGTAAAGGCTGCGATTGAAGGCCGAGAAATGCAGCTGGAAGACGTCGTACGCATCGCTGACGAAGCCTCCGAGGTCCTGCAATTCAACCGGGCATTGCTGCAAGGCGCGATTGAAAACATCACCCAGGGCATCAGCGTGGTCGACCAGTCGCTGAAGCTGGTGGCCTGGAACCGCCGTTACCTGGAGCTGTTCAACTACCCCGAGGGCTTGATCAGCGTCGGCCGGCCCATTGCCGACATCATTCGCTACAACGCCGAACGTGGCCTGTGCGGCCCCGGCGAAGCGGAAGTGCATGTGGCTCGACGCCTGCACTGGATGCGCCAGGGCCGCGCGCATACGTCCGAACGCCTGTTCCCCAATGGTCGGGTGATCGAGCTGATCGGCAACCCGATGCCCGGCGGTGGGTTTGTCATGAGTTTCACCGACATCACTGCATTCCGCGAAGCCGAACAAGCCTTGACCGAAGCCAACGAGGGCCTGGAGCAACGGGTGACCGAGCGCACCCATGAGCTATCGCAGCTCAATGTCGCGCTTACGGATGCCAAGGGTGTGGCGGAATCCGCCAGCCAGTCGAAGACCCGCTTCCTGGCTGCGGTGAGCCATGACCTGATGCAGCCGCTGAACGCGGCACGACTGTTCTCCGCCGCCCTCTCCCACCAGCACGAGGGCCTGTCCACCGAAGCCCGGCAATTGGTGCAACACCTGGACAGTTCGCTACGTTCCGCCGAGGACTTGATCAGCGACCTGCTGGATATCTCACGCCTGGAAAACGGCAAGATCAATCCGCAGCGCCAGCCCTTTGTCCTCAACGAACTCTTCGACACCCTGGGCGCTGAATTCAAGGCGCTGGCCCAGGAACAAGGCCTGCGTTTCCGGCTGCGCGGCAGCCGGTTGCGGGTCGACAGCGACATCAAGCTGCTACGGCGGATTCTGCAGAATTTTCTCACCAACGCGTTCCGCTACGCCGACGGCCCAGTGCTGCTTGGCGTACGCAGACGCCAGGGCGAGCTGTGCCTGGAAGTCTGGGACCGCGGCCCCGGCATTCCACAGGACAAGCAAAAGGTGATCTTCGAAGAGTTCAAGCGCCTCGACAGCCATCAGACACGTGCCGAAAAGGGGCTGGGCCTGGGCCTGGCGATTGCCGATGGCTTGTGCCGTGTGCTGGGCCATACCCTGAGTGTGCGTTCGTGGCCGGGCAAAGGCAGTGTATTCAGCGTGCGCGTGCCATTGGCGCGCAACCAGGCCAGCCCGCAGCTCAAGGCCACGCAAGACAATGGGCAACCGTTAAGCGGCGCGCAGGTCCTGTGTGTGGACAACGAAGAAAGCATCCTGATCGGCATGCGCAGCCTGCTGACGCGATGGGGTTGCGAGGTGTGGACTGCCACCGACCAGGCGCAATGCGCGGCCCTTCTGGCTGACGGTGTGCGCCCGCAACTGGCGCTGGTGGATTACCACTTGGACCGCGGCGAAACCGGCACCGAACTGATGAGATGGCTGCGCGCACAAATGGCAGAGCCCATCCCCGGAGTCGTGATCAGCGCCGACGGGCGGCCAGAAACGGTGGCCGAGGTGCATGCAGCAGGCTTGGATTACCTGGCCAAGCCGGTCAAGCCGGCGGCATTGCGGGCGCTGCTGAGCCGGCATCTGCCGCTGTAATCAGGCGGCAGAGGCCGTGCGCTTACTCAGGTAAATGCACCACACCATCGGCATCGGTCATCGCCCTCTCGAGCAAATCCGCCGGCAGGCTTTTACTCGCACGCGCACCGAGCAGTTTTAATTGCTCGGTACGGCTGACCAGATTTCCTCGTCCATCCGTCAGCTTGTTTCGTGCCGCACTGTAAGCTTTATCCAACTGTTGCAGACGGTTGCCCACTTCATCCAGGTCCTGGATAAACAGCACGAACTTGTCGTAGAGCCAACCGGCACGCTCGGCAATCTCCCGCGCGTTCTGGCTTTGGCGCTCCTGCTTCCAGAGGCTGTCGATCACACGCAAGGTGGCCAAGAGCGTCGTTGGGCTGACAATTACGATATGACGGTCGAAGGCCTCCTGGAACAGGTTCGGTTCGGCCTGCAATGCGGCGGAAAATGCCGCCTCGATGGGCACGAACAGCAACACGAAATCCAGGCTGTGCAAGCCTTCCAGGCGCTTGTAGTCCTTGTCGGCCAAGCCTTTTACGTGATTGCGCAGGGACAGTACATGCTGCTTCAACGCCGCTTGGCGGATCACCTCGTCATCTGCCGCCACATACTGTTGATAGGCGGTCAGACTGACCTTGGAATCCACCACCACCTGTTTGTCGCCAGGCAACATGATCAGCACATCCGGCTGGAAACGCTCGCCATCCGGGCCTTTGAGGCTGACCTGGGTCTGGTATTCGCGGCCCTTCTCCAGCCCTGCATGTTCCAGTACGCGCTCCAGGATCAGTTCGCCCCAGTTGCCCTGGGTTTTCTGGCCCTTGAGCGCACGGGTCAGGTTGGTGGCTTCATCCGACAGGCGCAGGTTCAGTTGCTGCAGGCGCTCCAGCTCTTTAGCCAGGGAAAAGCGTTCGCGTGCTTCGTTCTGGTAGCTTTCTTCCACGCGCTTTTCAAAGGATTGGATGCGCTCCTTGAGGGGGTCGAGTAATTGACCCAGGCGCTCCTGGCTGGTTTCGGCAAAGCGCTGTTCACGCTCGTCGAAAATCTTGCCGGCAAGTTCAGCGAATTGCGCGCGCAGTTCATCGCGCGAACCTTGCAGATCCGCGAGGCGTTGTTGATGGCTGTCCTGTTGCTCACGCAGCTCGGCACGCAGCGCCGCCGAAAGTGCGTCGAGACGACGCAGTTCGGTGTCCTTGGCATTGCGGTCGAGGTTCCACGCGTGAGCGGCGTCGCGGGCATTATCACGGTCGATCTGCAACAGCTCGACTTCGCGGCGCACGGCGGCGAGCTCGGCTTGCTTGGCGGCATTCGCCTGGCTCAGGTCACTGACCTCATCACGGCTGGCATCCAGCTGGGCGGCAATTCCTTCTTGGGCCAATTGTGCGTTCGCCAAGCGCTCTTCGAGCAATTCCCAGCCGGCCATGCGCGCCGTCAGCCGCCGCTGAATCTGCCAGCACAGCGCCAATAACGGCACTGCTGCACCAGCAAGACCCAAGGCAATACTGGTCCAGTCTAAAACCATAGCCATTTCTGCCTTCACCGAAATAGAGCAAGGTTAACCAAGCACAGGGCAGGAAGACAGCTCAGTCTTCGACTTGACCCAGTTCGCGTTGAGCACGCCGGTCACCGGCACGCGCCGCCAGGCGCAACAGGTCGTGGCCGATGCGGCGGTCGCGGGCGTTGCCGCATTCACGGCACATCAATTGCCCCAGGCGGCTTTGTGCGGCGACCACGCCTTCACGGGCCGGCTGCTTGAGCAAGCGCCCAGCGAAGTGCTTGATGTTGGTGCTCTGCCCCAGGCGCGGGCTATCGAGCAGCCACAAAGCGACCTTCAAGGAGAAGCGCTTGGGTGCGGTAACAGTTTGAGGGGTATCGGTAACAGTGGGTGATACTGAGCGAAACTTCATAAAGCACTGTGGGACAGAACGGAGGGCGCGCCACTCTACTCTTTTTTTCGTACAGGTAAAGCTGAAAAAAACCTGCCGGCCCGTTCTAGAGCAAGCGCTTGGGACAATCCACAGAAGCTGTGGATAACTCAGTGGACAACCTCTCTTTAACTCTCCCAAAGGCCCATGGAATGGGGGCCGCAGTCAAACTGACGATTTTTTCACCAATAAAAAAAAGCGAGATTTTTCATTGACTTAAATTTCCAATACAGGCTAACGAAGCCCCTTGCGGACGGTTGACAAACCGGTTACATACTCCGCAACTAATGTGCACAAGTCCCCTTCCAATGGTTATATCAAGGGAGCTTTTTGGTCCCACACCGCCTGAAAATGTTACCGACAAGGCAGAGCCAGGGACTTTTCAAATCCGTCCCGCCTCGCCACACTGCCCACCGACAACGCAACCGTGAAAGCATCCATGAAAGGCATTCTGTTATTCGCCGTGCTGTTGCTGGCGGTATGCGCGACCTCTTTGGGAATCAACGCAGTATTGCCTTCACCCGACGGCGCACTGTTTGCCGGCGCCATCCTGCTATCGGCCGCCTTTACCGCGACCAGCCTGTGCATCGAACTGGGCGAAGGCAGGATCAGTGACATGCGCGACGTGATGAAGGTGATCGAAGCCGGCCAGTCCCTACGCCTGACAATCGCGGCTTACGGCCTGGGCTGCGCGCTGGCCGCATCCCTGACCGTACTGGTCTATCGTGGCCTGCTCGGTGCCTGATTGAAGTTTTTCAGCTAGCACACTTCCCTTCCTTGTTTCAATCCGTTACTATCCACGGCGTTAGTACCAAGCTGAAAGTCAATTCTGGTCGAACAAGTCCCCTGAAAAGCACGGGATCGACCACCTCGATGGTTTCCAGGTATCACTTGCGACGACACTGCCTTTGAACAAGCAAAGGGTGCCGCCAAGTTTCAATACTCTGACCGAACCAACCTGCAAATTGATCAGGATCTTCACCCCGGGCCCAGAACCTTTGCCCTTGTTGTGTCGCCTGCCCTCCTAAGTACCTACCTGCCAGCCCAAGCGCGCCAAACTTATCAGCGCTTCAACTGGCTGCTTTGTTCCAGTCGGGTTCTTCGCTTGATCAATGGTGATCAGCGTTACTGGAACGTTTTAACGTTGCACGGTTCTTATCCGTGTCATTTGTAGGAACACCAATAATATGAACGCTCAAATCCACACTCAGGATGCCATTCGCACCCTCACTAACGCTTTTGCCCCAATGAACTGCCTGATCATGGCTGCTCGCAAAGGCTGCTTCAGCTTCACTCTGGTCAACGAACACGGCATCGCGCGTCACAGCGAACGCCTGTACCCCGATCAATACTCCAGCGCGGAACCGCTGCAGGCTGTGATCGATCGCACCCGTCAGGCATTGACTGCCTGATCGACCCAGGTCGCTGAAATACAAAAACCCTGTCTGACGGCAGGGTTTTTTATTGCCTGAAATTCGGTAGTTGAGCTTTTGTACTAAGTTCAAATAGATATAAACGTTATAACTAAATGAAGGAAATATTTTAAAAACAGTCCTTTACATCGCAAATATGACACTACACTTCAAGTCAAGCGGCATGATCCGCTTCCGACGGGCCTGAGATCCAATTCACCGCTGCCAAGCCCTCCTGTCTCAGGCCTCGTCATCCACTTTCATGGATTGAGGCTTGTATGGGTATCGCCGCCAGCGAATTGTGTCGTTATGTGATCCGGCCGACGTTGATGTACCTCGGCCGCCATGATCCGACAGCCGAATCCCTGCTGCTGGGCATCGCCGCCAGCCAATCGGAACTGGGTTCCGCCCTGCATGATCGGCGCGGCCATGGCCTGTACAGCATCACCGAACCTCGGCACCGCGCCCTCTGGGACGACTACCTGGCACTCGACCCCGAACGTGCCAGCCTCGTGCGTGGGCTGGCCAGCCAACATGCATTCCTGAGCGCCCCGCAGCTGGAGCTGACGGTGAACTTGCGCTACGCCACGGCAATCGCCTGGTTACTGGTGGAACAACACAGCCCAGCCCTACCCCCGCCAGGTGATGTATTGGCGATGGCGCGTATCTGGAAAGAAATATTTCACCCTCAAGGCCGGCTGCGGGATTTCACCCGTGCGTGGCAAACCTGTGTTTCACCCATGAATCAGGTGACTTGTTGATCAGGCGTTTTGCAAGATTCGGCTAAAAACGGCGAATCTGGTCGGATTGTCCTACAAAACCGCTCTATCTCCTGATTTACGGCCTATAGCGCTAACTCAAATTTATTGCTACTTTCCGCAGCGGTGATCACCACGGAGTTCTAATAATGAAAAAAGTAATGCTCAAGACCACACTTAGCCTCGCCGTTACCATGGCATCTTCCCAACTGTTCGCAAGCGGCTTTGCCTTGAACGAGCAAAGCATCAGTGGGATGGGCACAGGTTTTGCGGGGCGCTCCTCATCTGCCGATGATGCAAGTACTGTCGCCGGCAACCCTGCTGGCATGTCGCGCTTGAAGCGCGATCAAATCACTGCCGGTGTCGCAGCGATCGACGCCAAAACCGATATCAAAAATACCAGCGGTGGCCCACCTGGCGGCACCAGCGACGGCGATATGGTTCCATTTACCAAAGTCCCGATGCTGTTTGCCGTGAAAAAAGCGACCGATGATCTGGCCTTCGGCTTGGGTGTATACGCTCCCTTCGGCCTGATCACCAACTACGAAAACACCTCTGCCAGCCGCTATTACGGCAAGAAGAGTGATGTGAAGGTCGTCACCATCCAGCCCACTGTCAGCTACGCCTTCAACGAGTACGTGTCGGTAGGTGTTGGCCCAACCTTCAACAAGATCAGCGGCAATCTGACCTCGGCCACCCCTTTTGCTCCAACCTTCGGCCGCAATGACGGACTGGTCGACATCAAGGGTGATGACACTGCGTGGGGTTATAAGGTAGGCATATTGGTGACGCCATGGGCGAGCACGAACATCGGCCTGACCTATACTTCCAAAGTTTCTTATAACCTCACAGGCCACACCGATATTTCCGGCGTAGGGTTCGGTCCTTTCAACGGTGGCCGCTTTGATGCATCGTTGAACATCACCACGCCAGAATCGTACGACCTTTCGGTCACACATAAGCTGGATGACCAGTGGACCTTGTATGCTGGTACCACATGGACTCGGTGGAGCCGCCTAAAAGAAATCACCGTCAACAACCAGGGTGTTTCGCCAGCCCTCGGAGGAGCGGCCGGTCCAATTGGTCGAATCAACGAGCCACAAAACTGGCATGACACCTGGGCTTCGGCCATTGGCGCTTCGTTCCAGATCAACAAACAGTGGGTCCTGCGTACCGGCTTCTCGGTTGACCAATCGCCGACCAACAATACTGACCGCTCGGTGCGCATCCCAACTGGCGACCGTAAGGCCGTCAGTTTCGGTGCGGGCTTCAGCCCTAACGAAGATTGGACTATCGACGCAGCTCTTTCCTACTTGTGGGAAGAAGAAGTCAACGTCAACCGTACCGGTAAAGGCAACGCCTATAACTCCGAGTATAAAAACAGCGCTTGGGGTTACGGCTTGGGTGCAACCTACAAGTTCTGATTCACTGCGAGCTCACAGGCTCGCCAGTTGAATACAAAAAAGCCCCGCTCTCCCGTAAAGGAGGCGGGGCTTTTTCGTGGCCGAAGATCAGGGTTTGGACGCCAGCGCCTGCTCAACCGCCTTGATCAGATCCGGGTTGTCCGGCTTGGTCAAACTGGAAAAATTGCCGATTACCTTGCCTTGTCGGTCGACTACGTACTTATAGAAATTCCACTTCGGCGCGCTGCTCTGTTGCGCCAGGATCTTGAACAGGTGCACCGCATCCGGGCCTTTGACTGTTTGCGGTTCGGTCATGGTAAAGGTCACGCCGTAGTTCACGTAGCAGACATTGGCGGTCTCTTCGCCGGTCTTGGCTTCCTGCTTGAAGTCGTCGGAAGGCACGCCAATCACTTCCAGCCCTTGGCCCTTATAGCGTTGGTACAAGGCTTCGAGCCCTTTGAATTGCGGGGCGAACCCGCAGAAGCTGGCGGTATTGACGATCACCAGGGGTTTACCAGCAAAGCGCTGGCACAAATCGATGGACTCCTTGGCCCGCAACTTGGGCAATTGCCCCTCAAGCAGCGCCGGGCAATCGGCAGCCATGGTCACACTGCCAACAGCCATCAGGACGGGTATAGCGAGCCAGCGCATCAACATGTCGAAGGTCCTTGTTCAGACTTAACAGATCGCCATGCCTAACTGCATCAACGCCAAGCCGCCGTTCTGCCAGCCCCACCAGGCCAGCAACAGCAGGAATACACCTGCCGCCACTGCCAAACACCGCGCCGTTACACTCATGCTGTCCCCATTTGTGCTTCCAGCCGCGCCACCGGCCGTTCACGGACCGGCCAGTTCAGGGCCGCAGCGAGCAGGCTCAACAGGATAGCCACCTGCCAGATCAAATCGTAGTTGCCCGTCCGATCATAGACCACGCCGCCCAACCAGCCACCGAGGAACGAACCGAGCTGATGGAACAGGAACACAATCCCGCCGAGCATCGACAGATTTCGCACACCAAATAGCGTCGCTACCGTGCCATTGGTCAGCGGCACGGTCGACAACCACAGGAAGCCCATGGCCATGCCAAACAGGTAAGCCGTGACCTGAGTCACCGGCGCCCACAGGAACAGCACGATGACCACCGCACGCAGCAAATACAACCCAGTGAGCAAGCGCGGCTTGGACATGCGCCCACCGAGCCAACCGGCGGTGTAGGTGCCAAACACGTTGAACAGGCCAATCAGCGCCAGCACCGTGGTGCCTACGGTCGCCGGCAAGTGCTGATCCACCAGATAGGCCGGCAGGTGCACGCCGATAAAGACCACCTGGAACCCACAGACAAAGAAGCCGAAGGCCAGCAGCCAGAAGCCGGAATGGGAGCAGGCTTCACTCAAGGCTTCGCGCATCGTTTGCTGGCCGGCCAGGGTGGGCAGCGGTTTGTCCTTGAGCATCGCGACCAGCGGCAGGATCAACGCCACCATCATGCCCAGCGTCAGCAAGGCGGCCGACCAGCCCAGCCAGCCGATCAAACCCAAGGTGCCCGGCACCATGGCGAATTGGCCAAAGGAACCTGCGGCGCTCGCAATGCCCATGGCCATACTGCGTTTTTCCGGTGGCACGGCGCGTCCCACCACCCCCAGAATCACCGAGAACGAAGTGCCCGACAGCCCGATACCGATCAACAACCCCGCACTCAGGGACAACGACCACGCCGAATCGGACATGCCCATCAGTACCAGGCCGACGGCGTATAACACGCCACCGACAAACACCGCCTTCGTCGCGCCAAAACGGTCGGCCAAGGCCCCGGTAAAGGGTTGCGCAATGCCCCAGATCAGGTTTTGCAGGGCGATAGCGAAGGCGAACGTCTCACGCCCCCAGCCGAATTCGGTGCTCATCGGCCCCAGGAACAGGCCGAAGCCATGCCGTACGCCCAGGGACAACGCCAGGATCAGCGCACTCCCCAACAAAACCCAGCCACTAGTGCGCCACATCGTGGTCATTTCTTATTCTCCGCTCGCGGGTATATACCCGCTTGTATTCGAACAAACTCGCTTTCAAGCGAGTTCGTCCAGCAAGGCCAACAAGGTTTCGCGTTTTTGCGCACCCAGTCGATCGATCAGTTTCTGCTGCGCCGCCTCCCAGGCCGGCAAGGCGGCGGCCAGTCGTTCCTCACCCGCCGCAGTCAGCAGCACCAGGCGGTTGCGCAGGTCATCGCCCTCGACCAACTGCACCAGCCCTTCCCCTTCCAGCACTCGGAGATTGCGCCCCAAGGTGCTGCGATCCAGCCCCATGGCCTCGGCCAGGCTGGAAATACTCGGCTGGTCGAGACGTTGCAGGTTACACAGCAGAGAATACTGGGCGACGTTGATCCCGAAGCCGTCGAGAGCGCCGTCGTAATGCCTGCTGACGCCACGGGCGGCACGTCGCAGGTTGGTGCATAAACACTGGGAGGCAAGCATAGAGCGTGTATATACCCGGGATTAAGAAAATGCAAGAAAGTGTTACAGCACCAGCGCGATCAGAACGGTCATTTCCAGTAGCTCCAGCAGCGCCCCGGCGGTGTCGCCAGTGGTGCCGCCCAGCCGGTTGACCATCAATTGGCGCAAGCCGAAAAAGCTCAGCGCAGCGATTAAAACGGCTACGCCGCCGCTGAAGCCGCCGATCAGCAGGCAGGCCAAGCCACTCAGGATAAGTACTTGCTGGCCGACGATCCGCGGTAAATGATCCGCCAGCGCCTGCCCCAGACCGCCGGCACGCACATAACGCGTGGTCAGGAACAACGCCAGCATCGAAGCCCGCCCGATCAACGGCGCGAGAATCAGCGCCACGCCATTGCGCTGCTCAATCAAGGCCACCAAGGCGGTGAACTTGAGCATCAGCACCAGACCCAGCGTCACCACGGCAATCGGGCCGCTGCGTGGATCTTTCATGATGGCCAGCGTGCGCTCGCGGTCGCCGAAGCCACCGAGCCAGGCATCTGCGCTGTCGGCCAGGCCGTCCAGATGCAAGCCGCCACTGAGCAACACCCAGGCCGTCAGCAAAAGCGCGGCGTGCAATAACAGCGGCGCGCCCATCAGCGCGATATTCAGGCCCCACAACAGCAACCCGAACAGTAAGCCCACCAATGGATAAAACAGCAGCGAACGCCCCAGCTCCTGAGGCTGCGGCATGCCTGGCAAACGAATCGGCAGGCTGCTCAGAAATTGCAAAGCGATCCAGAACGGCAGCATCGTCAGGCTCCTTCCGTCAACACGCCATCGGCCGCCACGTGCAGGCTGAACAATCCAGCGTGGCCGACTTCGACGTTCAGCAACTGTTCCCGAGGCAAACCGCGCGCCTGCGCCAGCAGCAGGCGCATCACACCACCATGGCTGATCAGCAATACGCGCTCGCCGGCATACGCCTGATGCAAGCGTGAGACGGCGCCGAGCACCCGCTTGGAAAAGTCGCTGACCGGCTCGCCCTCAGGCGGCGTGAAGCGGTACGGGTCGGCCCAGAACAGGCCCAGCCCTTCGGCATCGGTTTGCATCAGCGCCGCCGCGCTCTGCCCTTCCCAGGCGCCGAAGTGCAACTCTTGCAGATCCTTTTCCAGACTCACCGGCAGATTGAGGCGTGCGCCCAGCTCCTGAGCGAACAGCGCGCAACGCTGCAGCGGTGAGCTGATCAACCGATCCCACGGCCCCCGCTCCACCACGGCGCAGCGCATCTGCTCCCAGCCCTTGGCGGTCAGCGCGTCGTCCAGGCTACCGCGCAGGCCACCGCCCAACTCGGTTTCGCCGTGGCGCAGCAGGTCCAGGTACAAGGTCATGCCGGGCGGTCTGCCACAGCCGCTTCGGCGAAGGTCGCCATCTGCCCATGCAGCGCGCAAGCCAGTCGCAACAACGGCACCGCCAGCGCCGCGCCGCTGCCTTCGCCCAAGCGCAGACCCAGCGCCAGCAACGGTTGTGCCGCGAGGCTTTGCAGCACCGGCCGATGGCCCGGCTCCGCCCCCCCATGGCCGAACACCAGCCACTCCCGGCACGCCGGGTTCAGGCGCGTGGCGACCAATGCGGCAACCGTGCAGATAAACCCATCCACCAGCACCGCCACGCCCTCCTGGGCACAGGCCAGATAGGCACCGACCAACGCTGCAATTTCAAACCCGCCGAGGTTGAACAGGGTCTGCAATGAATCGTCACGCTGATCGGCATGCAATGCGAGTGCACGCTCGATGACGGCGACTTTATGGCTGACCCCCTGGGCATTCAGACCGGTGCCCGGGCCTGTCAGGTCACTCACCCGGCAATCGAGCAAGGCACACGCCAAAGCGCTGGCGGCGGTGGTATTGCCGATGCCCATTTCGCCGCCGATAAACAATTGTGCACCGCCTTCCAAGGCACGCCGGGCGCTGTCACGACCCGCTTGCAGGGCCAGGCGCCCTTGCGCTTGAGTCATCGCCGGGCCGCTGACGAAATTGGCCGTGCCCGCACCAATGTTCAGGTGGCGCACGCCGGGCAAATTCAGCGAGGGCGTCACGGTGCCGAGGTCGATCACTTCCAGCTGCGCATCCAACTGCCGCGCCAGCACGCTGATTGCCGCGCCGCCGGTGACGAAGTTATGCAACATCTGCCCGGTCACTGCCTGCGGGAACGCCGACACGCCTTCGGCTACCACGCCATGGTCACCGGCGAAGATCGCGATCCACACGTGATCCACCGAGGGTTTGAGCTGGCCTTGCAGGCCGGCCAACTGCACCGCCACAGCCTCCAATTGGCCGAGGGAACCGGCCGGCTTGGTCAATTGCTGCTGGCGTGCCAGCGCTTGTTCATGCGCAGAGGCATCGACGGCCTTGCAGGGGTTGAGCCACCAGGTGTCAGTCATAACGCAGTACCTTTCAACGTCAGGGGCAAGCCGGCAACCGTCAGGACAACGCGCTGACACCGCTCGGCCAAGGCTTGATGCAGCCAACCGGCTTCATCCACATAGCGGCGAGTCAATTCGCCCAGCGGCACGACACCCAGACCGGTCTCGTTGCTGACAAAAATGATTTCCCCCGGCAGAGACGCCAGGGTTTCCAGCAACTGTTCGCGCTCATGCACCAGGCGCTCGGCATCTTCGAGCATCAACAGGTTGGTGAGCCACAGCGTCAGGCAATCCACCAACAGGCAGCGCCCGGGCGCGGCGTTTTCGCGCAACACCCGCGCCAGTTCGACAGGCTCCTCGATCAAACCCCAGTGCACGGGCCGCCGCTGGCGATGCTGGGCGACGCGCTCGCTCATTTCACCATCCAGCGGCTGGCTGGTGGCGATATAGATGACGGACAATCGGCTGTCGGTGGCGAGCTTTTCAGCAAGGCGGCTTTTGCCGGAACGGGCACCGCCGATAATCAGTTGGTGCATGCTGCCACTCCACATAAAGTGCGCAATAAATCGGTATCCAGGTGCTGCTCCACCAGATCCGCCAGACGCTCGATATCGCGCTCGCGCAGGGCGTGGTAATCCACGGCTTGCACGTCGACCAGACCGGCCCAGCGCAGCAAGGCACTGCACGCGGCGGGCGTCTCGAACAGGCCATGCAGATAGGTGCCGAGAATCTGCCCGTCCGCACTCTGGGCACCGTCATGACGACCATCGTCCAGCAACACGGCCGCTTTCGACAGCGCATCGCCGGACGTCACCCCCGCATGAATTTCATAACCACTGACCTCGACATCTTCCAGCAACAAGCGCCCACGCACGTTGCGCAATTGCTTCTCGGCTGCCAGCGTCGTGCTGAACGCCAACAGCCCCAAGCCCTCGCTGGACCCGGACGGCCCTTCCAGCCCGAGCGGGTCATGCACCTGCTCGCCGAGCATCTGCAGACCGCCGCAAATCCCCAACACCTTGCCGCCGTAGCGCAGATGCCGGGCCACGGCAGTGTCCCAGCCATTGGCGCGCAGATACGCCAGGTCGCTACGCACGCTTTTGGAGCCCGGCAGGATGATCAGGTCGGCCGCCGGGATCGGCTGGCCCGGCCCGACAAATTGCAAGTCCACCTGAGGGTGCAGGCGCAGGGGGTCGAAATCCGTATGGTTGCTGATGCGCGGCAATACCGGCACCACCACCTTGAGCACTTGGGCCGCCTTGTCGATCTGGCGCGAATCAATGCCATCCTCGGCTTCCAGGTGCAGGTCCATCACGTAGGGCAGCACGCCCACGACCGGCTTGCCGGTGCGCGCTTCCAGCCAATCCAGCCCGGGCTGCAACAACGCGATGTCGCCGCGAAAACGGTTGATGACAAAACCCTTGACCCGGGCCTGCTCGGTGGGCGACAGCAGTTCCAGGGTGCCGACCAGATGGGCGAACACACCGCCGCGGTTGATGTCGGCGATCAACAGCACCGGGCAATCCACAGCTTCGGCAAAGCCCATGTTGGCGATGTCATTCGCCCGCAGGTTGATCTCCGCCGGGGAGCCGGCGCCTTCCACCATCACCACCGGGTAGGCGGCGCTCAACCGTGCGTGAGAGGCCAGCACCGCTTGCATCGCGATGGCTTTGTAGTCGTGATAGGCCACTGCATTCATGCTGGTCACGGCGCGACCCTGGATGATCACTTGGGAGCCGGTGTCGCTATTGGGTTTGAGCAGCACCGGGTTCATGTCCGTGTGCGGTGCCAGGTGGGCGGCCTGGGCCTGCACTGCCTGGGCACGACCGATCTCGCCGCCTTCGGCCGTCACCGCGCTGTTGAGCGCCATGTTCTGTGGTTTGAAGGGTGCCACCGCCACGCCCTGGCGTACCAGCCAGCGGCATAGCGCGGTCACCAGCGTACTTTTCCCGGCATCGGAGGTGGTGCCTTGCACCATCAGCGTACTCATGCGGCTTCCTTGTAGGCCGTCAGGGCAGCATCGAGTCGCAGCCAATCCGCCTCGGTGTCAGGCAGGCCGAAACGCAGGCTGCTGTCGTGGACAAACAGGCGCAACAAGATACCGCGATGAGCCATGAACGCATGCAGGCGTTCGGCGTGCGGTGTGATCAACCACTGGAACAACGCGCAGCCGCCGTGCGGCTGAAAACCATGACGCTCAAGCAGCTCATACAAACGTCGGCCGGCGTCGATGCACCGTTGACGCTGACGCGCGTGCCCGGCGCTGTCACGCAGGCACACCTGGCCCAGCACGCGTGTCGGCCCGCTGACCGTCCAGGGGCCAAGTTGCTCGGCCAACAACTTGAGCAACTTGCGTTCGGCCAGTACGAAGCCCAGGCGCACACCGGCCAGGCCAAAGAACTTGCCGAACGAGCGCAACACAATCAGGCCAACCTGATCGGCCTGCCCCGCCAGGCTCAGTTGCGGGGTAACGTCCATGAACGCTTCGTCCACCACTAGCCAACCGCCGCGCTGGGCCAGGCGTGAATGCCAGTCCAGCAGGCGTTGCGGGGCCAGGCTCAGGCCGGTGGGATTGTTCGGATTGACCACCACCAACACGTCGAGGGCATCCAGGAAAAAGTCGACTTCCTGCTCCTGCACCTCGCGCACCACATACCCGGCGCGGCGCCAGGCTTCGGCGTGCTCGGCATAACACGGCGACAGCACGCCGACCTTACCGGTACGACGCAGGCGCGGCAGCAATTGGATTGCCGCCTGGGAACCCGCCACCGGCAGGACATGCGTGGTGCCGTAGTACTCACTGGCCGCCGCTTCCAGGCCATCATCGGTTTCCGGCAACCGCGCCCAGGCCCGCAACGGGATCTCCGGGATCGGCCACGGCCAGGGCGCCAGGCCACTGGACAGGTCGAGCCAATCGGCTTCGGCAATTCCGTACTGAATCGCTGCCTTACGCAGCCGACCACCGTGCTCAAGCATAGAATTGCGCCCCCGCGCAGAGAATCAGCAGCCATAACCATACGCCGCGCTGCACCAGTTGCCAGGCACGCTCGATGGAATCGGCATCGGCCGCCGGGCCTTCGCCCAACGGTGGACGCTGGTGCAACTCGCCGTGATAAATCGCCGCGCCGCCCAACTCGACACCCAATGCCCCCGCACCGGCCGCCATCACGGGCCCCGCATTGGGGCTGTCCCAGGTTCGGCCCTGGGTGCGCCAGCATTTCAGCGCCAGGCGGGTCTTGCCCAGCACGGCGTAAGTCAACGCCACCAGGCGTGCAGGAATATAGTTGAGTACATCATCGATCTTGGCGGCCGCCCAGCCGAAGCGCTCGAAGCGTTCGTTGCGATAGCCCCACATGGCATCCAGGGTATTGCTCAAACGGTAGAGCACCACGCCCGGCACACCGGCCACCACGAACCAGAACAACGCGGCGAACACCGCGTCACTGCCGTTTTCCAGCACCGACTCGGTGGCGGCGCGGGCGACTGCGGTGGAGTCCAGCTCACTGGTCTGACGGCTCACTAGGTAACTCACACGTGTACGCGCCTGTTCCAGGTCATCACTGCGCAACGCCTGGGCCACCGGCATCACATGCTCGCCAAGGCTGCGCATGCCCAGTGCACAGTACAACGCGAGAATCTCCAGCACCCAACCCATGTAGGGCGCCCAGGACAACGCCGTGGCCAGCACGGTCAGCGGCACCACTGCGAGACACCACGCGGTCACGCCATGGCTGCGCCAGCCACGGCCACCGGTATTGAAGCGCTGCTCGATGCGCCCGGCGAAATTGCCGAACGCCACCAGCGGATGCCAACGCCTGGGCTCGCCCAGCAACGCATCCAGCGCCACCGCGGCGACACACAGCAAGGCCACACTCATTGACTCACTCCCCACACATTTTCATACAGCATGTCACTCAGCGGCCGTGGTTCGGTCCAGCCTTCGAGCTGCAACATCGGCGCCGGGTAGAACTCGGTCACCGGCCCCAGGCACAGCACCGCCAAGGGTTTCGCACCGGGCGGCAGGCCCAGCAGTTCGGCCAGGGCTCGGGGCTCGAACAGCGAGACCCAACCCATGCCCAAACCTTCGACGCGGGCCGCCAGCCACAGGTTCTGGATCGCGCAGGACAGCGACGCCATGTCCATTTCCGGCAAGGTGCGCCGCCCGAAAATATGCCGCTCGCGGTCATCCATCAACGCTGCCACCAAGACTTCGGCGCAGTCGTGGATGCCTTCGACCTTGAGCTTCATGAATTCGTCGGAGCGCTCACCGAGGGCCTCGGCGGTGCGCACGCGTTCGTCCTCCACCAGTTGTTGAATCTGCCCACGCAGGGAGCGGTCGCTGATGCGGATAAACCGCCAAGGTTGCATCAGCCCGACACTGGGCGCCTGGTGCGCGGCCTGGAGCAAGCGGTGCAACAACTCAGGGGCGACCGTGCCGCCGCTGAAGTGACGCATGTCGCGACGTTCGGCGATAACGCGGTAGACCGCGTCGCGATCGGCCTGGGGGAAAGCGTTGTCACTCATGGTGTGGTTGCGACCTCGACATCGGGCGCAAACAGCGCGGCAACGGCTTGGGGGTTGGACGGAAAGTAGAAGTGTACGTACGAAGCGGTCATCCGCCCCTGACGATAAACCGCTTCGGCGCCGCGCCCACCATTGGGGCTCAAGCCTCGGGCAATCGGCTGCCACTGGGTGCTGGTCAGGGAATGGTGATAGGTGTGGCCGCGCAGCACCCCCTCCGGCAAGTCGACACTTTGCAGGGCCAGGGCGGCGAGTTTCTTTTGCATCACTGCGTCACCCTGCAGCAGGCCGACCAGTTCGGCGCGGGTGCCCTCAACGTCCGTGAGCGAGTCCAGCAGGTAGAGCATCCCGCCGCATTCGGCGAGCAAAGGCTTGCCGGCAGCGTGGTGGGCGCGGATGGCGTCGAGCATCGGTGTGTTGTCCGACAGCGCGCGGTGGTGCAGCTCCGGGTAACCGCCGGGCAAGTAGAGGCTGTCGACGTCAGGCAATTCACGATCGTGAATCGGCGAAAAGAAGCGTAGCTCGGCGCCCATCGCCCGCAGCACGTCAAGGCTGGCGCCATAGGTGAAGGCGAACGCTTCGTCGCGCGCCACGGCAATACGTACGCCGGCGAGCAGCGGTTCGGCCTCGATCAGCTCCGGGGCGGCAAAGCTCACCGGCGGCGGCAGAGCCACCTCGCAGCTGCTGCCCAGGGCCTGGGCGGCAGCATCCAGGCGTACATCCAGGTCATTCAATTCGCTGGCTTGCACCAGCCCCAGGTGACGGCTGGGCAACTCGATCCCGGTTTCCCGGGAGAGTGCGCCGTACCAGCGCAGGCCCTCAGTGAGACTTCCTTCAAGCAGTTGCGCATGGCGCAGGGTTCCCACGCGGTTGGCCAGCACGCCGGCGAACGGCAAGTCCGGCTGGTAACGCGCTAGGCCCAAGGCCAGGGCACCAAAGGTCTGAGCCATGGCGGTGCCGTCGATCACGCCCAGGACAGGCACGCCGAAGTGACGGGCCAGGTCGGCGCTGGACGGGGTGCCGTCGAACAGGCCCATCACGCCTTCGATCAGGATCAGGTCGGCCTCCCCCGCAGCTTCCCACAGTAGACGACGACTTTCCTGCTCGCCGACCATCCACATGTCCAACTGATAGACCGGCGCACCGCTGGCACGCTCGTGGATCATCGGGTCGAGAAAGTCCGGCCCGCACTTGAACACGCGTACCTTGCGCCCCAGGTTGCGGTGCAAACGGGCGAGCGCGGCGGTGACGGTGGTTTTGCCCTGGCCGGACGCCGGTGCGGCAATCAACACGGCTGGGCAATGACGGGGCTGGTTCAAAGTTCGACGCCCTTCTGTGCCTTGATACCGGCCTGGAACGCGTGCTTGAGCATGCCCATTTCGGTGACGGTGTCGCCCATTTCGATCAGTTCAGGCTTGGCACCGCGCCCCGTCACGACCACGTGCTGCATCGGCGGGCGGGCTTGCAGGTCGCTCAGTACCTGATCCAGGTCGAGGTAGCCGTGCTTGAGGGCAATGTTCAACTCATCCAGCACCACCAGGCCAATGCTCGGGTCTTGCAGCATTGCGCGGGAAACCGCCCAGGCAGCCTCGGCAGCGGCGATGTCGCGCTGACGGTCCTGGGTTTCCCAGGTAAAGCCTTCGCCCATCACATGAAAACGCACTTGTTCGGGGAAGCGGCGGAAGAACAATTCCTCACCAGTGCTGTTACGCCCCTTGATGAACTGCACCACACCGCATTGCATGCCGTGGCCCATGGCGCGAGCGAGCATGCCGAACGCCGAACTGCTTTTGCCTTTGCCGTTGCCGGTCAGCACCAGCAGCAATCCGCATTCGTTGGGGGAGTTGGCAATCCGCTCATCGATGACGGCTTTTTTGCGCAACATGCGCGCCAGGTGGCGTTCATCGCGGTCAGGGGAATCAGTCATGGCAGCTCTCCGTTGGGGCTGAACAAAAACGGCGGGCAGAAAAAAGACCAAACAGACAGCCAAGCATCGCCCACCGTGATGCTGTTGGATGTTTCAGGCCGGTCTCCGGGCTCATGAGTGGCGCTCTACAAAAGAGCAAGCCGACGTTGCGCCTTCCCATATCGCGGGGCGATACAGTGGCAAAAGGCAGCGTCTTGACTCATTTACCGTTGCGGGGGCAGCGCCGGGATCGCGGCAGCACTGTGTACAAGCGCGCTCACTCACCGGCTTCCCTGTTTCACCCTGTCGACCCCTAGGTCACAGAGCACCTGAAACAAGCCGCGAAGGTTAGTGGGTTGGGGGTGGAGCGTCAATTAAAGCTGGCCGGACAAGCCAAAGCGGCAAGCGGGCATTGCACCCGCTTGTTGCAGCGTTGGGCGGTGTTTATGGATTACGAGCCAGGTTTGCCGGCAGCACGCGCTTGGCACTCAAGTAAGCATTTTGCCAATACGCTTTGGCCAACGTATCCAGCTTCACTGTACCGCCAGTCTGTGGGGCGTGTACAAAACGCCCCTCACCCACGTAGATACCGGCATGGCTGACCTGCGAACCGCCGCCCGTGGCGAAAAACAGCAAGTCACCGGTTTGCAGGTTTTCCTCACTGACATTCTGCGCACGCATCACGATCAATTCGCGGGTGGTACGCGGCAACGAGATGCCCGCCGCATCACGGTAGACAAAACCGATCAGGCCACTGCAATCAAACCCGGAATCCGGCGTATTGCCACCCCAACGATAAGGCGTGCCGACCAGGCCCAGCGCACGGAAGAGCACGTCTTCGGCAGCTGGCGAGAAACTCTGCGTGGAGTAATTGAACACCGGCTTGGGCTTGACGGCCACTGGAGCGGGTGGTGGGCGGCTTGCGCAGGCGCTGAGGAGCGCGGCACAAACAAGCAGAATGAGGCGGGCTGAGGTCGACATGGGCAGAACAATCCTGGTCTGGATGCGGCTTTTCGCTGCCGAACGCTGAAAACCAGAACGCGCAAGCAAAGCTTGCGCGAACGGATTCCAACAATATCCAGGGATTCTAGCGCTTACACGTCAAACTTCAAGTATCACTTTAACTTTACTTGCTAGCGGTAACCGTAGTCGGGGCCATCGCGAGTGCGCGCTTGGCTTCGATGAAGGTTTTGCTCCAGTAGCTGTCACCCAGGCTGTCGACGCGAACACCACCGCTGCGACGGCTGCTGGAGTGAATAAACTGGTTATCGCCCAAGTAGATACCGGCGTGGCTGACACGACCACGACCCGCTGTGCTAAAGAAAAGCAGATCACCCGGCTTGAGGTTGTTGCGTGCGACCAACGGTGCATTCACGTTGATCATTTCGCGCGTCGAGCGTGGCAGGTTCATGCCGGCTTCTTCACGAAACAGATAGCCGATGAAGCCGCTGCAATCGAAACCGGCTTCAGAGGTACCACCGAAACGGTAACGGGTACCGATCAGGGACATGCCGCGTTCAAGAATGCTGTCGGCCAGAACTGGGAGCTGGTAAGGCTTGTTGCCGGCGAAGTCGGCCAGTTCCTTTTCGGTTGCCACTTCTTCTTCATAGACAGTCGAAGACTGGGAAGCAACGAATTTTGCCTGGGACTGCTGTTGGGTTTTGTGCTGCTCAGCCACTTGTTGAGGGTGGGAGGCGCAACCAAACAACAGGGTAACAAGTGCGAGGGGCACGAGGGGTGCGAAGCGATTTAGCATGGGCACGACCGTGGCTGATGTGTAAAGAAGTCGAGACTATGCCTTCTATCACATCGATTTGCAAATTCAATCGTGCTCTATGTGACTTCTTGTTTTGACCATGACATCTAAGCCCTTAACACCCCATACCTGCCTTTTGCGCGGCCAAAGTGGCCAAGACGCAGGTTTTCTGGCGCCTGAAATATGCCGAAAGCACCGAAATGACTGGGCTGGCTACCAGCCAAGGGTTTCTTTGAGGAAGGGGATGGTCAGCTTGCGCTGGGCTTGCAAAGAGGCTTGATCGAGCTGTTCGAGCAAATCGAACAACGCGCTCATGCTGCGGGTGCCACGAGTGAGGATGAAGTGCCCGACTTCGTCGGTGAGGTGCAGGCCGCGACGGGATGCACGCAGTTGCAAGGCCCGCAGCTTGTCTTCGTCGGACAAGGGGCGCATCTGGAAAATCAGCGCCAGGGTCAGGCGTGATTTAAGGTCGGCCAGCTTGACCGGCAATTCACGCGGCGATGTAGAGGCGGCAATCAACAAGCGCCGACCACTGTCGCGCAAGCGGTTGAACAGGTGAAACAACGCCTCTTCCCAGTCCGCCTTGCCGGCGATCGCTTGCAGATCATCCAGACACACCAGCTCGTACTGCTCAAGATGGTCGAAGATCCCGATACCACGGTCCATCAACTCAGCCAACGGCAGGTACACCGCCGGCTCCCCCATCTGCTCGAAACGCAGGCACGCGGCCTGCAACAGGTGAGTACGCCCCACGCCGTGCTTGCCCCACAGATAGATCAGGCTTTCAGTCCACCCGGCGTCGGCTTCGCAGAGCCGCTCGACATAGCCGAGTGCAGCGGCATTGGCGCCTGGGTAGTAGTTGATAAAGGTGGCGTCATCACGCAGACGCACCCCTAGGGGCAGCTGAATCGGTTTCATGCTGACTGAACGGCTCCAAACGAACCGTGAGTGGCCTCTGTGTAAAGTTTGCAAAGTTTATACCCGTGACGCCAGGCGCACAATGCAGCAGACAACAAGCAAAATCAAAGGTTTGCGTCAGCCTGGGGCTGTTTGCGCAAATTGTTTGACACCCTGCCTCCCAGAAATGACAAACCCGGCCAAGGCCGGGTTTGTCATGTAGAGGTTACAGCTCAGGATCTTCGACCCCCGTGTACACATCGGAATCCTTGTATAGATCGTGCACATGACGCACCAGCACCATGATCACCGCCGCCACCGGCAGCGCCAGCAGGATGCCGGTGAAGCCGAACAGCTCACCGCCCGCCAGGATCGCGAAGATCACCGCCACCGGATGCAGGCCGATCCGGTCGCCTACCAGCAATGGCGTCAACACCATGCCTTCCAACGCCTGACCCACCATGAACACCGCGACAATCCCCAGCATCGGGTACAAGTCACCGCCAAACTGGAACAGCCCTGCCACCAGCGCCGAACCAATCCCGATCACAAACCCCATGTACGGCACGATAGCCGCCAACCCGGCGATCAAGCCGATCAACAGGCCGAGCTCCAGACCAATCGCCATCAAACCTGCCGCGTAGATGATTCCGAGCGCGAGCATCACCAACAACTGACCGCGCACGAACGCGCCAAGCACCTCATGGCACTCGTTCGCCAGGGATACAATGCGTTCCTCACGATCACGCGGCAGCAGGCTGCGGATCTTGGCCATCATGATGTCCCAGTCGCGCAGCAAGTAAAACGCCACCACCGGGATCAGCACCAGGTTGGTCAGCCAACCAATCAGAGCAAGGCTGGAGGCCGTGGCCTGGCTGAGCACCGCACCGACAATATCGGTGGTCTGCCCCATATGCTCACTGATTGCCGCCTTGACCTTGTCGAACTTCCAGAAGCCATCCGCCAGCCCCAACTTGGCCTGGGCCCACGGCATCGCCGTGTGCTGCAACCAGTCGAGCATTTGCGGCGCCAGTTCATACAAGCGAAACAACTGCTTGGCCAGCATCGGCACCAGCACCAGCACCAGTGTGGTGATGATCAAGGTAAACAGGACAAACACCGTCACCACACCCCAAGTGCGTGACATGCCGACTTTCTCCAGGCGATCCACCACGGGATCGAACAGGTAAGCGAGCAGCAACGCGACCAGGAACGGCGTCAGGATCGAATGCAGCAGGAATACAAAAACGCATAGCAGGACAATCCCGCCAAGCCACACCCAACGACGCGTATCCGCCATACACCACTCCATCTGTCAGTGACTGCCTTCCTCTATATAGAAGAAGGACGATTATTTACCAATGAAAACGTAGTTGCGCCTGCGGCTCGGGAGTTGCGGGCGCCTGGGAGCCATCTGCCACCGGCTGCTGGGCCGGCGCCTGACCGGCAGGCACTTCCTGCAACTTGGCCAGGCTCAACTGAGTACGCAGTTGATCGGCACTGCCATTGACTCGATACACAATACGGCTGCCATCCACGAGCAGCGGCTGGCCCCCAAAGGGCTCCAGAAGATGGCCCAGGGCTGCGTAGCGCTCCAGGTTCATGCCCTGCACTTCCAGCAACTGCTCGGTACTGACACCGGGCTTGACGGCAAACCGTGGCGCCAGCTTTTCGCTGACGGCCAACATGACGGCATCGGCTACCGCTCCGGTATCGGCCCCCTGGGCGGTGCCCTGCTCGCTTTTGTCACCCAGCCACAGGCGCCATTTGGCCTGCCACTGATTGCCATCCTGGCGGGCGTGCACCGCCAGCAATGCATCGGCGCCGTAACGCTCGGAGGCTGCGCGCAGTGGCGTGGCATCCGCGCTTTCAAGATTGGGAGCGGTGGCGACCACCTGCTCATCCAGGTCGCCCAGCGGCAGACGCAACGGCAAGCCACGATGCTGCGCGGCCCGGCGCAGGGCCTGGGCAACGGCTTGACCATCGCCGACCAGACTGCTGCCGTCCGTGGAATCATTGAGCCACCAGCCGAGAATCGACGGCCGGTTGCTGCCCCAGATTGCCAGGCCCGCCTGTCGCAACGCGCGATCGGTGCTGACCGGGTCGAAATCCACCTGCAGGCTTTCCGGCGGGCCGGCGTCGTAGCCGTACTGGGTAATGATCTGCTGCGGGTCTTTGCGAATCGCCGCCAGGCCCGGGCCATCGGCGGCCTTGGCGTCGCCGGTCAGGCGGATCACCAGGGTCTGCACGGCGCGCTGGGTCGCCTGGTCACGCTCTTGGGGCGACTGGCTGCTGACAGGTTCAAGTACTTGATAGAGGCCATTGAGGGTTTCGGCATGACTCGCCAGGCTGACCAACGACAAACAGCCTGCAAAAAAGAATTTACACAAACGCATGGAAGATTCCCGAACGACAAAATTAACGGGTAGAACGGGCCGCCTGAACTCGGCTCGGCAAGGCTGTGACCACACCGACCGACAAAACATTCACAGGAGCCCGGCAAGTTTTCGTACTGTCATAACGATAGCGGGTTAAGGCTATACCTTAATACACACGACGAGAGCGGCGATTAGCATTTTTAACCGCGTTTTTTAACCTTTATAGCCCTGCCCGTCGGCGCGAGGATGGCCGCTGCCCCTCAAGCCTGATAAAATCGCGCGCCTTCGCAGACCGTCAATGGCTGGGCCTTTTACCAAAAGCCCCTGGCCGCTCGGTCGTTACCCCTGAATCCCCCCTAAAGGCCTGGATCATGAGCAAGCAACCCTCCCTGAGCTACAAGGACGCCGGTGTAGACATCGACGCCGGTGAAGCATTGGTCGAACGCATCAAGAGCGTCGCCAAGCGCACTGCGCGCCCTGAAGTCATGGGCGGCCTGGGCGGTTTTGGTGCCCTCTGCGAAATCCCGGCCGGCTACAAGCAGCCTGTGCTGGTCTCCGGCACCGACGGCGTGGGCACCAAGCTGCGCCTGGCACTGAACCTGAACAAGCACGACAGCATCGGCATCGACCTGGTTGCCATGTGCGTCAACGACCTGGTGGTCTGCGGTGCCGAGCCCCTGTTCTTCCTCGACTACTACGCCACCGGCAAGCTGAACGTGGACACCGCTGCGCAAGTGGTCACCGGTATCGGCGCCGGTTGCGAACTGTCGGGTTGCTCCCTGGTCGGCGGCGAAACCGCTGAAATGCCAGGCATGTACGAAGGCGAAGACTACGACCTGGCCGGCTTCTGCGTTGGCGTCGTGGAAAAAGCCGAGATCATCGACGGCTCCAAAGTCGCCGCCGGTGACGCCCTGCTGGCACTGCCATCGTCCGGCCCGCACTCCAACGGTTACTCGCTGATCCGCAAGATCATCGAAGTGTCCGGCGCCGACATCGAAAACACCCAGCTCGACGGCAAGCCACTGACCGATCTGCTGATGGCCCCGACGCGCATCTACGTCAAGCCACTGCTCAAACTGATCAAGGACACCGGCGCCGTCAAGGCCATGGCGCACATCACCGGCGGCGGCCTGCTGGACAACATTCCACGCGTTCTGCCAAAAGGCGCTCAGGCGATCGTCGACGTGGCCAGCTGGCAGCGTCCTGCGGTATTCGACTGGCTGCAAGAAAAGGGCAACGTCGACGAAACCGAGATGCACCGCGTGCTGAACTGCGGCGTCGGCATGGTCATCTGCGTGGCGCAGGACCAGGTTGAAACCGCGCTGAACGTACTGCGCGAAGCCGGCGAGCAGCCTTGGGTCATCGGCCAGATCGCAACCGCCCCGGAAGGCGCGGCTCAGGTTGAACTGAAGAACCTCAAGGCCCATTGATGTCTCAGACCTGTGATGTCGTGGTGCTGCTTTCCGGCACCGGCAGTAACTTGCAGGCCCTGATCGACAGCACGCGCACCGGCGACAGCCCGGTGCGCATCGCTGCGGTGATTTCCAACCGCAGCGACGCCTACGGCCTGCAACGCGCCAGGGACGCGGGCATTGAAACCCGAGACCTGGATCACAAGGCTTTCGACGGCCGCGAAGCCTTCGACAGCGCCTTGATCGAACTCATCGACGCCTTCAACCCCAAACTCGTGGTCCTTGCCGGCTTCATGCGCATTCTCAGCGCTGGCTTCGTGCGCCACTATGAAGGGCGCCTGCTCAATATCCACCCTTCCCTGCTGCCCAAGTACAAAGGCATGCACACCCATCAGCGTGCGCTCGACGCCGGCGACACCGAGCATGGCTGCAGCGTGCACTTCGTTACCGAGGAACTCGATGGCGGACCTCTGGTCGTACAGGCAGTGGTTCCGGTAGAGTCGACAGACTCAGCGCAGACGCTTGCGCAACGGGTTCACGCCCAGGAACACAAGATTTACCCGCTGGCAGTTCGCTGGTTTGCCGAGGGTCGGTTGATTCTTGGTGCGCAGGGTGCATTATTGGACGGCCAGTTACTCGCGGCCAGCGGCCACTTGATTCGAACCTAGGAGATTTTATGCGTCGCGCCTTGCTCTTCGCTTTTGCGCTGTTTGCTTTGCCAGCCGTGCAAGCAGCAGATTTACACCCTTTCTCCGCCAGCTACACCGCCGACTGGAAACAGTTGCCCATGAGTGGTTCGGCTGAACGCAGCCTGACCCACAACAGCGATGGCACGTGGACCTTGAACTTCAAGGCGTCCATGATGATCGCCAGCCTCACCGAAACCAGCGTGATCAAGGTTGAGAAGGACGCTCTGCAACCCAAGAGCTACACCTTCGAACGCGGCGGCCTGGGCAAGGCGAAGAAGATCAACCTGGACTTCGACTACTCGACCAACAAGATCACCGGCTTCGAAAACAAAGACCCGGTCAACGTCACCCTCGAAAGCGGCATGCTCGACAAGTCGACCTATCAGTTGGCCTTGCAACGCGATGTGGCTGCCGGCAAAAAAAGCATGAGCTACCGCGTGGCTGAGGGCACCGACACCGACACCTACGACTTCCGCGTGATTGGCCCGGAAAAAGTCCAGACCAAGGCCGGCTCGATTGATGCAATCAAGGTTGAGCGCGTGCGCGATCCGTCGCAGACCAAACGCATCACCCAAATGTGGTTCGCCAAGGACTGGGGCGGCATCCTGGTTGCCCTGCGCCAGGTCGAAACCGACGGCAAGGAATACAACATCATGCTGTTGGACGGCACCGTTGACGGCAAGCCTGTCAAAGGCAACTGACCGAACGACAAGACGAAGAGCCTCGCGAATGCGGGGCTTTTTTTCGCCTGTCCATTAGCCAATCGGCGGATGCCAACATGAAACTTCTGTCATAAAACTCCAGCCTCTGCGACGCAATGTCGCTATTTGCGCGGCCTGCAGGACTGTTGCCGTTTCTGCAAGTAATTGTTGCGCGCAAAATCAGTTTACTTAGCAAGCTAACAAAACATATAACAAAGGCCTGCGACGACTTGCCGCAGATCAACCAGAGATTGGAGCAAGCAGATGACTGTAAAAGTAACTGAACGCGACGACGAACATATGTCCCACGAAGCGGTAGCTCACGGGATTCACATCTGGGATGTCCATCAGCAAGACGTATTGGTCGGTATGTTTCACAACGAGAGCGATGCCAACAATTATAAAAACGAGCTCGAAATTCTCGAAATGAAACGCCAGGCACAAAGCTCCTGAAACTCTGAAATTCGAGTAGGCCCCCAGCCCACGCAGCTGAGGCCCCTACCGCCCAAAAACCCCGCCCTCGAGCGGGGTTTTTCGTTTTGGTCATCGGCATCGCGCATAAACGATTCAGTTGTATGCAGCAACAAATAGACAACTGGTAATGATTCTCGATAATATTCGCGCACTTTTCAGCCGCCACATGACCAAAGGGAGTTCATCATGTCGAATGAATACAGCATTGCACCGGAGCAATCATTGCTTAAACGCTGGGGGGAAGCCCTGTCTACTCCGCAATTTCTGGCTCATCGTATAACTCTCGACACACTGATCGACACCCTCGTACCCGCAGCACAACGCAGCTTTCAACGCCTGATCCAGGCCCTGTTTCGTGAAGGGCTGCTGGACTCCAACGCACTCACCTATGACCAGCAAGGTCACTGCCGGCTACCACTGTCCGATAACGCCCATCTGCATTTCGAGCACCTGCGCCCAGGTCGCATGGCCAGTTGGGACCTGCGTGGCCCGATCACGCTTTGCCAAGTCAATCTGGCGGACCAGAAGATCCAATTCCCCTCGCAGTTGCTGACGCTGCTTAACGACGCCCTCGAGACGCCTGCCGACCCGCAGGTTCTGAACCGCCTCAATACCGAGATCGACGACAGTTTCGTCAACGACACGCTGTGCCTGGCGTTTCACGAGCAATGGAGCCTCAGGCTGCACGCCGCGATGAGCGCGGCCCATCAGGCCAACCTGCTGCGCTACCTCAAGGACGAGCCCAGCGCTACCAACCCGACTTCCGTGCTTGAACAGTGGGGCACGCTGGGTCACCCCTGGCACCCCAACTACAAAACCAAACTGGGCCTGGGCACCGATCAAGTGATTGATTTCTCACCCGAGTTCGAAGCGCGTTTCCCGGTCATCCTCTGTGCGTTGCACCGCCAGTACGCCCACGTCGAAACGCTGGCGGGTACCGCGGATTACTGGCAGTGGTGGCAAACCCAGTTTCCCCACGCGGCGCAACAACTGGTGGCCGAACTCACCGCCCAGGGCCTTGAAGCCAGCGACTATCTGCCGCTGCCCGCCCACCCTTGGCAAGCTCGCCAGGAGCTTCCCCAATTGTTCGCCAACGAGATAGGTGACCGTCTGCTGGTGCTGACCAATATCGTCGCGTTCACCGCCCACCCCACCATGTCATTCCGGACGGTCTTGCCTGAAGGCCGGGCTGACGCCCCTATGGTCAAGCTTCCTGTTTCGCTGCGCCTGACCAGCGTACAGCGCACGGTGTCGCCGCGTTCGGCGCGCATGGGCCCGCGCATCAGCCAGTTGCTGCTGACGATCCTGGCACGCGAGCCCGCGATTCAAAAAGTGCTGAGCATCGTGCCCGAGCGGATCGGTGTGCATTTCAAGCCTCAACCAGCCAATGACGAACATTCCCGCCATCTGGCCGTGCTCTACCGTGACAACCCCCTGAGTCAGCTTCAACCGGGGGAGCTGGCCATTCCGGTAGGCAGCCTGTTTGCCATCGACCAACACGGGCAGCCACTGCTGAGGCAGTGGGTATGCCTGAGCAAAGGCCGGGACGACGCCGACGCCATGCTCGGGTTCTTTCGCGACTACGCCTCAATCGCCGTGCCAGCCCTGCTCGGCATGTACCTGCGCTATGGCGTCGCATTCGAGGCCCACCAGCAGAACTCCTTCATGGTCATGGCTGCGGACGGGCAGTTGAGCCGTCTGCTACTGCGTGATTTCGGCGATATCCGCATCGACCGCCAGACCTTGCACGCCCAAGGCCTGGACATCGAGCTGCATGATCCCAAGATGACCCTGTACGACGATGCGGGCTTTGTACGCGACAAACTGTTGCACACCGTCTTCATGTGCCACTTGGGCGAACTGGTGCTGCTCAGCGCACGTTATTTCGATATGCCCCAGGCGCTGCTCTGGAACGAACTGGCGGCCCAAGTCAGCCAGTGCTTTGACCAATTGCGCGACGTCGTCGCCCCCCAACGCTGGGAAACCGAACGCAAAGCGCTGCTGGAGCAGGCATGGCCGGCCAAGTCCTTCATGCGCATGCGTTTGCTGGAGAGCCACGCGGATATCGTCGGGCGCCTGCCGAACCCGCTGAGTGCCGACACACATGCCCACTAACAGCACAGCGCTGCGGCTGCTGGTAGTGATCCAGCTGGTATCGATGGGGGCGATGGAAATGAGTGGCCCCTTCTGGCCCCTGCAGATCCAGAAGTTGCTCGGCGACGCCAATGCCCACTACACCGGCCTGCTTTCGTCGCTGGTGTATGCCGGGCCAATGATGGCGGCGATGATCCTGACGCCCCTGTGGGGGCGCCTGGGTGACCGTACCGGCCACAAGCCCATGATCATTCGGGCCCTGCTCGCACTGGCGGCCTGCCAGGCGCTGGCCGCCATCATCTTCGATCCCTGGCTGTTGGTGGCCATCCGCGTGGCGCAGGGCGCGCTGGCCGGCTTTATCGCGGCGGCTCAAGCCTACGCATTGGCCTGCTGTGGCGACAGCGGGCGCGGTCACATCATGGCGCGCCTGCAGTCGGCGACCGCCGTGGGTTCATTGGCCGGTCCTGTATTGGGCGGCTGGCTGATGGATGTCTCGGGGTTCGCCCTGCTCTGCTACAGCGCCACGGCCGTCTGCCTGTCGTGTGCGGTGGTCAGCCTGTTCTTGCCCGGCGATACCCGGCGCGTGCGCTCGAAACACAAGTCCACGCCCACCGCCCTGCCCAAAGGCTGGCTTGGGGCGATGCTGGGGATCATCGTGCTGATCCAGGCCGCCAAGATGATGCCCCAGCCGTTTTATGCCTTGTACGTCGCCGATGTCTTGCACGCACCGGCCTGGTTGATTGGTGCCAGCTATGCCGCCAGCGCATTGACCCTGGCGCTGTCGGCGCCCCTGTGGGGCCGCCTGTTTGACCGGCACCCACCGGCATACACGCTGCGCATTATCGAATGGGTCACATGGGCCTGTGCCTTGACCCTCGCGTGCACCGCAATCGCCAGCGAATGGTTCGGCTTCCTCGCCAGCCGGTTGCTCTGGGGCCTGTGGCAAGGCGCGCTGTTGCCGGTTGCCTACACATTGATCGCCAACACCGTCGCGCCCGCGCAACAAGGTTTTGCCCTGGGCCTGGGTAACAGCGCCGCCAAGGCGGGTGCCCTGTGCGGCGCCTTGCTGGGCGGCATCGGCATGGGAATGGTCGGCCTGGCCCACAGCTTCTGGCTGGTCGCGCTCACCTACGCCCTGGCTGCCCTGGGTATCCGCGCCATCCGCTCGTACACCCGCACACCCGTGATATCCGTTTTTTCTGTCAATACTTCTAATAATTGAAAGGCATGGTAATGAAAAAATCGCAATGGGCAGCACTGTTGCCTCTGATCGGCTCCATCAGTACACCCGCTTGGGCCGACTCATCCGAAGCTGCGCCCACTAACCTGCAATTACAGGCCACCGTCGTCTCGGCCACGCGCAGTGAAACCAGCATTGCCGCGATCCCAGGCTCGGTGCAGGTGATCGATGAAGCCCAGATCCGCCAGCAAGCGGGCGCAGGGCGACGGGTTGCGGATATCCTCGGGCAACTGGTACCCGGCATTTCGCCGTCCAGCGGCGGTATGAGCAACTTCGGCCAGACCCTGCGCGGGCGTAACACGCTGATCCTGATCGACGGCGTATCCCAGAACGCGACGCGCGACAACTTCCGCCAACTCAACAGCGTGGCACCGGAAAGCATCGAGCGCATCGAAGTGATCTCCGGCGCGAGCAGCGTCTACGGGGCCGGAGCTTCGGGCGGCATCATCAATATCATCACCAAGCGCAACCAAGGTGAAGACCTCGCGTTCAGCAGCAAGATCGGCATGACCGCCGGTAACAATCTAAGCCACAAGGGGTTCGCCTACGAGGCGTTCCAAAGTGCCACGGGGCGCAAGGGTCCCGTGGACTGGTACGTGTCGGCCAACGGCGTACAACGCAACGACCAGTTCGATGGCAACGGCAAGCGCATCCCCCAGGACACGTCCCAGGGCAGCAACATGGACACCGATACCTACGACCTTCAAGGCCGCTTCGGCTACGAGCTGGATGACGACAAGAAGATCAGCCTGTCGCTGCAAGACTATAAAGATGAACAGGACACCCGTTACACCAAGGACCCACGCAACAGCAACACCGCCGTTGCAGTAAAAGGCCTGGACCTGGACGACCAACCGTTCACCCACAACCAGGCGGTCAACCTCAATTACACCGACAAGGATTTCTACGGCCAGGGCCTGCAAGTCGAAAGTTACTGGCGCCGTGCCGACGCGCTGTTCTTCCCGGACCTGTCGCGGGGCCGCGCCGGTGTTTCCGATAACAACAGCGTGCAGGACGTCTACGGCTTGCGTGCAGCCATCGACACACAGATGCCCGACATCGGCCCAGCGACCGGCAACCTGGTCTGGGGCGCTGACTATGACCACGAAACCTCACGCCAGCGTGGCGATCAATACCGGGTCAATGGCCTGACCTACACCAAGACCGGCACCACCTTCGAGCTGGGGCCGGACATCACGACCACCACCAAGGCGATTTTTGGTCAGCTGTCCTACGACATCGACGACTGGACCCTGCGCGGCGGCGTCCGGCGCGAGTGGATCGAAAGTAACGTTGCCGACAGCATCGCCTATGGAGAAATCGTTCAGACCGGCAACCGGGCAACCTTGCCGGGCGGCACCCTGAAATATGACGATACCCTCTACAACCTCGGTGCGGTGTACCACCTGAGCGAAAACCAGGATGTGTTCGTCAACTTCAGCCAGGGCTTTTCCCTGCCGGATATCCAGCGTTTCCTGCGGGACGTCAACAGCAAGTACGACATCCAGAAACTCAATGCCCAAGCGCTCAAGGTCGACAGCTATGAACTGGGCTGGCGCGGCAACTGGGACAAGTGGCTGGCCAGCGTCACGGCATACGAAAACACCTCGGACGTCACCCAGTTCTATGACGCGAATGACCGCGTATTGCGCCTGATCAACCAGAAAGAACGTGTACGCGGTATCGAAACCAGCCTGACCTACAACGTCACTGATCAGTGGTCCGTCGGCGGCACGTACGCCTATGCAAAAGGCGAGACCCAGCAGAACGGTAAATGGATCGACCTGCCTGCCACACGCATCTCCCCGGCCAAGACCACCGCCTTTGTCGGCTATAACCACGACGATTACAGCCTGCGCCTGCAAGCCATGCGCCTGGACGACTACGATGCCGCGTTCAAGGACAACAACGGTCGCGATATCCAGGGTTACACCCTGGTCGACCTGCTGGGCTCGGTCAGGCTGCCGGTGGGTCGCCTGGAAGGGGCCATCTATAACCTCAGCAACCGCAACTACCAGAACATGTTCGCCCAGGCCAACGCGCGTGCGCCGTACCCGAATGCCGAGGGTCGTACCTTCAGCGTGAGTTACGCCGTGGATTGGTAATACGCTTGGCTGAAAGCACAAACCCCGCCTTTTGAGCGGGGTTTGTTGTTTCTACAGCCTTACCACATCAGATCATCCGGGATCTGGTAGGCGGCGTACGGGTCATCCTCATCCGGCACCTGGCTTTCAGTCAGGATGTTGAGCTGCACGATACGCTCCGGCGCGCGCTCCTGGATCTTCAGCGCCGCTTCACGCGGGATTACCTCATAACCGCCACCGTGGTGGACGATCGCCAGGGAACCGTTGCTCAGCTTGTTGCGCATCAAGGTGTTGACCGACAGGCGCTTGACCTTCTTGTCATCCACGAAGTTGTAGTAATCCTCGGTGGTCAGCTTCGGCAGGCGCGACGTCTCGATCAACTGCTTGACCTGCGCGGTGCGGGCCTTGGCCTCGGCTTTTTCCTGCTGCTGGCGGTTCAATTCCTGGTCGCGCTTGACCTTCTCGGCTTTCGCCTCGGCAGCCAGGCGGGCCTGGGTGTCATCGGCCTCGGCCT
This sequence comes from Pseudomonas sp. R11F, assembly GCF_050312575.1. Lineage (NCBI taxonomy): Bacteria > Pseudomonadati > Pseudomonadota > Gammaproteobacteria > Pseudomonadales > Pseudomonadaceae > Pseudomonas > Pseudomonas sp. R11F. The sequence goes on along the minus strand of NZ_JBNPJU010000057.1, from coordinate 48,901 downwards.
GGCCTTTGTGGACCAGGCGCTGCTGCTTCTGTTTCTCTTTGCCGACCTGCTTGGCCTGCTTTTGGTTGACCAGACCTGCTTTGAGCAACTGGTCGCGAAGGGAAAGGCTCATGGTGCTTACTCACTTAGGCAACTGCTCAACCGCAGTTGGACACGTTCTTTTCCTGACGTTTGGCTTCGCCCCACAGGGCGTCCAACTCTTCGAGGGTGCAATCTTCTATGGGACGCTGGGTATCGCGCAATGCCTGTTCGATAAATCGGAAACGTCGTTCAAACTTGGCATTGGCGCTGCGCAGCGCGGTTTCCGGGTCAACCTTGAGATGCCGGGCGAGGTTGACCGCTGCAAACAGCAGGTCGCCGACTTCATCCGCGATCGCGGCCGAGTCGTTATCAGCCATGGCTTCAAGCACTTCATCCAGCTCTTCGCGCACGTTATCCACCACCGGCAAAGCGGCGGGCCAGTCGAATCCGACCTGGCTGGCGCGCTTTTGCAATTTGGCGGCACGGGACAACGAAGGCAGTGCCGTGGGCACATCGTCCAGCAGGGAAAGCTGCAGCGGTGTATCGGACTTTTCTGCGCGCTCCTCGGCCTTGATCTGCTCCCAACGCTCCTTGACCTGCTCTTCGCTCAATCGGGGAACATCCAACGGCGCATACAGATCGCCCGTCGGGAACACGTGAGGATGGCGGCGAATCAATTTGCGCGTGATGCCGTCGATCACGCCGGCAAATTCGAAACGCCCCTCCTCCCGTGCCAACTGGCTGTAATACACCACCTGGAACAACAGGTCGCCCAGCTCACCTTGCAGATGGTCGAAGTCGCCGCGCTCGATGGCGTCGGCGACTTCATAAGCCTCCTCCAAAGTGTGCGGGACAATGGTCGCGAAGGTTTGCCTGATGTCCCACGGGCACCCGTATTGCGGGTCCCGCAGGCGGTTCATCAGGTACAGCAAGTCGTCTAGTGAATACATTGATCTCTATCCGCTGAAGATCAAATGTGGGAGGGGGCTTGCCCCCGATAGCGGTGGGTCAGCCAACATAGATGCCGACTGACCTGTCCTCATCGGGGGCAAGCCCCCTCCCACATTTCAGATGGTGCTGATCCATTCATGGTGTGCGGTTGCGCCGGGTCTCGATGATGTTCGGCAACTGGGAAATACGCCCCAACAACCGCCCCAGCGCATCCAGGCCCGGGATCTCGATCGTCAGGGACATCAACGCAGTGTTGTCCTCCTTGTTCGAACGGGTGTTGACCGCCAACACGTTGATCCGCTCGTTGAGCAGCACCTGGGATACGTCACGCAGCAGGCCGGAACGGTCGTACGCACGAATCACGATGTCCACCGGATAGGTGAGCACCGGCACCGGCCCCCAACTGACCTGGATGATCCGTTCAGGCTCGCGCCCGGCCAACTGCAGCACCGAGGCACAGTCCTGCCGGTGAATGCTGACACCACGGCCCTGGGTGATGTAGCCGACGATGGCGTCCCCCGGCAACGGCTGGCAGCAGCCGGCCATTTGCGTCATCAGGTTGCCCACGCCCTGGATCTGGATATCGCCACGCTTGCCGGGCTTGTAGCCGGCGGCTTTGCGTGGAATGAGTTCCAGCTGTTCGCTGCCGCGCTCCGGCTCGACCAACTGCTGGGCCAGGTTGACCAGTTGCGCCAGACGCAGGTCGCCAGCGCCCAGGGCGGCGAACATGTCTTCGGCAATCTTCATGTTGGCCTTTTCAGCCAGCTTGTCGAAGTCCACCTGCGGCAAGCCCAGGCGCGCCAGTTCGCGTTCAAGCAAGGTTTTACCGGCCGCGACGTTCTGGTCGCGTGCCTGCAATTTGAACCAATGCACGATCTTCGCCCGCGCCCGCGACGTGGTGATGTAGCCCAGGTTCGGGTTCAGCCAGTCACGGCTCGGCGTACCATGCTTGCTGGTGATGATCTCGACCTGTTCACCGGTCTGCAGGGTGTAGTTGAGCGGCACGATCCGCCCATTGATCTTGGCGCCGCGGCAGTTGTGGCCGATTTCAGTGTGTACGCGGTAGGCGAAGTCCAACGGCGTGGCGCCCTTGGGCAAGTCGATGGCATGGCCGTCGGGGGTGAAGATATAGACCCGGTCCGGTTCGATATCCACGCGCAGCTGTTCGGCCAGGCCGCCGATGTCGCCCAGTTCTTCGTGCCACTCCAGCACTTGGCGCAGCCAGGAGATCTTCTCTTCGTACTGGTTGGACCCGGCCTTGACGTCGGTGCCCTTGTAGCGCCAGTGCGCGCACACGCCCAGCTCCGCCTCTTCGTGCATGGCGTGGGTGCGGATCTGCACTTCCAGCACCTTGCCCTCGGGGCCGATTACCGCAGTGTGCAGCGAGCGGTAGCCGTTTTCCTTGGGGTTGGCGATGTAGTCGTCGAACTCCTTGGGAATGTGCCGCCACAAGGTGTGGACAATGCCCAGCGCGGTGTAGCAGTCGCGCATTTCCGGCACCAGCACGCGCACGGCGCGCACATCGTAGATCTGGCTGAAGGCCAGGCCCTTGCGCTGCATTTTGCGCCAGATCGAATAGATGTGCTTGGCGCGGCCGCTGATATCGGCTTCGACGCCGGTGGCCTGCAACTCCGAGCGCAGCTGATTCATCACGTCGGAGATAAAGCGCTCGCGGTCGAGCCGCCGCTCATGCAGCAGCGTAGCGATCTGCTTGTATTGTTCGGGCTCAAGGTAGCGGAAGGACAAGTCCTCCAGCTCCCACTTGATATGGCCGATACCCAGGCGATGCGCCAGCGGCGCATAGATATCAAAGACTTCGCGCGCAACGCGGTTGCGCTTTTCATCATCGGCCGTCTTCACCGCCCGGATCGCGCAGGTACGCTCAGCCAGCTTGATCAGGGCGACGCGCACGTCGTCGACCATCGCCACCAGCATCTTGCGCAGGTTTTCCACCTGGCCCTGGGTGCCCATCACCATCGATTGGCGCGGGCTGAGGCTGGCACTGATGGCGGCCATGCGTGCCACGCCATCGATGAGCTTGGCGACCAAGGCGCCAAAGCGCTGGCTGACGGTGGCCAGTTGGATATGCCCTTCACGCACGCCGCGATAGAGCACGGCGGCGATCAGCGAATCCTGGTCGAGCTTGAGATCGGCGAGGATCTCGGCGATCTCAAGCCCGGTACGAAAGCTCGAAGTGCCCTCGGCCCACAGGTTCTTGGCCGCATTGTTTTGCTGCTCGGACTCACGAGCGAACTCGCAAGCGGCCTTCAAGGCTTCACGGTCCAGTGCCGGGTCGACACTGACGGCATGATCCAGCCATGCCTCGAGATTGATACTGCCGTCGGTGTTGATCGGCTGGTGTGCTCTCACCTGTACCATCTTGCTTACCTTCCCTACGACGCACCTTCGATGCGTCAAAAATCATCGCCGACCTTGTACTGCACTCTCCCCGGCAGGTCACAGGCCCTGGAGACTACAAGGCCGGTCGGATTAAACGGGCATCCTAGCCCGCTTCAAATAACGCCATGGCCTCGACATGCGCGGTTTGCGGAAACATGTCGAGGATCCCGGCACGCTTTAGCCGGTAGCCTTGCTTGACCAACTCAACGGTGTCCCGCGCCAGCGTGGCCGGGTTGCAGGACACATACACCAGACGCCTGGCCTTGAAGGTCGCAAGCTTGCGCACAACTTCCAGGGCACCGTCACGGGGTGGGTCCAAGAGTACCGCAGAAAAGCCTTGTTTGGCCCATTCTGTGTCAGTCAAAGGCTGGGACAAATCGGCCTGAAAAAACTGTGCGTTATGCAAATTATTGCTGACGGCATTGGCGGCCGCCCGGTCCACCATGGCCTGCACACCTTCCACCGCCACCACTTCACGCACCTGACGCGCCAGTGGCAGAGCGAAGTTGCCAAGCCCGCAAAACAAGTCCAGCACCCGCTCGTCGGGTTGTGGCGCCAGCCATTCCAGGGCCTGGGCGACCATCGCCGCGTTGACTGCGGCGTTGACCTGGACAAAATCGCCAGGCCGGTAAGCCAGCTCCAGATCCCACTGTTCCAATCGAAACCCCAAGACGGCATCGGCTTCGACCGGCTCCGGCTGTCCTTCGCCATGCAGCCACAGCTGGGCTTCATGGAAGGCACAAAATTCTTTCAAGAGCTGCAGGTCCGCTTCCGACAACGGCGCCATATGCCGCAGCAACACGGCGATGGAGGTACCACTGAACAACTCGACATGCCCCAGGGCCTGCGGTTTGCTCAGCCGGCGCAACAGGTTCGGCAAGCGCTGCATGATCGGCTGCAAGGCCTGTACCAGCACCGGGCAATCATCGATGGCGACGATGTCCTGGCTGGCCACGGCGCGAAAACCCACTTCAAGTTTTTTCGCCTTGGCATCCCAGCGCACGGCCACGCGGGCGCGGCGACGGTAGCCAAATTCCGGGCCGCTCAAGGGCGCCGCCCATTCCTGCGGCTCAACACCGGCCACACGCGACAATTGCTCGGCGAGCATGCGCTGTTTCAGGGCAAGTTGTTCGGCATGGGGCAAGTGCTGCACGCTGCAGCCACCACAACGCCCCACGTGGGCACAGGGTGCCGGGCGCCGCAGTTCGCTGGCGGTGAATACGCGCTCGGTGCGCGCCTCGACGATCTTGCCATGAGCGCCCAACACCCGCGCTTCCACGTCCTCACCGGCCAGGGCGCCATTGACGAACCAGGTACGGCCTTCAAAGTACACAATGCCACGGCCGTCATTGGCCAGGCGCTCGATGGTCAGGCGTTGTTTCTTGCCCACCGGAATCTGCGGGGCCCGGCTACCGCCCGTCGGTTGGAAGCGCAGGCCTCTTTCGTGCTTGGCCATCAGTTGGGTTCGTCGAAAATGCCGGTCGACAGGTAACGGTCGCCTCGGTCACAGATGATCGCGACGATCACCGCGTTTTCCACTTCCCGGGACAAGCGCAGCATGCCCGCCACCGCGCCACCCGAGGACACGCCGCAGAAGATGCCTTCTTCACGGGCCAGACGGCGGGTGGTGTCTTCGGCTTCACGCTGGGCCATGTCGATGATGCGGTCTACGCGCGTCGCGCTGTAGATCTTCGGCAAGTACTCTTCGGGCCAACGGCGGATACCCGGGATCGACGCGCCCTCCATCGGTTGCAGGCCGACGATCTGGATCGCCTGGTTCTGCTCCTTGAGATAACGCGAGTTGCCCATGATGGTGCCGGTGGTGCCCATGGAGCTGACGAAATGAGTGATGGTGCCCTGGGTCTGGCGCCAGATTTCCGGGCCGGTGCTGGTGTAGTGCGCCTCTGGGTTATCGCCATTGGCGAACTGGTCCAGTACCAGGCCACGACCTTCGGCGGCCATGCGCTCGGCGAGGTCACGCGCGCCTTCCATGCCTTCTTCCTGGGTGACCAGGATCAACTGGGCGCCATAGGCGGTCATCGCCGCCTTGCGTTCGGCGCTGCCGTTGTCGGGCATGATCAGGATCATCTTGTAGCCCTTGATCGCGGCAGCCATGGCCAGGGCGATCCCGGTGTTGCCGGAGGTGGCTTCGATCAGGGTGTCGCCAGGCTTGATCTGCCCGCGCAACTCGGCGCGGGTGATCATCGACAGCGCCGGGCGGTCTTTGACCGAGCCCGCCGGGTTGTTCCCTTCGAGCTTGAGCAACAGGGTATTGCTGGTTTCACCCGCCATGCGTTGCAAGCGGACCAGGGGCGTGTTGCCGACGCAATCGGCGATTGTTGGGTACTGCAAGGTCATGGCGTATTCGCAATCCAGACTGCCGGGGGCGAACATCATACCGGGAAAGGTCGGCGGGCCATATCACGCAAAGTGTGGTGTTTATTACTTATTGGAATATGTGGATCAATGGGCGCCTGTACTACCGCTATCGGGAGCAAGCCCCCTCCCACAGATGACCGCATTCCCATGGTGTCACTCGTTTCTCTGTGGGAGGGGGCTTGCTCCCGATAGCCGCACCTCGATCTCCGGGCTAACCCGACTGCCCATCACCATGATTTCTCTGAAACACCTCCTCACCCATCGCCGCAATCTGCCCCTCGATCAGCGCTTCAAAGGGTTTGAGCAACGGTTCGAACGATACCGGTGCTTCCAGCACCTGCAGCGCTTGCACAATCGCCTCCAGCGTCGACAGCGCTCCCGGCCCCGGTGCCTTGCGCAGCCGGTAACGCGAAACACCGCCCTCGGCCAGCGTCACCCTCGGCAACGCCGCCAACAACGGATTGAGGTGCAACAGTTTACGCGCCTTGCGCCAGGTGCCATCGGGCACTACCAACAACAAGGGCTGCTCGTCCGGCGCATAGGCCTGCAAAGGCTGGGCATCATCCGCCGGGAACAACAACCGCGCCCGATAACCGGGCGGGTTCAGTAAAGTCGGCAAATCTGCAAACACCTCGCCCACTACCAACTGCGCATTGTTCAACCCCAACGCCGCCAAGCGTGCGGTATTCAGCGCATGGTTGACCTCGCTCGGGTGCTGCAACAGCAACACTCGCGTGCGACTGTCGAGGCAGGGGATCAACGGGCACAGGCAATGGGTGACGGGCCTGAGGCAACGGGAACATTGGGGTCTGGACATGATTTTTCAGGCCTGGTTGAGCTGGGCTTTGAGCAAGTCGCGGAACGTCTGGATCAACGGCTCGCGGCTGCGGCCCCGACGCATGATCATGGAGAACGGCGCCTGGTAGCCGAAAGTCGCCGGCAGCAACACGCGCAGGTCGCCCTTGTCGGCCCACGCCTGGGCATAGTGCTCGGGCAGGTAGCCGATGTAAGCACCGGACAGCACCAGGATCAGTTGCGCCTCCATACTTTCCACCGTGGCGGCGCTGTGCTTGAAGCCATGGCGCGCCAGTTCCGCCTGGCTCCAGTAGCCGCGGCCGACCATGCGTTGCTGGGTGATCACTTGTTCGGGGATGCGCCGCTCGTTGAACAGCGGGTGCCGCGTGCTGCAATACAACCAGTGCTGCTCGCGATACAGCGGCATGTAGATCAACCCGCTCATGCGGTTGGAAAAAGCGCCGATGGCCAGGTCCAGGCGATTGTCCTGCACCCCCAGTTGCAATTCGTACGGGCTCATCACCGACAGATGCAAATGCACCGCCGGGTGTTCCAGGCTGTAGGCGCCGATCACTTCGGCAAATGGCAACGCCTTGTCGCTGACAGTGGAATCGAGCACGCCCAGCTTGAGGGTGCCGCGCAACTCGCCTTTCAACGCGGCGGCGTATTGCTCGAAACCTTCGAGTTCACCGAGCAGGCGCAGGGTTTCCTGATGGAACAACTCGCCCTTGCTGGTCAGGCTGAACCCGCCCCGCCCGCGATGGCACAGCACCAGGCCCAACGCCGACTCCAGTTGGCTCATGTAGGTGCTGATGGCTGACGTCGACAGGTTGAGTTCGTGCTGAGCATTGGCGAAGCCCTGGTGGCGCACCACGCTGACGAAGATGCGCAGCAGTTTCAAGTCGGGCAAGGCGTTGGCCATGGGCTCTCCACAGTGTTCAGTTGGCTTGTAGTGAGCGGGCTTGCCCGCTCACTACAACCCAGAGAGTTTACCCCTGGGGATTAGTTTAGAAAAACCTGAACTAAGTATTTGCCCCTGCCGATTCTTCCCGCCACGGGCTTTTCGCAAAATCGGCCGCTAATAAACAAAACAACGATGAGGCACTCCCGTGGACAAGATTTTCCACCAACCACTGGGCGGCAACGAAATGCCGCGCTTCGCCGGCATCGCCACCATGATGCGCCTGCCCCACCTGCAAACGGCCCAGGGCCTGGACGCCGCCTTTATCGGCGTGCCCTTGGATATCGGCACTTCACTGCGTGCCGGCACACGCTTCGGGCCGCGTGAAATCCGCGCCGAATCGGTGATGATCCGCCCCTACAACATGGCCACCGGTGCCGCCCCTTTCGACTCGCTGTCGGTGGCCGATATCGGCGACGTGGCGATCAACACGTTCAACCTGCTCGACGCCGTGCGCATCATCGAAGAAGCCTACGACGAGATTCTTGACCACGACGTGATCCCGCTGACCCTGGGCGGTGACCACACCATCACCTTGCCGATCCTGCGCGCGATCCACAAAAAACACGGCAAGGTCGGCCTGGTGCACATCGATGCCCATGCTGACGTCAACGACCACATGTTCGGTGAGAAAATCGCCCACGGCACCACCTTCCGCCGCGCCGTCGAAGAAGGCTTGCTCGATTGCGACCGTGTGGTGCAGATCGGCCTGCGCGCCCAGGGCTACACCGCCGAAGACTTTAACTGGAGCCGCAAACAGGGCTTTCGCGTGGTCCAGGCCGAAGAATGCTGGCACCACTCCCTCGCCCCCTTGATGGCCGAAGTGCGTGAAAAAGTCGGCGGTGGCCCGGTGTACCTGAGCTTTGATATCGACGGCATCGACCCGGCCTGGGCGCCGGGCACCGGCACCCCGGAAATCGGCGGGCTGACCACCATCCAGGCGATCGAGATCATCCGCGGCTGCCAGGGCCTGGACCTGATTGGTTGCGACCTGGTGGAAGTTTCGCCACCGTACGACACCACCGGCAACACCTCGCTGCTGGGCGCCAACTTGCTGTACGAGATGCTCTGCGTACTGCCTGGCGTGGCGCATCGCTGATGAGCGCGCAAGCCGTGCTGAAAGCTGCCGCCGACCTGGTGTCGGCGTTTGCCCGCAATGACCGCGCCGCTTATTTCGACGCGTTCACGGCCGATGCCACCTTTGTGTTCTACACCCTCCCCGAGCCGCTGCTCAGCCGCGACGCCTACCAGGCGTTGTGGGACAGCTGGCGCCAGGATGAGGGGTTTGAGGTGCTGTCCTGCACCTCAAGCAACGCCACCGTCAGCCTGCAAGGTGACGTGGCGATATTGATTCATGACGTGGCCACCGAGCTGCGCATGAACGGGGAGCAATTCAATAGCCAGGAACGCGAAACCATTGTCTTCAGACGGCAACGGTTGCGCGCAGAACAACAAGAGGGCCTGTGGCTGGCCTGTCACGAACATTTATCCGCTATGCCGGAAGGGCTGCCGCCCCATTAGCCAATGTGATCGGAGCTGATCATGAATAATAAAAACAACGATAAAAGTATTCGAAAAATAGAAACCAACGGGGTCGAACAGATCCCGGACCACGAACGTACCGCCAGCCCCAAGGATCTGTTCCGCCTGATCTTCGGCGGTGCCAATACCTTTGCCACCGCCGTGCTGGGCTCATTTCCCGTGCTGTTCGGCCTGTCGTTCCAGGCCGGCGCCTGGGCGATCGTACTGGGCGTGCTGGTGGGCGCGTTGATCCTGGCCCCCATGGGCCTGTTCGGGCCGATCAATGGCACCAACAACGCGGTGTCTTCCGGTGCGCACTTCGGCGTGCACGGGCGGATTGTCGGCTCATTTCTGTCGCTGCTGACCGCGATTGCCTTCTTCTCACTCTCGGTGTGGAGTTCAGGTGATGCCTTGGTCGGTGGTGCGAAACGTCTGATTGGCCTGCCGGAAACCGACCTGACCCTGGGTTTGGCCTATGGCCTGTTCGCCCTCTTGGTGCTCACGGTGTGCATCTACGGCTTTCGCTTCATGTTGTGGGTCAACCGTATCGCCGTATGGGCGGCGAGCCTGTTGTTCCTGCTGGGGATCTTCGCGTTTGCGCCGGCCTTCGACAGCCAGTTCGCCGGCACTGTAGCGCTGGGTCAGCCGGGTTTCTGGGCGGCGTTTATCGGCGCCGCATTAGTGGCCATGAGCAATCCGATTTCCTTCGGGGCGTTCCTGGGTGACTGGTCGCGCTATATCCCGCGTGAAACACCGAAAGGTCGAATCATGCTGGCGGTGGTCCTGGCGCAAATCGCCACTTTGATCCCGTTCCTGTTCGGCCTGGTCACCGCGACCATCGTGGCGATCAAGGCGCCGGACTACATCGCGGCCAACAATTATGTCGGCGGCCTGCTGGCGGTGGCGCCGAGCTGGTTCTTCCTGCCGGTGTGCCTGATCGCAGTGATCGGCGGCATGTCCACCGGCACCACCTCGCTGTATGGCACCGGGCTGGACATGTCCAGCGTGTTCCCACGCCTGCTGTCGCGGGTCAAGGCCACATTGCTGATTGGGGTGATGTCGATAGCCTTCATCTTTATCGGACGTTTCGCCGCCAACCTGGTGCAAAGCGTCTCGACCTTCGCCGTGCTGATCATCACCTGCACCACGCCGTGGATGGTGATGATGATCATCGGCCTGATCGTACGCCGGGGCTTCTACTGCCCGGACGATCTGCAAGTGTTTACCCGTGGTGAGACCGGCGGTCACTACTGGTTCAACCATGGCTGGAACTGGCGCGGGCTCGGGGCCTGGATCCCGAGTGCACTGGTGGGCCTGTGCTTCGTCAACCTGCCGGGGCAGTTTGTCGGGCCGCTGGGCAACCTGGCGGATGGCATCGACATCAGCCTGCCGGTGACCTTGGGGCTGGCCTCGGTGGTGTACCTGACCTTGCTGCGGCTGTTTCCCGAGCCGGCCTCGGTTTATGGGCCGGCTGTCGTGGCGAGGGAGCGTTCACCCTCACCACCGCATGTTCCCTCGCCACAGCAAGCGCCTTCAGCACAATAAAAAATAATCGGAGAACCGCCGTCATGGCTTTGGATTTATTCGTCGTACTCATCTACGCCGCCGGCATGCTCGTGCTCGGCTACTACGGCATGCGCCGCGCCAAGACCCACGAGGACTATCTGGTGGCTGGCCGCAACCTGGGGCCGTCGCTGTACATGGGCACCATGGCCGCCACCGTACTGGGCGGTGCATCTACGGTCGGCACCGTGCGCCTGGGTTATGTGCATGGTATTTCCGGTTTCTGGCTGTGCGCCGCGCTGGGCGCCGGGATCATCGCGCTGAACCTGTTCCTGGCCAAGCCGCTGCTGAAGCTGAAAATCTTCACCGTCACCCAGGTTCTGGAAAAACGCTACAACCCCATGGCCCGTCAAGCGAGTGCGGTGATCATGCTGGCCTATGCCTTGATGATCGGCGTGACCTCGATCCTGGCCATTGGCACCGTACTGCAAGTGCTGTTCGGCCTGCCGTTCTGGGTCTCGGTGCTGCTGGGCGGTGGCGTGGTGGTGGTGTACTCGACCATCGGCGGCATGTGGTCGCTGACCCTCACCGATATCGTGCAGTTCGTGATCAAGACCGTCGGCCTGATGTTCATCCTGCTCCCCATCTGCCTGTACCGCGTCGGCGGTTGGGATGAGCTGGTCGCCAAGCTGCCGGCATCGAACTTCAGCTTCACCGAAATCGGCTGGGACACGATCATCACCTACTTCATGATCTACTTTTTCGGCATCCTGATTGGCCAGGACATCTGGCAGCGAGTGTTCACCGCCCGCGATGAAAAGGTCGCCAAGTACGCAGGCACTTTCGCCGGTTTCTACTGCATCCTCTACGGCCTGGCCTGCGCGCTGATTGGCATGGCGGCGCATGTACTGCTCCCCAACCTGGACAACGTCAACAACGCCTTCGCCGCCATCGTCAAAGCCTCGCTGCCGGATGGCATCCGCGGCCTGGTAATTGCTGCGGCCCTGGCCGCGATGATGTCCACCGCCAGCGCCGGCTTACTGGCGGCCTCCACGGTATTGACCGAAGACCTGCTGCCGCGCTTGCGTGGCGGCAAACCGTCGAGCCTGGCGGTCAACCGCCTGTTCACCATGCTCACCGGCATTGCCGTACTGGGCATCGCACTGGTGGTCAACGATGTGATCAGCGCGTTGACCCTGGCCTACAACCTGTTGGTGGGTGGCATGCTGATCCCACTGATCGGTGCGATCTTCTGGAAGCGGGCAACCACCTCAGGCGCGATCACCTCCATGACCCTGGGCTTTGTGACGGCGCTGGTATTCATGATCAAGGATGGGTTGGACGCGAATACGCCGATCTACTACAGCCTGGCGATTGGGCTGGTGAGCTTCGTGGTGGTGAGTATGTTGTCGCGCAGCCCCCAGGCATCGGTAGCCCGGGCGGTTTGAGGCGCAACAGGATTTAAAGCGGTTGCTTCAGCGGGTGCGACGTCGGGTGTCGCGCCCGTTTTTTTGGGGGCTGCTGCCAAGCCTTCTCAAACAGATCGCCGCAGGTCTTGCATTCGGAACACGATAATAAAAAACGCGGCCGCTTAAGGCATAAGGAGCACGGAAGGCACTCCGAAGAAGACCCACGCCCTCAACGCCCGCATGATCACGGCCACGATCACATGAGCGCCTCAGGGCTTACCTGCGACGGGGACGGCGTTGCTCATCATCCGTACGAATAGGCACCGGTTGCAGCGGCGGCTCGATCAAGCCGAGTGCCACGCCGAGGTCATGGAGCCAGTTCTGAATTTTCTCTTTCATGGTGGTGCCCCCCTTTGAGGGTAATGCGGGTCGGCGCTAATTCTGTCGCCGCTTCCTACAGATAGTAGCCTTAAGTCTTACGTATTGCTTGTACGAAAACACAACGAACTATTACTGAATTCATCTAAATCCTGACGGATCGCTCAAGCGATCGCGCGCGTGTCTTGCAGGATCTCGGCTCTGCCTGCCTGCTGCAGGTCAATCCATGCATTGAGGTTAGCGCCGAGCATCCCCTTTCGCCACATGAGCCAGGTAGTCGCAGTGGCAAAAGGCCCGGTCAGGGGATGAACGGACACACCGTCCTTGCCCGGCAGGCTGTCGAGCATGGATTCAGACATCAATGCCACACCGGAACCGGCAATCACGCAGGCGAGCATGCCTTGATAAGACTCGATCTCGATCGCCCGGCCCATGGCCACACGGTCGTGGGAAAACCAGGTTTCAAGGCGTGCGCGGTAAGCACAACTGCGGCGGAAGGTGAATACCGAGCGGCCCGCCACATCCTGGGGGCCGCGCACGGGTGGGTGATCGGCTTCGCAGATCAACACCAGCCGTTCTTCGCACAAGGGCACACCATCAAGGGTAGCGATGGTGATGGGGCCGTCCACCAGCGCCGCGTCCAGGCGACCGGCGATCAGGCCCTCCAAAAGCTCGCCGCTGGGCGCCGATTGCACCTGCAGGTTCACCATCGGGTAGGCCTTGTGGTAACGCGCCAACAACTTCGGCAAATGAATCGCCGCAGTGCTGTACATACTGCCCAGCACAAAATCGCCGGCCGGTTGCCCGCCTTGCACAGCGCCGTGGGCTTCGTCGTGCAGCGCCAGCAGACGGATGCTGTAGTCCAGTAACACTTTGCCCGCTGGAGAAAGCTGCAAACGCTGGCGCTCGCGCACGAACAACTCAACACCGAGCTGCTCTTCCATCTGCTTGAGCCGTGTCGACAGGTTCGACGGCACTCGGTGCAAGCGTTCGGCCGCACGGGTGATGGAACCCTCCTCCGCCACGGCCTGGAAAATACGCAACTGACTGAACTCCACGATTTTCTCCAAAACTGAACAAGTTACTCAATATTATTCATTTTTACAGAAAGTAAACTCGATTTAGCCTGAAGGTCAATCGCTGCCTTGCAGGAAACCTGAACATGTCCCCCCTGATCCGCTTACTCGCCAGCTTTATCGCCTTGATGATGGCCATGGGCATTGGCCGCTTCGCGCTGACCCCGCAGATGCCCCACCTGCTCAGTGAAGGCCAGGTCGACCTGACCGGCGCAGGGCTGATCGCGGCGGCCAATTACCTGGGCTACTTCGTGGGTGCAGTGGATTCGATCTTCGCCCGCAGCCATCACCACGTACGAGGTCGGATGTACGGCGGGCTGTGGCTTTGCGTGCTGCTGACCCTGGCGTCGTATTGGGCACAGGGCTTCTGGCCGCACCTGTTGCTGCGCTTTGGCACCGGCGTCGCCAGTGCCTGGGCGTTGGTGATGATCACCAGCTTGAGCCAGCCCCTGGCGATTGCCGCCGGGCGAGCACGCCTGGGCGCCTTGGTGTTTGCCGGCCCGGGGCTGGGCATTCTGCTGACCGGGCTGCTGGCATTGGGCTCGAACCGCCTGGGGCAAAGCTCGGCAACGCTGTGGCTGGTGTATGGCGTGGTGGCGCTGGTAATGCTGCTGGCGACCCTGCCGTTCCTGCCTCAACCGATCGCGCCAGTTGCCCACGTCCATCACGCGGGTGGCAACGCCAGCATCGCGCATCTGTGCTGGATTTACTTCCTGTATGGCCTGGGCTACATCATTCCGGCAACCTTCCTGTCACAAATGGCCAGCGCGCAATTCAACGGCGCCTGGCAAGCCGATCTGTTCTGGCCATGCTTTGGCCTGGCTGCCGCGATGGGCGTGGTGATCGCCAGCCTGCGCCGCAAAGACCCGCACACCACCCGCCGCTGGCTGATGAGCACGTTATGGCTACAAGCAGCCGGGGTGTTCGCCTGCTTGCTGGGCAATGGCTGGGGCTTGGCGCTGGGCGTATTGCTGTGCGGTGCACCGTTCCTGGCTTGCATGCAGTTGGTGATGGCCCGCTTGCGGGAAGTCGCCCCCCACGGCTACCAGCGCAGCACCGGGCTGTTGACCGCCAGCTTTGCCGTCGGGCAATTGAGCGGCCCGTTGCTGGCGTCGCTAAGCAGTCACTGGAGCGGCGGCCTGCAACCGGCCTTGGTGATTGCCGGCGGCGGCCTGGTATTGGCGGGCGTAATACTGATCAACCGGCAACCAGCGGCGTCGGCGAGCGAACCTGCTCGCGCCGGGCAAGCACCAGGAAAAACAGCCCTCCCAGGAAACAGCCGGTAAACCAGGCAAAGTTGGCCATGCCCTGCAGCGCCGGCGTGAAGGTGATTGCAACCCCCACCAGCGTCGCGGGCACCAGGGCTTTGACCGCCGTCCAATTCACCCCGCCGTCGAAGTAGTAGCGCCCGCTCGGGCTGTCATCGAACAGCGCATCCACATCGATCTTCTGCTTTTTGACCAGGTAGAAGTCCACCAGCAGAATCCCGAACAACGGGCCAATGAACGCTGCAAGGATGTCCAGGGTGTAGTGGATCATCAGTGGGTTATTGAACAGGTTCCACGGGGTGATGAAGATCGATGCCACGGCGGCGATCATCCCCCCGGCCCGCCAGCTGATTTTGCTCGGTGCCACATTGGCAAAATCAAACGCCGGCGACACGAAATTGGCCACGATATTGATGCCGATGGTCGCGGTGACGAAAGCAAAGGCTCCCAGCAACACAGCCAGGCTGTTGTCGATGCGCGAGACGGTGGCGATCGGGTCGTGAAGCATTTCGCCAAATACCGGCAGCGTGCCCGAAACGATCACCACGGTGACCAGGGAAAATGCCAGGAAATTCACCGGCAGCCCCCAGAAGTTACCGCGCCGTACGTCGCGCATGCTGCGGCAATAGCGGCTGAAATCACCAAAATTCAGTGTGGGGCCGGAGAAGTACGACACCACCAGCGCCGTCGCCACGATCACCTGACCGAAGGCTTGCCAGCCCGACAGGGATTTTTCCGCCAGGGTGAAACTGATATTCGCCCAGCCGGCCTTCCATACGATCCAACCGGCCAAGGCAAACATCACCGCGTACACCACCGGCCCAGCCCAGTCAATAAAGCGGCGGATCGACTCCATGCCGGCCCAGAACACCGCTGCCTGCAATACCCATAAGCTGAGAAAGCCAAACCAGCCCAGATAGGACAACCCTGCAAAATGCGGCTCTGCATACACCGCCATCTGTGGGAAAAAGCGCAGCACCACGATGATCAAGGCACTCGACGCCAAGTACGTCTGAATGCCGTACCACGCTACAGCGATCAACCCACGAATCACCGCCGGAATATTCGCTCCGAACACACCAAACGCCAGCCGACAGATCACCGGATACGGCACGGCAGCCTGCTGGCTCGGCTTGGCCACCAAGTTGGCGATCAACTGCACGATGCAGATCCCGGCCAGCAAGGCGATCAACACCTGCCAACTGGCCAGGCCGAGCGCGAACAGGCTGGCGGCGAAGACATAGCCGCCCACGCTGTGCACATCACTCATCCAGAAGGCGAAGATGTTGTACCAGGTCCACTTTTGCGGCAAAGGCCCCAGGTCCTGGTTGTACAGGCGCGGGCTATAGCCTTTGGGGTGTTGTTCGGTCATCGCTGGGCTCCTCGAAATACCGGCCAGCGCTGTCGTCGCAGCGTGCATACGTTAGGCGGCGCGGTTTGTATACGAGGCATTCAGCAGAATACGTGCCAATGGCACACAATCCCTTTGAATCAGCGTTCCACAGGGACTACAAAGGCTTTACAAGCAGGATGGGCGCTCAGCAACGGTGCATTAAAATCCTGTACACAATCAGTGTTGCACCCGATGTGCACACAGGTACCCGGCAGCACAACAGACCGCCGTGAGAAAGGTGCCCCAGGCCATGTCCATCACCGCCAAACCGGCAGACCAGCCTTGCAGCGTGGCCCAGTTGCTCAAGTCATAAGTGCCGTAGGCCACCAGGCCGAGCAGCGCCCCCAGGCGTGCGGCGCGTTGCCAGCTGGCGCTCGGCAGCACAACTAACACCACACAACCGGCGGCATACAGGAGATAGAACAGCACCGCCGGCAATAGGCGGGGTTGATCGAGCATCAACGAGCCGAGCAGGGACTTGTAGGTAGGGCCCATCAGGACGCCGAGCCAGAGGCCGTCGAGCAGCAGAAAGGCGAGCAAGGTGCCGAGGTAAGCGAAGAGTGTTTTGCGCATCATTTATGTAGCCTCTGTAGGCGCCGATGGGCGCCTACAGAAGAGCAAGCCGGGCTCAGCTTAGTTCAATGCGATCGGCATGAATCACAATCTGGCCTTGCTTGTAGAGCGCACCAATGGCCTTCTTGAAGTTGCCCTTGCTGACGCCGAACAAGTTGCTGATCAGCGCCGGGTCGCTTTTGTCGCTGACCGGCAAGGTGCCGTTGTTTTCGCGCAACTTGGCAAGGATCTTCGAATTGAGGCTGGACGCTGCTTCCTGGCCAACCGGCTGCAGGCTCAGGCTGATGTTGCCATCGGCACGGATCTCTTTGATAAAGCCTTTTTCCTGCTTGCCGGGGCGCAGGAACTTGAACACTTCGTTCTTGTGGATCAGGCCCCAGTGCTTGTTGTTGATGATCGCCTTGAAACCCATGTCGGTGGCTTCGGCCACCAGCAGGTCGACTTCCTGGCCTACCTGGTAGTTGGCCGGCGTTTTGTCCAGGTAACGATCTAGGCGTGCAGTGGCGGTGATGCGTTTGGTGTGCTTGTCGAGGTAGACATGCACCACACAGTAATCGCCGGCACTCAACTGGCGTTTTTCTTCCGAATACGGGAGCAACAGATCCTTGGGTAAGCCCCAGTCAAGGAATACACCAATGCTGTTGACTTCCACCACTTTCAAACTGGCAAATTCGCCCACTTGAACTTTCGGTTTTTCAGTCGTGGCAATAAGTTTGTCATCGCTGTCCAGATAAATGAAAACGTTAAGCCAGTCTTCATCTTCGCTGGGAATATCTTTGGGGATATACCGATTCGGCAAGAGGATTTCACCGTCTTGCGCGCCATCCAGGTACAAACCGAAGTTAGTATGTTTAACCACTTGCAAACTGTTGTAGCGCCCGACTAAAGCCATGTCCAATACCCTCATTACGTCGGCGGCATTCTACCCGAGTTGCGCCTACCACGCGCGTGCGCCTGAAAAATCGCGGGCTGGCACGGGCTTCCAGCGGCGACGCCCCGCTCGTCTGATCAAACGCCTGAGTTTTTCCAGGGATGCGCAGCGCCGTATACCCCATGGTTTCGAGTTAAAACAGTAAGTTAGGCGATTATTTGATAGATAGACTTCGGCTATTTTCCGCCGCGCCAGTTATTCCCAGGGGATATTTGCCAAGCAATTGTCAAGTATTTCCTGTACGATGCCTGGCCAAGTTAATTTTCTACAGGTTAGTGGCCGCCATGCGCGTAAAAGCATCCAACAGCAAAGCAAAGCCAGCTCCCGCCGTTGAAACCAGCGAATCGATCAACAGCCAGATTGCAGCGTTTCTCAAGTCCGGTGGCGAAATCCAGCAAATTGCCAAGGGCGTAAGCGGCCAGACTTTCGGCCCGTCCAAGCAGATCAGCCTGGGCAAGAAATAACACCTGTCTACCCATCTGGTCCCTAAGCGTCTTGCCTTCAAGGCGCTAGGACTGGAGCCCGAAACACCTTCTCCATATTTGTGCCAATCGACGAACGGGGCTCACCGCCTGGCATTCGCCGGTATGCTTGCACACGTCTAGCACGGGCACTTGCCCGATTTTTCCGTTACGGCTCCTCGCTTTTTATGGAGTGAAGCGTGCTCAAACCCTGCATTGTATTGATCAGCATCCTGGTGGCGAGCCCACTGGCCGAGGCGCAGATTTTCCAGCGCGAACTGGGCGACTTCGATCTGAAATTAGGCACCACCCCCAGCCGCAGCATGGCCCAAGGCCTGGTCAAACCCACCTCGCCAGGCAGTGACTCGTTCCACGGTGGCCTGGACCTGAGCCATGACAGCGGCCTGTATTTCGGCCAGTTCTCCCCCAGCATGGGCTTGTCCTCCAGCAAAAACTTCGAAGTCGATTCCTACATGGGCTTCAAACGCCCCTTCGACCAGACCCTGGGCTACGAAGTCGGATTGATCCACTACAGCCATCCCAAGCTCAGCCCGCTCGACAGCCAGGAGTTGTATGGCGGCCTGAACCTGCTGGGCAACCGCTTCGGCGTGTCCTTGAGCAACGACCCGGACCGACAGGACAGCACCCTGTTCGCCGACCTCGGCGGCACGCAGCCCTTCGGCATCGGCGTCAGCATGAAGTACACCACGCATCAGTTGGGCAGCCCGGTCTCAGTGGAGGGAGGCTCGATCAGCAGCTTCAACGATTGGTCGGTACAGTTCTCGCGCGAATGGAAAGGCATCGACCTGGACCTGATCTACAGCGGCTCCAGCCTCAGTGGCAGCGACTGCTCGGCATATTCCGGACACAACTCACAATGCGATGGCCTGTTGACCTTGAAGGCTGCGCGGTCGTTTTATTAATCGGCTGAACTGTCGCGCCCGGCGTGGGTTCACATGCATGAACCCCACTGCGCAAGGACCTGCCCATGCTGCGTCGGCTCAAATTTCTGGTGATACTGCTGAGCCTGAGCCTGATACTGGCCGGCTGCAATCGCGTAGGCCTGGCCTACCGCAATCTCGATGTGATCATCCCCTGGACCCTCAGTGACTACCTGGAAATGAACGCCGGGCAGAAGAGTTGGTTCAACGACACACTCAAGCAACACCTGGCCTGGCACTGCACCACGCAATTGCCCGGCTACCTGGATTGGCTCGACCGCCTGCAACAGATGGTCGACGAAAACAAGGTCAGCGACGCCGCTCTGCAATCGCGTACCCTGGAGGCCAAGCAGGCGATCGCCGAGATTGCCCGGCAAATCACCCCGTCAGCGGTCGAGCTGTTACAAGGCCTGGATGATCAGCAAGTCAAGGACATGCAGGACGCCTTTGCCAAGGACCTGAAAAAACGCCAGGACGAATACCTCAAGCCACCGCTGGAGCGGCAGATCAAGGAGCGCGCCGAGCGTATGAGCAAACGCCTGGACGCCTGGATCGGCCCGTTGAGCACCAGCCAGCAGAACCGCGTGACAGCCTGGTCCATCGCATTGGGCCCGCAGAACCAAGCCTGGATCGACAACCGCGCGCGCTGGCAGGCGCAATTTATCGAGGCCCTGCAACAACGCCGCAACGCCGACTTCCCGCAGAAAATCGAGCAATTGCTGGTGAACCGCGAAAGCCTTTGGACCCCGCAGTACCGCACCGCCTATACACAAACAGAAGCGGCAGCGCGCAGCCTGATCGTCGACTTGATGGCCGAAAGCAGCGTGCAACAACGTCAGAAGCTCACCCAGAAAATCGACAAGGTGCGCGCCGATTTCCAAGCGCTCAAATGCCTGAAGAGCACGCAGTCCTAGGTCGGCGCCAGCGTCCCGAGCCAAGCCACCAAGGCCAGGATCGCCAGCACCGTCGCAAATTCCAGGGCGATGCTGCGGCGTAAGGCTGTACACGCGGCGACGTGGTCGCCCTGCGCCAGCGAACGCTGGAGCAACGGTGTCAGATGGGAACGATTGAGCGCCGCCAGCCCCAGCATCAGGCCGAACAATCCCAACTTGAAACACAACAGGATCGCGTAGACGCCACCCGTGATGCCATCCAGGTTCGGCCCGACCACAAACAGATAATTCGCCGCGCCCGTGGCAATCAGCACCGCGACGAATGCCACACCCACGCGCTCGAAGCCCGCCAAGGTGTGTGCCAATACCTGCACCGCCGGCGCGGACCTGCGCATCAGTAATAAACCGAACGCCGCCAATGCCCCGACCCAGCCCGCCGCCGCCAACAGGTGCGCACTGTCACTGAGCAGATGCCATACCCCAAGCGCGCCCTCATGCATCACCCCATGCCCGGTCCACGCCAGAGTCACCAATGCCAGGCCCCCGAACCAAGTGACCAAACGACTGCTGAGCACCAACCAGAACAGCGCAACAATCCGTAGCCACCAGCTCCAGCCCAGTTCGGTCTGCCAAAGCATCATCTGCAGGTGTGGCCACAGTGTCGACCAATCCTCGGCACCGCTCATGGCCTGGGTCATCGACAACAGCGACGCCACCGAAAGCAGCACCCCCAGGCTCGCCAACCCCCGCAGCAACCACTTCAGATCCAGCGGCCGGCTATCGGCATACAGGCCAAACAGCCCCAGGCCAAACACCAGCATCAGGTCCAGATAAAGAGCAAAGCGCAGAACAACCGGAAGCAGTTCACTCATGGCTGGACGCTGAACACCACGTTGCCGAGGATCGGGTGGGTGTCGGCCGACACGGCACGCCAGTCGACCCTATAGGTACCGGTCGCCAGTGTAGAGGCCGGCTTGATCAGCATCACTTTGGGGTCGGCACTGGCCGCGACACTGGATTTTACCGGCATCGGCGAATTCGGCATACCGGGCATATCGGTCATGGTCAGCTTGGCGCCGGAAAACTGCGTCAGCAGGTTCTCCGAAAAACGCAGCTCGATCACGGCCGGTGGCGCCCCCTTGGCCCCCTCAACCGGGGTCGACGACAACAGTTTCGGATGGGCCGAGGCCGCCAGGCTGGCGATCAGTCCCGCCCACAGCACAGCGCCCGCCAGGGCGGTTTTCAACATTGACATGCAAGGCTCCAGGCCGCTCGTGGCGGCGAGTTATAGAAAGAGTAAAGCGTCAGAACCACAGGCGTACGCCCACCACCCAGCGCACTTGACGGGTGTCTGCGCCTTCATCCCGTGCGTATTGCGCAGTCTGGCCGTAGCTGCGGCTCCAGGTGACACCCACGTAGGGCGCCCATTCGCGGCGGACTTCATAACGCAGCCTCAAGCCCAGCTCACTCTGCGCAAGGCCAGAACCGATGCCGCGCTGCGGATCGTTACGGCCATAGAAATTGAGTTCGGCGGTGGGCTGCAGGATCAGCCGGTTGGTCAGCAGGAGGTCGTAGTCGCCTTCCAATCGGGCTGCGGTACGCCCCGCCTCGCCGACAAACACCGTGGCTTCAGCTTCAAAGTTGTACAGCGCCATGCCCTGTGTACCAAACGCTGCCCAGGTTTGCCCGTCCCCCGGCTTGAAGTCCTGGCGCACACCGCCCACCAGATCCCACCATGGGCTGATGGCATGCCCCCACAGCACCTGGGCTTCGGCGTTTTCAGTACGACCGGCACTGCGCTCGCCTTCACTGCGCAACCACAGGCGGTCGATGTCGCCACCGACCCAACCCTTGATATCCCAGTTCAGCGCACCCTCGCCGTCGCCGTCTTGCCATTCCAACTGGTTGATCAGCAATAGTGAGTTGATCGCACTGTCGTGAACCTTGTGCCCACCGGGAGCGTTGTACACCGCGGCGCGATCAGCGTCGGTCAAGGTCGGGATCGGCGTGCGGCTCTCGCTGAGCGCGGGTATCGCCGGGCTCATGCCTTGAAACTCATCCGCCAGGGTCAGCGGGCTGAACGCCAACCCGATGAACGCCCATAAAACATGCCGGCTTATGCTCGCTTGCTCATTCATGCACGCGCACCTCGCGAAACATGCCCATTTCCATGTGATACAGCAGGTGGCAGTGATAGGCCCATCGCCCCAGCGCATCAGCGGTTACGCGGTAGCTGCGCCGGGAACCCGGCGGCATGTCGACGGTATGTTTGCGTACCTGGAACTGGCCGTTTTCGTCTTCCAGGTCACTCCACAGGCCATGCAGGTGAATGGGATGGCTCATCATGGTGTCGTTGACCAACACCAATCGGACCCGCTCGCCATAAGTCAATTGCAAAGGCTCGGCATCGGAAAACTTCACCCCATTGAACGACCAGGCGAACTTCTCCATATGCCCGGTGAGGTGCAATTCAAGGGTGCGGCTGGGGTCGCGGCCGTCAGGATCCTCGAAGGTACTGCGCAGGTCAGCGTAAGTCAGAACACGCCGGCCGTTGTTGCGCAGGCCGATGCCGGGGTCATCGAGCTTGGGAACCGGGTTCATGGCTTGCATATCCACCAACGGGTTGTCCTGCTCGCTGGCGGGGTGGGCCTGCATCGGCATCGCACTGTGGTCCATGCCTTCCATACCCGGCATATCCGCCATGGCACCGTGATCCATACCGCCCATGCCCATATCACCCATGGTGATCCAGGGGCGCGGATCCAACTCCGGGACTGAGGCAATCGCCCCAGGCTGACAAGCCAGGGTGCCGCGGGCGTAGCCGCTGCGGTCCATCGATTGGGCAAACAGCGTATAGGCTGGCGCCGTCGGCTCGACCAGCACGTCGAAAGTCTCCGCCACGGCAATGCGGAACTCGTCGACACTCACCGGCTGCACCGGCTGGCCATCAGCGGCAATCACGGTCATCTTCAGCCCCGGGATGCGCACATCGAAATAGCTCATCGCCGAGCCGTTGATAAAACGCAGCCGAATCGTTTCCCCCGCCTGAAACACGCCAGTCCAATTGCGTCCGGGAGGCTGGCCGTTGAGCAGATAGGTGTAGGTCTGGCCACTGACGTCGGCCAGGTCCGTAGGGTTCATCTTCATCTGTGCCCACATCAAGCGATCGTCGACGGTCGCTGACCAGCCCTGCTTGCCCACATCCCGCACAAAATCGCCCACGGTCGGCTTGTGCCGGTTGTAGTAATCCGACTGTTTCTTGAGGGTTTTCATCAGCGCAACGGGGTCTTCATCGGTCCAGTCCGACAGCATCACCACGTAATCGCGCTGGTAGCTGAACGTCTCGGGCACCTTGGGATCGATCACCAGCGGGCCATACACCCCCCTTTGCTCCTGGAACCCGGAATGACTGTGGTACCAGTACGTGCCGTGCTGCCTGACCGTGAACCGATAGACAAACACGCCACCCGGCTCGATGCCCTGGAAGCTCAGGCCCGGCACACCATCCATGTTCGACGGCAGGAGAATGCCGTGCCAGTGGATCGACGTCGGCTCAGCCAGGCGGTTTTTCACGCGCAGGGTCACGGTGTCGCCCTCGCGCCAGCGCAACAGCGGGCCGGGCAGGCTGCCGTTGATCGTCAGCGCGGTGCGGTCGCGGCCTGTGAGGTTGACCGGGGACTGGTCGATAAACAGATCAAATTGCGTGCCCGCGAGCACGCTGGGCTGGCCGGGGCTGGCCAACGCCCAGACCGGGGTGCGCCAGAGCCCGAGGCCGCCCAGCAAGCCGCTGGCGGCCAAGCCTTTGACGAATGTTCGTCGGGTGGTTTTGGAGTGCATGCCAATTCAATTCCATACGTTGAATGGCAGCAGATTAGGCACGCACGGCTGTCAGCCACCTTAGCGGCAGATTACCGATCTGACAGTTTCGCCCGACACCCCACAGCGGCGGGGCGTTGGGCATCAGGCGATCTGGGCCTTGGACGCAACGGTGGCAAAGGTTGCCTGGTCCAGTGCATCAGGCTGCTCGTCGAGTACCTGGCGCGGGTGGTCATTGCCCGGGATCGAACTGTCGATCAACGCCAGCAACTGCGCACCGAGCGCGGTCAGGATGAAGTTTTCGCCATTGCCGCCCTCTTCCTCCGGGCGCGACTCAATAAAACCACGCTTGAACAGCAGTGCCTCGTAGTCCGCGGCGGTCTTTTTCAGCGCATCCAGATTGCCGGTAGGCTCACCCGCCGTCGCCTTCTCGGCCGCCTCCTGCTCGGCGTATTTGCGTGGGGCGAAGCTACCTTCGCCGTTCTGTACTTCATGCAGCAGACGTTCGATCAGATCCCAGTTGTAAGTCGTCATCCTGATTCCTCCCGCAGGCCGATGGAAAGTAGCCCGTCAAAAGGTGTGACAGGCCACGTCAGCGGCCGTTCAGCTGAGTAGACAGGCGTCATTTCTATGAACTTTCCACGCCCCCGTCACCTCCACTGAACATCACTGCCAAGGAGGTCCGACCATGAATGCCCTGATAAAACTGGCGATTGCCGCCACGCTGCTGTCCGCCCTGCCCGCCTGGGCCTGCACTCCCGAAGAGGCCACCGCCAAGCGCGAACAACTGGCCCGGGAAGTCACCCAGCTGACACAGCAAAACCCGGCCAAGGCCGAGCAAATCAACGCCGAGCTGAAGAAAATGGACGTGGACACCACCGCGGCCGACTTGCCCGACAAGTGCCAACTGATCGATCAACGCCTCAAGGATCTGGAAGAGGCCGCCGCCAAGAGCAAAAACTGAGGCCAAAAAAAAACCGGACAATGTCCGGTTTTTTCATTTCACCCCTGCCTTACTCGGCAGCTGGCGCTTCTGGCTTGCGGCGCTTGAGCGGAGCCATGCCGTCCTTGCTGACGAGCGACAGGTTGTCGGTCTTCGGCCGGTTGGCGATCCTGCGTTTGGTCGGCGACTTGGCGCCAGTCTTCTTCTTGTCGCCCTTGGCGTCGGTTTTTTTCTTCTTCACACCGACAGCCTTGCCCGACGCCTTGACCTTCTTCGGACCGGTGTAGGTGCCTTTGAATTCCTTGATGGTACGACGCTCGAACGACTGCTTCAGGTAGCGTTCAATGCTCGACATCAGGTTCCAGTCGCCGTGGCAGATCAGCGAGATCGCCAAGCCATCGTTACCGGCACGCCCGGTACGGCCGATACGGTGCACGTATTCGTCGCCGCTGCGGGGCATGTCGAAGTTGATCACCAGGTCCAGGCCGTCGACATCCAGGCCACGGGCGGCAACGTCGGTGGCCACGAGGATTTTCACGCCGCCGGCCTTGAGACGGTCGATGGCCAGTTTGCGGTCCTTCTGGTCTTTCTCGCCGTGCAGCACGAACGCCTTGTATTCCTGGGCCACCAGGCGGCCATAGATACGGTCGGCGGCAGCACGGGTGTTGGTGAACACGATGGCCTTCTGATAGGTCTCGTTGGCCAGCAGCCAGTTGAGGATCTGCTCTTTGTGCACATTGTGGTCGGCGGTGACGATCTGCTGACGCGTGGTCGCGTTCAGGTCGCTGACGTTGTTGACCTGCAGGTGCTCAGGGTTTTTCAACACCTGGGCGACCATGTCGCGCAGGGTCGAGCCACCGGTGGTGGCGGAGAACAGCATGGTCTGCTGGCGATTGACGCACTCGCCCACCAGGCGCTGCACATCATCGGCAAAGCCCATGTCGAGCATGCGGTCGGCTTCGTCGAGCACCAGCACTTCGACTTCCTTGAGGTCGAGGTTGCCGGCGTTGAGTTGTTCGATCATGCGGCCTGGGGTGCCGATCAGGATGTCCGGCACCTTGCGCAGCATGGCGGCCTGGACCTTGAAGTCTTCGCCGCCGGTAATGATGCCGGACTTGATGAAGGTGAATTGCGAGAAACGTTCCACTTCCTTCAAGGTCTGCTGGGCCAGCTCACGGGTCGGCAGCAGGATCAGGGTCTTGATACTGACGCGAACTTTGGCCGGGCCGATCAGGCGGTTCAGTACCGGCAGGACGAAAGCGGCGGTCTTGCCGCTGCCGGTTTGAGCCGTCACCCGCAGGTCACGCCCTTCGAGCGCGAGCGGGATGGCCGCTGCTTGCACCGGCGTAGGCTCGACAAATTTAAGCTCGGCCACGGCTTTGAGCAGGCGTTCGTGCAGGGCGAATTGGGAAAACACGGGTGCTACCTCGAAGAAATACAAAATATCAGCTGCATAGGGTAACGGTTTCGGACGCCCAAACCGAGTTTCTTTACGCGAACGGTGCTAATCAGCTGCTTTTTTGTTAGAGCTTTTGTCCATAAAGCCAACATTGTCGCCGTTAAATGCTCTAATCGGCCCCGTCTTGCATTTAGAGGAATCGGTTTTACCCATGGATATCAAACAGCTCTGGCTCAACGTCCAAGGCCTCTGGGGCACCCTCGACGAACATCCGATGCTGCACGCCGGCCTCGGTCTGCTGGTGCTGCTGGTAGCAGCCTTGCTGGTCGGGCGGGTCGCGCGCTACCTCATCCTGCATGCGGTCAAAATGCTCGGGCGCCAGCCGGCACTGCATTGGCTCAACGACTTTCGCCATAACAAAGTCTTCCACCGCCTGGCACAGATGACGCCGTCACTGGTGGTCCAGTTCGGCCTGTACCTGGTGCCGGACCTGAGCAAGACCGCCGCCCTGTTTATCGGCAACGTGGCGCTGGCGTTCACCATCCTGTTCATGACGCTGGCCGTGAGCGCCCTGCTCAACGCCCTGCTGGACATCTACGCCCGTACCGAACATGCGCGCACCCGCTCGATCAAGGGTTATGTGCAATTGGCGAAGATGGTGCTGTTCGTATTTGCCGCGATCATCATCGTCGCCACACTGATCGACCGTTCACCGCTGTTGCTGCTGTCCGGGCTTGGCGCCATGTCGGCGGTGATTCTGTTGGTGTACAAGGACACCCTGCTGTCGTTCGTCGCCAGCGTGCAACTGACCAGCAACGACATGCTGAGGGTCGGCGACTGGATCGAAATGCCTCAAGTAGGCGCCGATGGTGATGTGGTGGATATCACCCTGCACACGGTCAAGGTACAGAATTTCGACAAGACCATCGTCTCCATCCCCACCTGGCGATTGATGTCCGAGTCGTTCAAGAACTGGCGTGGCATGCAGGCCTCCGGTGGGCGTCGCATCAAGCGCAGCCTGTACATCGACGCCAGCGGTGTGCGCTTCCTGCGTGACGATGAAGAAGTGCGCATGACCCAGGTGCATCTGCTCACCGACTACATCAGCCGCAAGCAGGCCGAACTCAAAGCCTGGAACGAAGCCCAGGGGCACAGTGCGCAGCTGTCGGCCAACCGCCGCCGCATGACCAACCTCGGCACCTTCCGTGCCTACGCCCTGGCGTACCTGAAAAGCCACCCCGACATCCAGCCGAACATGACCTGCATGGTGCGCCAGATGCAAACCACCGCCCAGGGCGTGCCGCTGGAGATCTACTGCTTCACGCGCACCACGGCGTGGGCGGATTACGAGCGCATCCAGGGCGATATCTTCGATTACTTGCTGGCGGTATTGCCGGAGTTCGGCCTGAGCCTGTATCAGCAGCCGAGTGGTAATGATCTACGGGCGGGGGTGTTGCCGGCGGTGTTGGGGGCCAGCCATTTACCAGCCCCTGAGAGTCGCGCCGGCTAAGCCACGCGACGATGGGGGGCCTTGGCGCCCAACCGGCTGATCCACACCGCCCCCAGAATCACCAAGCCGCCCAGGGCCAGACGGCCCAGCGGTTCGTGCTGGTTCCAGATCAGCAGGTTGAGCAGCAGGCCCACCGGCACATGCAGGTTATTCACCACCGCCAGGGTGCCGCCATTGACCAGGCAGGCGCCCTTGTTCCACCAGTACATGCCCAATGCGGTGCTGACCAACCCGAGAAATAACAGCACACCCCACTGCAGTGGCGCTTCAGGCAGGAAGTTGGCCTTGCCGAACAGCAAGAACGCCGGCAGCACCACCAGCAGCGCACCCAGGTAGAAATAACCGAAGCGCCGATAATGCGGCTGATCACTCGGGTAGCGCGCCACCAGATGCTTGTACATCACCTGCCCGGCGGCATAGGTGAAGTTGGCCAGCTGGAGCAGCAAGAAACCCATGAAGAAGTTCGGTGTGATCTGATCGAAACGGATCACCGCTGCGCCGCCCACCGCCACCAATGCGGCAATCAGCGCCCAGGGATTGAAGCGCCGGTTGAGGGCGTCTTCGATCAGGGTCACGTGCAACGGCGTGAGGATGGTGAACAGCAGCACCTCAGGCACCGTAAGCACGCGAAAGCTCAGGTACAGGCACACGTACGTGACGCCGAACTGCAATGCGCCGATGACCAGCATGCCGCGCATGAACGCGGGTTCCACCGAGCGCCAGCGGGTCAGCGGGATGAAGACCAGCCCGGCCAACAGCACGCGCACCAGCACGGCGAAGTAACTGTCGACGTGGCCGGCGAGGTATTCGCCGATCAAGCTGAAGGAAAATGCCTGAATCAGAGTGACAACCAGTAGATAACCCATGCGCGCCTCGTTTCGAATGGGCGGGACATTAAAGGTTTTCGGCGCGGCACGAAACTCACGGCAAAAAAAAGCCCGACCTCGCTATAGCGGCAGTCGGGCAGGAGCACTCAGGAGCAAAAAGTGCAAAGGGAGGTTCGATACGCGTACTTGAAGGGTTGGCGTGGAGCTAGATAAACACCGCGCGATTATCTGACGATTAACGGATCAAGCGACCTGGGCCAGCAACGCCTTGGCGTGGTTGATGCCTTTTTCCTGGAAGTCACCGCTCAGGTTCACCCCTTCAGCGTGAATGAACGTCACGTCGTGAATCCCGATGAAAGCCATGACCTGGCGCAAATACGGTTCCTGGTGATCAGACGTCGCGCCGGTATGAATGCCGCCCCGCGCAGTGAGCACGATGGCACGTTTTCCCGTCAGCAAGCCCTGGGGTCCGGTGGCGGTGTACTTGAAGGTCACACCGGCGCGCAACACGTGGTCCAGCCAGGCTTTGAGCGTACTGGGGATAGCGAAGTTGTACATCGGCGCGGCCATCACCAGCACATCGGCGGCGAGCAATTCGTCGGTCAATTCGTTGGAACGGTCCAGGGACGCCTGTTCAATGGCGCTGCGTTGCTCGACCGGTTTCATCCAGCCGCCCAGCAGATTGGCGTCCAGGTGCGGAACCGGGTTGAGCGCCACGTCTCGCACGCTGATCTGATCCGCCGGATGCGCGGCTTGCCATTGGCTGATGAATTGCTGAGTCAGTTGGCGGGAAATCGAATCCTGCTGGCGGGCACTGCTTTCGATGATCAGAACATTGGACATGGCTATGTAGGCTCCATCTGTACTTGCTGTAAGTCGATGGAGAAAAGATTAAACAACGCCCATTCGATAAAAAAGCGCAAAAAACTGCTATAACCCATCTAGAAATTTGTTAATAAGCGGAGTATTGCTAAGCGCAGGCTCCGCTGTCGCCTCATTTGGGAGCGCAGGCCAGGGCGATACGCATTTTGATAATGGCGCGGTTGAACTTGACCGTCGTGTTGGTGCTTTTACCCGCCGGCACCGTAACCGTACGACGACGTGGAGATTCCGGGCCATTGGTAAAGGTTACCGAACAGACGGCGTCATTCGTGCCGTAGTTATTCAACTGGATCGAACTGATGTCGCCGTCCACGTCGGACGCGGTGTAATCCACGCTCACACCGTCGATCTTCTTAGTCACGTCGATCGGGTAGGCAAACGCGCTCATCGGCAACAGCGCCAGCCACACACAACAGAATTTTCTCATTCGGCAGTCTCCATAAAGGCTGCCAGCTTAGGACAAGAGGAGCTCATCTTGAAAGCGCCCCGCGTTACCCTCGATCAATGGCGCACGCTGCAAGCCGTGGTCGACCATGGTGGCTTCGCCCAGGCGGCTGAAGCGCTGCACCGTTCGCAGTCCTCGGTGAGCTACACCGTGGCGCGTATGCAAGATCAACTCGGGGTGCCATTGCTGCGCATCGACGGGCGCAAGGCAGTGCTCACCGACGCCGGTGAGGTGCTGTTGCGCCGCTCGCGGCAACTGGTGAAAAACGCCAGCCAGCTGGAAGACCTCGCCCACCATATGGAACAAGGCTGGGAAGCGGAAGTGCGCTTGGTGGTCGATGCGGCTTACCCCAATGCGCGTCTGGTGCGCGCCCTCTCCGCCTTTATGCCGCAAAGCCGCGGCTGCCGCGTGCGCCTGCGCGAGGAGGTGCTGTCGGGTGTTGAAGAACTGCTGATTGAAGGCGTGGCCGACCTGGCGATTTGCGGCTTCAGCATCCCCGGTTACCTGGGCACGGAAATGAGCGATGTGGAGTTTGTAGCCGTGGCCCATCCCGAGCACACGCTGCACCGCATGAACCGCGAACTGAGCTTCCAGGACCTGGAAAGCCAGATGCAGGTGGTGATCCGCGATTCCGGACGGCAGCAGCCGCGGGATGTCGGCTGGCTCGGTGCCGAACAGCGCTGGACCGTCGGCAGCCTGTCCACTGCCGCCACGTTCGTCAGCAGCGGCCTGGGCTTCGCCTGGCTGCCCCGACACCTGATCGAACGTGAACTCAGGGACGGCCTGCTCAAGCAGCTTCCCTTGGAAAAAGGCGGCAGCCGCAACCCCACGTTCTACCTTTACTCAAACAAGGACAAACCCCTGGGGCCGGCCACGCAGATCCTCGTGGAACTGCTGCGCACCTTTGACACGGCCCCTCTGGATGCGCCTTTCGCCGCCCCACGACAAGCCTGAAACGGAGTTTATGCATGCCCTGGTTCGACCACGAAGGCTGCAGCCTGCACTACGAGGAATATGGTCACGGCGCACCGCTGATCCTGATCCACGGCCTGGGCTCCAGCAGCCAGGACTGGGAATTGCAAGTCCCGGTGCTGGCCAGGCATTACCGCCTGATCGTGGTGGATGTACGCGGTCACGGGCGTTCCGACAAACCCCGTGGGCGCTATAGCATCGCAGGCTTCACCTTCGACCTGATCGCCCTGATCGAACACCTGGACCTGCCACCCGCTCATGTGGTCGGCTTGTCCATGGGCGGTATGATTGCCTTCCAGCTGGCAGTGGACGAACCCGGCCGGGTCAGGAGCCTGTGCATCGTCAACAGCGCACCGGAGGTCAAGGTGCGCAGTGTCGATGATTATTGGCAATGGGCCAAGCGCTGGAGCCTGGCGCGCCTGCTCAGCCTCGCGACCATCGGCAAGGCGCTCGGCGACCGGCTGTTTCCCAAACCGCACCAGGCCGACCTGCGCCGCAAGATGGCCGAGCGCTGGGCAAAAAATGACAAACGTGCTTATCTCGCCAGCTTCGACGCGATTGTGGGCTGGGGCGTACAGGAACAACTTTCCAGGATTACCTGTCCAACCTTGGTCATCAGCGCCGACCACGACTACACCCCCGTGGCGCATAAAGAAAACTATGTAAAACTGCTGCCCGATGCGCGTCTGGTGGTGATCGAGGATTCCCGCCATGCCACGCCGTTGGACCAACCCGAAGTCTTTAACGCGACCTTGCTCGATTTTCTGAAGACTGTCGAAACCACTACCCAGGATCACTGACCCATGTTGAAAAAAATCGCCTTCTTTAGCGGCTCCGTTCTGTTCGCAGCCAACCTGATGGCCGCCGAACCCGCCAAGGCGCCTCACGTGCTGATCGATACCACCAACGGCCAGATCGAGATCGAACTGGACCCGGTCAAGGCGCCGATCAGCACCAAGAATTTCCTGGCCTACGTCGATAAAGGTTTCTACACCAACACGATTTTCCACCGTGTGATCCCGGGCTTCATGGTCCAGGGCGGCGGGTTCACCGCGCAGATGTCGCAGAAGCCCACCGACGCACCGATCAAGAACGAAGCCAGCAATGGCCTGCATAACGTACGCGGCACCTTGTCCATGGCGCGTACCAATGACCCGAACTCGGCCACCAGCCAATTCTTCATCAACGTGGCCGACAATGCCTTCCTCGACCCGGGTCGTGACGCCGGTTATGCCGTGTTCGCCAAAGTCGTCAAGGGCATGGACGTCGTCGACATCATCGTCAACTCCCAGACCACCACCAAGCAAGGCATGCAGAACGTGCCAATCGATCCTGTCGTGATCAAGTCGGCCAAGCGCATCGACTGAGGCCGGCAGGCCGCTTCGCGCGCGGCCCACAAGGCCGCGCGCACCTTTGAAAGGAGAGCCCGCACGGCGGGCGTCAAACTTAATGCTCTATCGTCGCTTTGAACAACTGATCGATATCTTCCGCGACGCACCCAGCGCGGCCCCTCCCGATAAAGTCCTGCCCTTCTACCTCTACTACCTGCGCCAGGTGTGGCCGCATTTCGTCGCCTTGCTGGTGGTGGGCCTGATCGGTGCGCTGATTGAAGTCGCGCTGTTCAGCTACCTGAGCCGCATCATCGACCTGGCCCAAGGCACCCCGCCCGCCGACTTCTTCCAGATTCACAGCGCCGAGCTGATCTGGATGGCCGTGGTCGCGCTGCTGCTGCGCCCGATTTTCGGCGCCTTGCATGACCTGCTGGTACACCAGACCATCAGCCCGGGCATGACCAGCCTGATCCGTTGGCAGAACCACAGCTACGTGCTCAAGCAGAGCTTGAACTTCTTTCAGAACGACTTCGCGGGGCGCATCGCCCAGCGCATCATGCAAACCGGCAACTCCCTGCGCGACTCCGCCGTGGCGGCGGTGGATGCGATCTGGCACGTAGCGATCTACGCCATCAGCTCCCTGGTGCTGTTTGCCGAGGCTGATTGGCGCCTGATGATTCCGCTTGTGACCTGGATCGTCTGCTACAGCCTGGCACTGCGCTATTTCGTGCCACGGGTGAAGGAACGTTCGGTGATTTCCTCCGAGGCGCGCTCCAAACTGATGGGCCGTATCGTCGACGGCTACACCAACATCACCACCTTGAAGCTGTTTGCGCACACCCATTTCGAACAGGAATATGCCAAGGAAGCGATCATCGAGCAGACCGAAAAGACCCAGCTGGCCAGCCGTGTGGTGACCAGCATGGACGTGGTGATCACCACCATGAACGGCCTGTTGATCGTCACCACCACCGGCCTGGCCCTGTGGTTGTGGACCCAGTCGCTGATTTCCGTGGGCGCAATTGCGTTGGCGACCGGCCTGGTGATTCGCATCGTCAACATGTCCGGCTGGATCATGTGGGTGGTCAATGGCATTTTCGAAAACATCGGCATGGTGCAGGACGGCCTGAAAACCATCGCCCAACCGCTGGCGGTGACCGACCGCGACAACGCTCCACGCCTGAGCGTGCCCCGTGGTGAAGTGCGCTTTGAGCAGGTGGATTTTCACTACGGCAAAAAGAGCGGGATCATTGGCGGCCTGGACCTGAACATCCAGGCCGGGGAAAAAATCGGCTTGATCGGCCCCTCGGGCGCCGGCAAGTCGACCCTGGTCAACTTGCTGCTGCGCCTTTACGACCTGCAAGGCGGGCGCATCCTGATCGATGGCCAGAACATAGCCGAGGTGGCCCAGGAGACCCTGCGCGAACAGATCGGCATGATCACCCAGGACACCTCGCTGCTGCACCGCTCGATCCGCGACAACCTGCTGTATGGCAAGCCGGATGCTACCGATGAAGAGCTCTGGGCCGCCGTGCACAAGGCCCGCGCCGATGAGTTCATCCCATTGCTGTCGGATGCCGAAGGCCGCACCGGGCTGGACGCGCATGTGGGGGAACGCGGCGTGAAGCTGTCCGGCGGGCAGCGTCAACGCATTGCGATTGCCCGCGTGCTGCTTAAAGACGCGCCGATTCTGATCATGGATGAAGCGACTTCGGCACTGGACTCGGAAGTCGAGGCGGCGATTCAGGAAAGCCTGGAAACCCTGATGCAGGGCAAGACGGTGATTGCGATTGCGCACCGGCTGTCGACTATTGCGCGAATGGACAGGTTGGTGGTGCTGGAGAAAGGCCGGATTGCCGAAAGTGGCAGCCATGCCCAATTGCTGGCCCATGGCGGATTGTATGCACGTTTGTGGCAGCACCAGACAGGGGGTTTTGTAGGCATCGACTGACCTCGGAGGGTCATGACTGCGCCACCAAATCCGAACAATTCTGACAGTTTTCTCTATCGAACGGGCGATGGGCCACAATCCTGCTGTACTACAAGCAGGAACCAGGATGGCCCTGACGTAACACGGCAAGGAAGCATCACCTACCCGTTAACTAGATAGAGCAATCTACTAAGGAAGTGTTCATGTCTACTTTGTTAAAACGTTCCGTTACGGAAGGATTGGGCACGTTTTGGCTGGTACTGGGTGGCTGCGGGAGTGCGGTGTTGGCCGCAGCGTTCCCCAACGTCGGGATCGGTCTGCTCGGTGTGGCCCTGGCATTCGGGCTCACGGTGCTGACCATGGCCTTTGCTATCGGTCATATCAGCGGTTGTCACCTCAACCCGGCAGTATCGGTGGGGCTGGTCGTGGGCGGAAGGTTTCCGGCCAGGGAATTACCGGCGTACATCGTGGCCCAAGTCATCGGCGGCATCGTCGCCGCGGCACTGCTGTACTTCATTGCCAGTGGCAAACCGGGTTTTGAACTGGCCGGCGGCCTGGCTTCCAATGGTTATGGCGAGCATTCACCCGGTGGATACTCGATGGCGGCAGGCTTTGTCACCGAACTGGTGATGACGGCGATGTTTGTGCTGATCATCCTCGGCGCCACCGACCGCCGTGCCCCTGCGGGCCTGGCCCCCATAGCCATTGGCCTGGCCTTGACCGTGATCCACCTGATCTCGATCCCCGTCACCAACACCTCGGTCAACCCGGCCCGCAGTACCGGCCCGGCATTGATTGTCGGCGGGTGGGCGATCCAGCAGCTGTGGATGTTCTGGCTCGCGCCGATCCTCGGTGCAATCGTCGGCGGTGTGGTTTATCGCTGGCTGGGCAAAGAAGAGACGGTCTAACCTAAACGAGTTCAACCCTGCCGTTAAGGCAGGGTTTTTCGTCAAGGATGATCAGGTTACTTGTAGTGAGCGGGCTTGCCCCGCGCTGGGTGGCGCAGCCGCCCTGAAACCTGCCACCGTGTTCTGCCTGACACAACGCGACGGTCGTATTGGGGCGGCTTCGCCGCCCAGCGCGGGACAAGCCCGCTCACTACAGACTTCAGCGCTCCTGTTCAGCTTGTGAGACATGAGGCACCTTATACCTGCCGATAAGGCAAAGCTGCCCTCGCCTCTTCGGCATACGCCAGCACTCCCACCCGCTCACGCGCCAGGAAATCCTCCACGGCGTGCTTCAAACCCGGATGGCGCAGGTAGTGCCATGAACGGGTTATCACCGGTTCGAACCCGCGTATCAACTTGTGCTCGCCCTGGGCACCGGCGTCGAAACGCTGCAA
This sequence comes from Pseudomonas sp. R11F, assembly GCF_050312575.1. NCBI lineage: Bacteria > Pseudomonadati > Pseudomonadota > Gammaproteobacteria > Pseudomonadales > Pseudomonadaceae > Pseudomonas > Pseudomonas sp. R11F. The sequence goes on along the minus strand of NZ_JBNPJU010000057.1, from coordinate 13,650 downwards.
GCCGTTGGCGATCGCGTAGTCCATGCCCTGGTAGAAACATGTCTCGAAATGCAGACGATCGAACTCCGCCAGGCAACCCCAATAGCGACCATAGAAGCTATCGCCACCGATCAAGCTGAAAGCCATGGCCACCGGACGCGCCCCTTGCCTGGCCAACACCACGCGGATCGCCTCGGGCATGCGCTCGGCCAGCAGGCTGAAAAAGGCGCGGGTCAAATAGGGGGATTGACGGCGCACCGCGTAGGTATTGGCGTAACAGGCGTAGACAAAGTCCCACTGGGCTTCGCTCAGTTCGTGGCCTTGCAGCCATTCGAAATCGATCCCCTGCCCCGCCACTTGCTCACGCTCTTTTCGCATCTGTTTGCGCTTGCGCGAACTGAGGGCATCGAGGAAGTCCTGAAAGTCGCGATAACCCCGGTTCTGCCAATGGAACTGACAGCCCAGACGCTGCAACCAGCCCTCTTGCCGGGCCAGTGCGCTGTCGGCCAGTGGGTCGGTGAAGTTGATATGCGCACTGGAAAGCCCTTCAACTTCCAGGTAGCCCGGCAGGCTTTTGAGCAATTCAAAACCGTCGTCGGCATTCGCTGCCAACAACCTTGGCCCGCTCACCGGGCTGAACGGCACCGCCGTCAACAGCTTGGGGTAATAGTCGATACCGGCACGCTCACAGGCGTCCGCCCAGCCATGATCGAATACGTACTCGCCGTAGGAGTGCCATTTGCGGTAACTGGGCAAGGCCGCCACCAAGCGATCACCTTCCCAATGCAGCAAGTGCTCAGGCTGCCAACCCGACTGCGCGCCCAGGCTGGCGCTGTCCTCCAACGCACTTAGAAATGCATGCCGCACGAAGGGCTGAGCATGCGGCACCAAGGCGTCCCAGGCATTTGGGGCAATTTCGGACAAGCTGTCCAGACGTTGCAGCGGCATCGGCGTCCTCGCGGGTGTTGGGCGTAAAAGCCTGGCGAGTATCGCCTATCACAGCGCGGGGCACACCTCGAAACCGCAAGGACAAACCTCGAAACAATTAGTTCCATTCTTAAATAATTTGTCATGCAGATGAAATCACTTCGCCACTACCTCGTCATAAACGATCGCAATACTGACGCCTGTTTTTTAGAGCGCCTGGTTCTATAAGGCGGCTATTTTCCGTCCGTCATCGGTCGGTTGTGTCCTGGATGGTTTGCCATCCCTCCTCACTTTCGGAGATTGATATGCGTCTTGCTTCCACTAAAACTGCGGCGGTCCTGTGCGGCGGCCTGCTGATGGCCCTGAGCATTCCAGCCAGCGCTGCAGTCGACGCTAAATTGCTCGACATGCTCAAGGCCAACGGCCAGATCACTGCAGCGCAGTACACTGAACTGCAAGCGGAATTGGCCAAAGACCAGAAAGAAAAGCAGATCGCACAGCAAGCTCAACAAGAGACCAACGAGCAGATCGCGGCCACCGCGAAAAAAACCAACGACCTCAGCGTTTTCGACCAGAAGCTGGCCTGGGCCGCGCGCACCCAACTCAAGGGTGACGTGCGTTTCCGTCAGGAAACCGTGAAGATCCAAGGCGAATCCAACAACGGCGGCCGTGACAAAGACCGCCAACGTATCCGCGCACGCCTGGGCGCCTACACCGAAATCAACTCGCAAGTGGACACCGGCATCCGAATCGCCACCGGCAGCAACGACGATGCCCGCTCCACCAACCAGGACCAGGACAACTACTTCGACAAGAAGTCGATCTGGCTGGACCTCGGCTACATCGACTACCACCCGGACCAGATCAAGAACCTGCACGTGATCGGCGGCAAGATGCTCCAACCCTGGGTGAACATGGGCGACGTGATCTGGGATAGCGACATCAACCCGGAAGGTCTGGCCCTGACCTACAAATACCCACTGGGTAGCAGCGCCGAACTGTTCGGCAGCATTGGCAACTACAACCTCAAGGACAACGTCGACGGCGACGGCGTGCAGTTCCGCCACGACCTGCGCCTGACATCCGGCCAGCTGGGCACGCGCTTCTCGGTCACCGACAACCTGAAAATGACCCTGGGCGGCAGCGTTTACGCCTACCAGAACGATAAAGACAGCCGCTGCACCACAACCACCACGCCTTGCGCACTGGCGGTCAACGGCAACTCGCCCGACAACCAGTTCCGCCTGTATGAAGGCTTTGCCCAAGCCGATATCGGCGGCCTGGCCGTGCCTCTGGCGTTTTATGGTCAGTACGTGAAAAACAACGATGCCGTAACCGATCAGGACACCGCCTGGTTGCTGGGTGCCAAGTCCAAAGTGTTCGGTTTCAACCTGGACTACAACTACCGCGATACCCAACGTGACGCGGTCGTTGGCGCTTTCACCGACTCGGACTTCGCCAACGGTACCACCGGTTCACGCGGTCACAAGTTCAAGGTCAGCTACGACATCGACAAGAACTTCGCCCTCGGCGCTACGTATTTCCTGACCAAGGCCGACTACGCCAGCCGCACCCAGCGTGATGCCAACACCAACACCCTGCAGTTGGATGCTGAAGCCAAGTTCTAGAAAAGCAGCGGTAAGTTTCAAGCTACAAGCTTCAAGGAAGAGCGCTTCATCTGCCGCTTCAAGTCTGCCGCTTGAAGCTGCTTCTACAACAGCCTTGCGTGGGTGGGTCGCCCCTCATCCGTTCGACGCCCCACGCAAGCCTGTCTTTACCCGCCTTTAATGATCTGGCGCCGCTCGGCAGCCAGTCGCTCAGCCAACGCATCGGCATCCTTGACCGGGGCTTGCGGCATGATCTTCAACGTCGCCTGCAACAAACGCATCTGACGGATAAATCGCCGGCAGTTGGGGCAGAACATCAGGTGATGACGCACCAGCAAACGCTCGCGAAAGGTCAATTGCCCATCGAGGTAGTCACTGGACCGCGCCACTTGTTCTTTACACGTCAACATTCGCCCGTTTCCTCAAAATGCTCCACCGTGGCGAAGACTTTAAGCCGCGCTCGATGCAACAGCACACGGACATTGGAGAGCGAGAGCGTCAGAAGATTACAGATTTCTTCCAGCTCCAGGCCCTGGCGTTCACGCAGCACCAGCACGCTACTTTGTAACTCCGATAAACTCAGAATCGTATGTTCCAGGCATTCACGCAGCTCATCCTCGGTCAGCAAGGCTTCCGGGGTGTCCTGGTGCCAGGCGTAGGGGGCGACAGCCCAATGGCCGTCGTCGGGTACGAAGCGATCATCACCGATGGTGCCGTGGGGCGAAGGCAAATCGTCGAGCAAGACTTCACGACGGTTCTGTTTGTAGCGGCCTTTGGCGGCGTTGGCGGTGATGGTCAGCAACCAGGTCTTGAGGCTGGAGCGCCCTTCGAACTTGGCCAGGTTGCGCACCACCGACAACCAGGCGTCCTGCACCACCTCGTCGGCGTGGCGCTGGCCGACGATGGCATAGGCCACCGCCCGCATCGCGCTCTGGTAGGTGGTGACCATGTCCTTGTAGGCCCGCTGCTCGCCCTTGAGCAGTCGTTCAAGCAGGTGCGCGTCGTCCGCTGCCGCCATTCAAGACCTCGATGTTTATCGCTTGCGCAGGATCACGCTGCCGATGGAATACCCAGCGCCAAACGAGCTGAGCACCGCCACGGAGCCCTTGGGCAGGTCGTCCTGGTAAGTATGGAACGCAATCACCGAACCCGCCGAACTGGTGTTGGCGTAGGTATCGAGAATGACCGGGGCCTCTTCCACCGTGGCTTCGCGGCCCAACAGTTTCTTCACGATCAGGTGGTTCATGCTCAGGTTGGCCTGATGCAGCCAGAAGCGCTTCACGTCGGTGACATTCAACTGGTTCTGCGCCAGGTGGGTGCTGATCAATTCGGCAACCATCGGGCAGACATCGCGGAACACCTTGCGACCTTCCTGCACGAAAAGCTTGTCGGGCGCGCCGATGCCCTCTTCCGCCGCGCGGTTGAGAAAGCCGAAGTTGTTGCGAATATTATTGGAGAACTGGGTCAACAGCTTGGTGCTCACCACCTCGAACTGATGCTCGGAGGTCGCAAGGTCAGCGCGCTCAAGCACGACGGCAGTGGCCGCATCACCAAAAATGAAGTGGCTGTCACGGTCACGGAAGTTCAGGTGGCCGGTGCACACTTCCGGGTTGACCATCAGGATCGCCCGCGCCTGGCCCAATTGGATGCTGTTGGCGGCGTTCTGGATGCCGAAGGTGGCCGAGGAACACGCCACGTTCATGTCGAAACCAAAACCTTCGATGCCCAGTGCGCTCTGGACTTCGATGGCGATGGCCGGGTAGGCACGCTGCAGATTGGAACAGGCAACGATCACACCGTCGATGTCGGCGGCAGTCTTGCCTGCACGCTTGAGGGCCTGCTCGGCGGCGCCGACCGCCATCTGGCAGAGCACCGACCACTCGTCATTGCTGCGCTCGGGCAGGCGCGGGGCCATGCGCTGCGGATCAAGGATGCCCTCCTTGTCCATCACGAAGCGGCTCTTGATGCCCGACGCCTTTTCAATGAACGCCGCGCTGGACTCGGTCAACGCCTGCACTTCACCGCGCTCGATAGCAGCGGCATTGTCGCTGTTGAACTGTTGCACGTAGGCATTGAAAGACTGCACCAGCTCTTCGTTGGAGATGCTGTTGGCCGGGGTGTAAAGGCCAGTGCCGCTGATGACGACGTTATGCACGGTCGTTCCTCTAAATCTGTCAGGCAGAAGATATTGGTACCGTCGTACCAAACTGTAAGTAGTCCGATTCCGCGCGGCGGACATCAGACTGGCAACGCTTTATTCCATCGCGCCGCAGCTCTGTGCGACGATCCCGGCATTTATAGCGGCGAAGTTTGCCACAAATGCCGGGATTTGGCGCCACGTCCCAGACAAGCACCGTTTTAATGTGCAAGTGAGCCAGCCCGACCCACGTCAGAATCAGGGCTCCACCTGGCTCCACTGCTTGCTCAGGCGCTTGTCGGAAATTGGCACTTTAGTGCCCAACTGCTGGGCAAACAACGACACCCTGTACTCTTCCAACCACCAACGATAAAGCTCCAGTTGCGGGTCGCGCTTACCTTCCTGGGCGTGTTTTTTCAGGCGGTTTTCGTACTGGGTCCACAAGCCTGCCAACTCGCCGCTCCACACCCGGTCCTTTTGTACCTGGCTCGGCAATTTCTCCAGGCGCAACTCGATGGCCTTGAGAAAACGCGGCAATTCCTTGAACCACTGCGCCGGGGTTTCCCGCACAAAACCGGGATACACCAATTGGCTCAGTTGCTGCTTGATATCGTTCAACGCCACGGCCTGGGCCAGGTCGATCTTGCCTTTGAAGCGCTTCTGCAAACCGTGCCAGAGCTTGAGCACTTCCAGGGTCAGGCGCGCTAGGCGTTCGGCGTGTTCGGTCCAATGGCCGCGCTTGCGCTCGGCCAAGGCGGCCAAACCCGCGCCATCACGGGGCAGGCTGGCTTCACCTTCCAGCACGCAGGCATCGAGGCTGGCCAGCAGAATGTCTTCCACCAACGCGTCAACGCGCCCCAATTCGCGGTACATCAAACCCAGCTCGGTCAGCCCGGGTAATTTTGCGCGCAGGAATTTCGCCGGCTCCGCCAATTGCTGCATCAGCAGGCGCTGCAAAGCACGGCGGTGCTGGAACTCGGCCTCGGCAGCGGTGGAGAAACGCCCTTCCTTGACGGTGCCATTGTCCTCCACCAGCGCCGGGTAAACGGTCATCGACAGGCCGGCGATGTTTTGCTGGGTTTTCTCGGCCACCGCCGCAAACACCTTGGCCTGCACCGGTTGCTGGCTTTTTGCAGTTTGCGGCACGGCCAAGGCGGCTTGGCTGGCTTGTGCAAAGCGTGCGGTCAACTCCGCCAGATCGCGGCCTTCACCCAGGAACTTGCCCTGGCCATCGACCACTTCGAGGTTCATCTTCAAGTGGTTTTCCACCTGCTGAGCCGCCTGCGCCCAAGCCTCATCGCTGACCCGTGCGCCGGTCATGCGCAGCAATTCGTGCCCCAGCGCCTGGGGCAATGAACCCTGACCAAATTCGATGCGCTGCAGCGCCGCCTTGACGAAATCCGGCACCGGCACGAAGTTCTTGCGCAGTGCCTTGGGCAAATTACGCACCAGGGCAACGCATTTGGCTTCGATCAGCCCCGGCACCAGCCACTCCAGACGCTCCGGCGGCAGGGCCGGCAGCAGCGGTGCTGGCACGCGTAGGGTCACGCCGTCACGCGGATGGTTGGGCTCGAAGTGGTAACTCAACGTCAGGGCCAGGTCGCCCAGGTGCAGGGTATCCGGGTAATGCGCGGCGGTGACTTCACTGGCTTCGCGTGCCAGCACGTCTTCTTCGCGCATGATCAGCAGTTGCGGGTTTTTCTGGCTGTTGACCTTGTACCAGCTGTCGAAGGTCGCGGTCTGGTGGATCTCCGCCGGCAGGCGTGCGTCATAGAAGGCGTAGAGGGTTTCTTCATCGGCCAGGATATCGCGGCGGCGGGCCTTGGCTTCCAGTTCGTCGAGCTGCTCCAGCAACTGCTGGTTGGCCGCCAGGCACTTGGCACGGGACTGGATTTCCCCACGCACCAGGCCTTCGCGGATAAACAGCTCGCGCGACACCACGGGGTCGATCGGCCCGTAATGCACCGGCCGGCGTCCGACCACGATCAACCCGAACAGGGTGATCTGCTCAAATGCCACTACCTGGCCACGCTTCTTCTCCCAATGCGGCTCAAAGTGGTTTTTCTTGATCAAATGCCCGGCCAGCGGCTCGATCCAGTCGGCGTCGATCTTCGCCACCATGCGTGCATACAGCTTGGTGGTTTCCACCAGTTCGGCGGTCATCAACCATTGCGGGCGCTTTTTGCCGATGCCCGAGGACGGGTGAATCCAGAAACGCCGCTGACGCGCACCGAGGTAGTCGCCGTCTTCGGTCTTCTGGCCAATCTGGCTGAGCAGGCCGGACAGCACCGCCTTGTGCAGCTTCGGGTAGTCCGCCGGGGCCTGGTTGATGGCCAGCTGCATGTCGCGGCAGATCAGGCTCAACTGGCGATGGGAATCGCGCCATTCACGCAGGCGCAGGTAATTGAGGAAGTTCTTGCGACACCAGTTGCGCAGCGGGCTGGCGGTCAGCGCCTGGCGCTGCTCTTCGAAGCCGCGCCACAGATTGACCAACCCGGCGAAGTCGGAATCGGCATCCTTCCACTGTGCGTGCGCCTGGTCGGCCGCCTGTTGGCGCTCCGGTGGGCGTTCGCGCGGGTCCTGGATCGACATTGCGCTGGCGACGATCAGCACTTCCTGCAAGCTGCCAAGCTTGGCGGCTTCAAGCAGCATGCGCCCCATGCGTGGGTCCACCGGCAAACGCGCCAACTGGCGGCCCAACGGCGTGAGCTGGCTATTGCGGTCTACCGCCGAAAGCTCTTGCAGCAGATTGAAACCGTCGCTGATGGCCTTGCCGTCCGGCGGTTCGATAAACGGGAAGTCGGTGATCTCGCCCAGGCGCAGGTGCAGCATCTGCAGGATCACGGCGGCGAGGTTCGTGCGCAGGATTTCCGGGTCGGTAAATTCCGGACGCCCCATAAAGTCTTCTTCGCTGTACAAGCGTACGCAAATGCCCGGCTCGACCCGGCCGCAACGGCCTTTACGCTGGTTAGCGCTGGCTTGGGAAATCGCTTCGATCGGCAGGCGCTGTACCTTGGCGCGGTAGCTGTAACGGCTGATGCGCGCAGTGCCGCTGTCGATCACATAACGAATGCCCGGCACCGTCAGCGAGGTTTCCGCAACGTTGGTCGCCAGCACCACGCGCCGCCCTGGGTGCGACTGGAAAATCCGCTGCTGCTCGGCCGGTGACAGGCGCGCATACAACGGCAGGATTTCGGTGTGCTTGAGCTGGGCCTTGCGCAGCATCTCGGCGGCATCGCGAATCTCGCGTTCACCCGGCAGGAACACCAGGACGTCGCCTGGGCTGCGCCGCTCGCTGCGTTCATAGGCGGCGATTTCATCGAGGGTGGCGAGGATCGCCTGGTCGACGGTCAGGTCGTCCTCGACGCGGTTGCCCTCCTCGTCCTGTTCCAGGGTCAGCGGGCGATACCAGGTTTCCACCGGGAAGGTACGGCCCGAAACCTCGACAATCGGCGCATCGTCGAAGTGCTTGGAAAAGCGCTCCAGGTCGATGGTCGCCGAGGTGATGATCACCTTGAGGTCGGGGCGGCGCGGCAGCAGGGTTTTCAGGTAGCCGAGCAGGAAGTCGATGTTCAGGCTGCGCTCGTGGGCTTCATCGACGATGATCGTGTCGTAGCGTTCGAGGTAGCGGTCGTTCTGGGTTTCCGCCAGCAGGATGCCGTCGGTCATCAGTTTGATCAGGGTGTTGGAATCGCTCTGGTCTTCAAAGCGTACTTGATAGCCGACCAATGCCCCCAATGGCGTGCCCAACTCTTCGGCGACGCGGGTGGCCACGCTGCGCGCGGCGATGCGACGCGGCTGGGTATGACCGATCAGGCCGAATTGGCCACGACCGATTTCCAGGCAGATCTTCGGTAGCTGGGTGGTTTTACCCGAGCCGGTTTCACCGGCAATGATCAGCACCTGATGCTTGTTCAGTGCAGCTTTGATCTCATCGCGCTTGGCGGCAATCGGCAGGCTGTCGTCATAGCGAATCACCGGCAGGCTGGCCCGCCGCGCCGTGACCTGGGCACAGGACGCCTGCATCCGCGCCACCCACTGCGCCAGCTTTTCCTCGTCAGGCTTCTTGCGCAATTCAAGCAACTGCCGCCGCAAGCGGTGGCGGTCGGCGAGCATGGCGTGGTCGAGGGTCTTGAGCAGTTGATCGATCGTGGGTGCTTGGTCAGTCATCAGGTGCGTTTGGGTCATCTATTTATGCAGGGGGCGGATTGTCGCAGAAAACCACCCACGCGCGCGCCCCTCATTCGTTCTCGCGCTCTTTGCGGCGATACGGGAATACATCAATGACCTTGCCGGCTCGAATCGCTTCCTGCAGCCCCTTCCAGTAATCGGCGTTGTACAGCTCGCCGTGCAACTCATCGAACAGCTTGCGCTGGGCGGTGTCGGCAAACAGGAACGGCGGAAACTCTTCGGGGAAGACATCCAGCGGGCCGATCGAATACCAGGGCTCCGAGGCCATTTCATCCTCGGGGGTACGCGGCGGCGGGATGTGGCGGAAGTTGGCTTCGGTGAGAAAACAGATTTCATCGTAGTCGTAGAACACCACGCGACCGTGGCGGGTGACGCCGAAGTTCTTCAGCAGCATGTCGCCGGGAAAGATATTCGCCGCCGCCAGTTGTTTGATCGCCAGGCCGTAGTCTTCCAGGGCTTCACGCACCTGCGCCGGGTTGGCATTGTCAAGGTAGAGGTTGAGCGGGGTCATGCGTCGCTCGGTCCAGCAGTGGCGGATGAGCACCGTGTCGCCTTCCACTTCGACAGTGCCGGCCGCGACTTCCAGCAGCTCGGCCAGGCAGTCGGGCTCGAACTTGCTCAGGGGGAACCGGAAGTCGGCAAACTCCTGGGTATCGGCCATGCGCCCGACCCGGTCGACGCTTTTGACCAGGCGGTACTTCTCGATCACCGTGGCGCGGTTGACGTTTTTCGAGGGCGAAAAACGGTCCTTGATAATCTTGAACACGGTGTTGAAGCCCGGCAGGGTAAACACACTCATGACCATGCCGCGCACGCCGGGAGCCATGATGAAGCGGTCATCGGTGCTGGCCAGATGGTTGATCAGCGCACGATAGAACTCCGACTTGCCGTGTTTGTAGAAGCCGATCGACGTGTACAGCTCGGCGATATGTTTGCCGGGCAGGATGCGCTTGAGAAAGCCGATGAACTCGGCGGGCACCGGCACATCAACCATGAAGTAGGAACGGGTGAACGAGAAGATGATCGAGACTTCGGCCTCGTCGGTGATCAGCGCATCGATCTGAATACCGCGCCCTTCGCGGTGCAGCAATGGAATCACCAGCGGCCACTGCTCGTCGTGCGTGTAGAGACGGCCGACCAGATAAGCGCCTTTATTGCGGTAGAGCACCGAGGAAAACAGCTCGACGCTCAGGCCCGGGTCTTTGCACACCCAGTCCGGCAGGTTTTCCCGCAGTTGGGCTTCCAGGCGGCGCAGGTCGGCGGGCAGGTCGGCGTAAGGTTCGCTGAAGCTGTAGTCGGCAAAGATCTGCGCCAGCATCTCGGCCACCTTGCCATCCGGCGTGTACAACCGCGTTTGCGCCGCACGCGCCCGGCGCAGGCTCGGCCGCGTGGTGTGAATGAACATACAGCCGTCGCTGATCAGGTCATGACTGAACAGGCCGCAGAAGATCGAGTTGTACCAGGTCTCCGACAGCTCATCATCGAAGCGCAGGTCGATCAGGCCGATATACGCGCTCTTGACCAAGGGCCACTGATCGACCTCCAGCAGCACCGCCGCCGGGAAACCGGCCCGCAGGCGCGCCGTGACTTCGCCGACTTTCTCTTCATACAGGTTGATACGCGCCGCCGACGCCGCCTGGCCTTGCTGCCATTGAGCCTTTTCGAAACGCTCGCGGGCACCATCGGTGATACGGCGGAAGTGCTCACGGTAATCGTCGAAGCCATCCAGGATCATCCGGGCAATTGCGAGGGCGTGCTGCGACATGCGGAAAACCTCAAGCGGCGTCAGGGAAACCTGAGCTTAGCCAGTGAACCGTGGCAGGAGAAGGATGATTTTTCCAGCCTCGCTGTACAGCCTTAGTGGTTTTGTACATTTATTTTCAATTTTTATAACTCGACCAAGCAGTCAATAAATGCACTTGGCGCAGCCGTGCCCTCCGCGCTGTGAGCCAGCAACGGCGGTGCCTGAGGTTTGTGCGCTGCAAAAACAACCCGGCTTCGCAGATGAAAGTCTCGGCAAGGGTGGTGATACAGCGTAAGGGAAACCCTGATTACTACATTGATGGCACTTTGATATATAGCGCCCCCTTCTCCCACCCTAACAAGGTCAGAAGACCGATCCGGGAACAGGTACTAATCACCCAAGGAGCGTTGAGATGTCATTGAGGAATATGCGGATCGGTCTACGTGCCAGTCTGAGTTTTGGGGTGCTGGCCGGCTTGCTGGTGATTGTCGGGATGTTCGGCCTGGGCCAGATGGCCAAGTTGCGACAAAGCGCGCAGGTCATCGAAGCGTCGTGGATGCCCAGCATCGAGAACATTCACGACAGCGCGGCCCTGGTGGCCAGTATTCGCCTGGAGGCCCTGCGCCTGGCGACCACCGACGAATCACGCATCCGTGACAACAGCAAAGCCCTGATCACGCGCCAGCGCGCCGAGCTGCAAACCCTGCTGGACCATCACAAGGCCCTGCTCAGCGACGACGAAGAGCGCGGCATGCTCAAGCAGCTCGAAGACAACGTAAATACTTATCTGACGCTCGTCGCACAGATCGTCGCCCTGGTCGACAAGGATCAGCAACAGGATGCCATTGACCTGCTCAACAGTCGTCTCGCACCACAGGGCCTGATCCTCGGCAAGAGCCTGGAGGACATGATTACCTTCAACCAGAACGGCGTGGAAGCCGCAGTGAACGCCTCCGCGCAGACCTATTTCAGCGCGCAGTGGATTGTCGGCCTGATCATCCTGTGCGCATTGATCGCCACCTTGCTGCTGGCGTGGCTGCTGACCCGCAGCATCACCGCCCCGCTCGCCCAGGCGCTGACCGTGGCACGCAGAATCGCCGGCGGCAACTTGAGCCAACCGATCAGCGTCAGCGGCAAGGACGAGCCCGCCCAACTGCTGGCGGCCCTGGCCACCATGCAGGCGCAGTTGCAGGGCACTATCCGTGGCATCAGTGAATCGGCGCAACAACTGGCCTCCGCGGCCGAAGAAATGAGCTCGGTGATGGAACAGAGCACGCGTGGCCTGCAGGCGCAGAACGACGAGATCGAACAGGCCGCCACCGCCGTCACTGAAATGAGCACTGCCGTGGACGAAGTGGCCGGCAATGCGGTATCCAGCGCCGAGGCCTCCAAGGCGTCGGACGAAGACAGCAAGCACGGTCATTACCAGATCAGCGAAACCATCAGCTCGATCCAGAACCTGGTCGACGAAGTGCTCGGGGCCTCGACCAAAGCCGAGGGCCTCGCGGTACAGGCGCAAGACATCAGCAAGGTGCTGGAAGTCATCCGCGGTATCGCCGCGCAGACCAACCTGCTGGCGCTCAATGCCGCCATCGAAGCGGCGCGTGCCGGTGAGGCCGGGCGCGGGTTCGCCGTGGTGGCCGATGAAGTACGCTCCCTGGCGCAGCGCACCCAGGACTCCACCGAAGAAATCGAACAGATGATCAACGGCATCCAGCAAGGCACCCAGAACACCGTCGACGCCCTCAACAGCAGCGCCGAACATGCGGGCCAGACCTTGCAGCGGGCCAACAGTGCCGGCAGCGCGCTGGAGAAAATCACCGCCGCCATTTCACAGATCAGCCAGCGCAACCTGGTGATCGCCAGTGCCGCCGAGCAGCAGGCGCTGGTTGCCCGCGATGTGGACCGCAGCCTGGTCAACATTCGCGACCTGTCCACCCAGACCGCCGCCGGTGCCACCCAGACCTCGGCGGCCAGCCATGAGCTGTCTCGCCTGGCTGTGGACCTCAATGGTCTGGTCACGCGGTTTGTCGTGTAATCCGTCACCGGGTCATGCAACACTCGCCGCCTTATTGATGTAGGAGTGTTCCGTGAGACCCCTCGACACCTTGTACCTATTGGGGCTGGCTGCCATCTGGGGGGCCAGCTTCCTGTTCATGCGCATCATCGCGCCGGAAATCGGCACCGTGCCGACCGCGTTCTTTCGCGTGTCGATCGCCGCCGCCGGCTTGCTGGTGATCCTGATGATCATGCGCGTCAACTGGGACTTCCAGGGCAAGTTCAAAACCGTGCTGCTGCTGGGTGTGATCAACTCGGGGATTCCCGCGACGATGTACTCGGTGGCGGCCCAGGTCTTACCGGCGGGCTACTCGGCGATCTTCAATGCCACCACGCCGCTGATGGGCGTGCTGATCGGCGGGCTGTTCTTCAGCGAACGGCTGACGTCGGCAAAAATCGCCGGTGTCAGCCTGGGTCTGCTGGGCGTGGGCGTGCTGACACGCGCCGGGCCGGTGGCGTTTGACCTGCAATTGTTGATGGGCGCGCTGGCCTGCCTGCTGGCGACGACTTGCTATGGTTTTGCCGGTTTCCTGGCGCGGCGCTGGCTGGATCAGCGTGGCGGGTTGGACAGCCGGCTCGCCGCATTGGGCAGCATGCTGGGGGCTACGCTGTTTCTGCTGCCCCTATTCGCCTACAGCGCAATCAGCCATCCCCCGGCCAGTTGGGGTGGTTGGCAGGTGTGGTTGTCGCTACTCGGGTTGGGGTTGGTGTGTACGGCGTTCGCCTACATCCTGTACTTCCGCCTGCTGTCGTCCATCGGGCCGGTGAAGTCGATGACCGTGACCTTCATGATTCCGCCGTTCGGGGTTTTGTGGGGCGCATTGTTGCTGGATGAGCCGCTGTCGATGGCGCATCTGTATGGTGGAATATTGATCGCCGGGGCGTTGTGGCTGGTACTGCGCCCGAAAAAACCTTGAACACCTCTGTAGTGAGCGGGCTTGCCCCGCGCTGGGTGGCGCAGCCGCCCCAAAACCAGGCGCCTGAGCTCTTCCTGGAAGAACGCGGTG
>NZ_JBNPJU010000074.1:0-5585 GCF_050312575.1 Pseudomonas sp. R11F | reverse complement strand
GTCACGGTTCTGAGCCTGACACACCGCCATCGGGAGCAAGCCCCCTCCCACAGGTTGTCCATCGTTCGTTCTATCGCTTAACTGATTGGCAGTAGGGCAAGCCCGCACAAGGTGCGGTCGCAAGGGGGCAGGTATAAAAAAACGCCCGATGAAAGCAGGGCTCTCATCGGGCGTTTGTTCGACCACGCAGGGTGGTCAAGGGCTTACATCAGAAGTCCCAGCGGGTGCTGACCATCACGTTGCGCGGCTCACCGTAGGCGGCCGAGTTATAGAAGCCCACGTTGGTGTAGTAGGACTTGTCGAAGATGTTGTTGAAGTTGACGGTCGCCGACAGGTTCTTGGTGACCTGGTAGCGGGTCATCAGGTCCACCAGCCAGTAGGATTCCTGGGTAATGTCCTGGTTCTGGTTGAGGGGTTGGTTCCAGACCTCTTGCCAGCCCTTGGTCTGCCAGCGCACGCCACCACCGATGGTGAACTTGTCGAGGTCGCCCTTGAGCTTGTAGGTGGTGTTCAGGTTGACCTGGTGCTCGGGTTCGAAGGTGGAGATTTTCTTGCCGTCGTCGTCACGCACGATCTTGTGGGTGTAGCCGCCCTGGACTTGCCAGCCCGGGCTCAGCTCACCGGAAATTTCTGCCTCATAACCCTTGGTGACCGCCTTGGAGCTCTTGAACGCGTAGTTGTTCGGGGTTGGCGTCTGGTTGTTGTAGGCGTCGTCCGAGATCGGCCGGTTGGTCTCGTGCACTTCGAAGTAGGCGATGCTGGTGTTCAGGCGGCCTTCAAAGAACTCACCCTTGAGGCCCAGCTCGTAGTTTTGCCCTTCGTCCGGGTCCAGCAGTTTGCTGTCGCGGTCCTTATAGGTGCTTTCCTGGGGCTGGAAAATATCGGTGTAGCTGGCGTACGCGGAGAAGTTGTCGTTGAGGTCGTAGATCACCCCGGCGTAAGGGATGAACCGCCCGGTTTCCTTGTACGAAGGGTTGTTGCCGGTGACATGGTAGTTGGCCACGCGCCCGCCGAGGATCACGTTCAGGTCATCGATCACGTTCAAGCGTGTGGTCACGTAGTAGCCGTTCTGGCGGATAGTGTCGTCGATGTACTGCTGCACCGGCCCGTAGATTGGCCTGCCGAGCTTGCCGTTCCAGTTGTAGAAATCGACTTTGTTGCCCTGCGGCCATTCCGGCGACCAGTAACCTTTGCCCTGCCAGCGCGAAGTACCGATCGAGCCGCCCACGACCAATTCATGTTCACGACCAAAGAGGCTGAACGGCCCGGTGGCATAAAGATCGGCCGAGGTGCTTTTGGTTTCACCCGTGTATTTCTGTCCGTTGATCTCGGCGGTGCCATCGGCGGCCGGCTGGACGAACTGAATCGATGCAAGGTCAGCGTGGTAGCCGTTGATCTTGTGGTCCAGTTGCAGTTTGGTCACCCAGCCGTCACCCAGGTCATGCTCGAGCATGGCGAAGGCGGTACGGGTGTTCTGCTCCCATGAACTCCAGGTGGTGCCGTTGTTGTAGGAGCGCGGCATCTTGTTGATGCTGCCGTTGGAGTTGACCAGCGGGAACGCGCCGGACCAGCTGGAACCTTTCGGAATGTTGTCCTGGTAGTCGAAGCCGACGGTCAGCATGGTGTCCGGGGACAGGTCGAATTCGGTGATGCCGTAGTAGGTTTCGGTCTTGCGCGAGTAGTGGTCCATGAAGGACTTCTTGTCCTGGTACGCCGCCACCGCCCGGCCACGCACATTGCCGCTCTCGGTCAAGGGGCCGCTGACATCGACTTCACTGCGATAGTTGTCCCACGAGCCTGCGCCCACGGTTACATGGCCCTTGAAGTCGGCAGTGGGCTTTTTGCGGATCAGGTTGATGGTCGCACCCAGGGAGCCTGCGCCGTTGAGCAGGCCGGTGGCGCCCTTGAGGATTTCGATACGGTCATAGATCGCCATGTCGCTCAGGGTATTGCCCGCCGAGTAGCCGACGTTGCGCACGCTGGACGGAATGCCGTCGTACTGGAAACTGTTGACCGAGAAACCCCGGGAGTAGTAGTTGGTACGGTCGGTGTCATAGGCCGACACGGTGATGCCCGGGGTGTGGCGCATCACGTCATCGACGTTGTTGAGGCCGAAGTCTTCGATGTGCTGGCGGGTGACCACGGTGATCGACTGTGGGGTCTGGCGTGGCGTGAGGGTCAGGCGCGTCGCGGTGGCGATGGTGCCTGGGGTGTAGGAGCCGGAGCCCTCGGTAATATTGCCCAGCACGTTACCGTTGACCTGAGTGGGGCTCAGCTCCAGGGCAGTGGTGTCGCCGGCAGCAGCAACCGTCAACGCATTACCGTTGAGGCTGTGGGTGGTCGATGTGCCCGCCAGCAACTGGTCAATGGCTTGCTGTGGCGCCATCTTGCCCTTGACCGCACGGCTGTTTTTGCCCTGCACATCGCTGGGGCTGTACAACACCTGCACGTTGGCCTGGCGCCCGAATTCCTGGAGTGCGCTCCCCAGCGCCTGGGCAGGAATATTCAACTCGATCTCCTGAGCCTGCACATAGCCTGCGATCGGCAACGATACTGCCAGGGCCAAGGCGCTTGGAAGAAGGTTGATGTTCAGGGCCCGGCGCATGGTTAACGCCTTGCTCAGTGGGCTGAGGCCGAGTCGTGCTGGCATGGATGCTTTCTCTTCTAGGTTTTAAGTGGGCAAATTCTAGGTGTTAATTGAGGCTGGTTCTCATTACCACTAGTGAGACGTTCCTACCTCAGAAAACCGGAAAACAAAATTCACGCCGGTTCCAGCGCGTGCACCACCTGGCCGGCACGCAAGCGCACCAACTGGTCGGCGATATCGAAATAACGGTCGTCGTGGCTGATCACGATGATGGTTTTGCCCAGGCGCTTGAGGTCCGGCAGCAGCTCGGTGTAGAAGATCCGGCGGAACGCCGGGTCCTGGTCGGCGGCCCATTCGTCGAACACCAGTACCGGGCGCTCCTCCAGCCAGGCGTTGACCAGGGCCAGGCGCTTGCGCTGGCCGGTGGACAGGTCGGTGGTGCTGAACACGCCATCCTTGACGCTGACCTTGTGCGCGATTTCCAGGCGCTCCAGGTATTTGGCGGCACTGTCCAGCGACTGCGTGGCGCTGCCCTGCACCAGGTCATCGAACAGGTAATAGTCGGAGAAGATCGTGGTGAACAGCTGGCGATAATCGTCGCGCTCGGGGTCGGTCACGGTCTCGTCATTGAGGCGGATTTCGCCCGACTGCGGGGTGTACAAACCCAGCAGCAGTTTGATCAGGGTGGTCTTGCCGCTGCCGTTTTCGCCGACGATAAACACGATATCGCCTTGCTTGATGCTCAGGTTGATCGGCCCCAGGTGGAACGGCGCGCTACCCTCGACCGCCGGCGGGCTGTAGCTCACATTGCGCAGTTCCAGGCTGTTGACCATCGGTTTGGGCGCCTCGCTGTCGTCCATCAGCAGATGCGGCTCGGGCGAGGAGAAACGCTCAGACAATTCACTGATACGGCCAAAGGCAATCTTCGCCTTGCCCACCACCGGCAGGTAACCCAGCAGATGTTCCAGGGGGCCTTTCATGTACAGCAGCACCAACACGAAACCAGTGATCACCGTGGGGTCCGGGTTGGGGTTGTATGCCTGCATCGCCAGGGCCAGGCCGATGACCACGAAGAACAGCATCGAGCCGAAGGTCTTGGCCAGGATGTAGATGTTGACCGAGCGCACCTGGATATCGCTGATGCGGTCGGCGGTTTCCTGGATGCGGTGGGTGTTCATGCGAAAACGCCGTGGGCGGTGCATGCGCAGCTCCTTGGCGCCGGAGGCAATCGCGTTGTAGTAACGCTGCAACTCATCCTCATGGCTGCGCGCCAGGTCGAAACCCTGGATGCCTTTGCCGCCGGCAATGAACTGCACGGCGCTGCCGATGATGATCGCCACCACCATCATCAGGAACATCGGCACCGACAAGTAGGCCAGGTAACCCAGGCAACCGAGGGTGACCGTGGCGGCGATGGCCAGCGGGGTGAATGCAAAGGAAAAGTCGCTGATGGTGTCGACATCGTGGGTCAGCACCGGGATCAGGCGGTGGGAACGGTAGCGTTCGATCTGCCCGATGGGCGCCGACAGCACCTTCTCACCGAGGTCTTTGCGCAGGGCGGCAATGATGCGCTGCCCGACGTAGTTGGTGCCGATGTCCGAGATGATCGAACTGACCAGCGCCACCACACACAGCGCTGCAAAGGTCAGCACCACGCCCTGGGTCATGCCGTTGGCCGAGTGCAGGGCATTGTTGATGGTGGCCAGCAGCAGGGTAATGGCCAGGCCGCCCGCCATGCCGAGGGCGACGGAGACCGTCACGATCATACGAAAGGGCCTGAGCAGGGCGAGCAGGCCATTGAAGGCGCCGCGTTTGGGGTCGGTCATAAATACATCCCGGAGAGTGAAAAGAGGGGCTGGGCACACAGACCCTTACCCCTGACAAACGAAGCGTCGACGCAAGGATTTAGCTCGGCGCGCCGGGCGGCGACCACGCCGGATAAATTGCCGCGACGCTGGTTCGTTCTTGTGCTGTAGGCGCACGTGTATCCACGCGCTGCGCAGTCCCTCAGCGAGAGCGAAACAATGACGAAAAAGAACCTGGTGTATGTGTGGTCCCTGAGAAATGCCGCCGCCGACAAGGCCGGGCAGCCGGTGGCCTACAAGGACCACGAGCGCTACATGAAGTCGGTGCTGGAGTTTCTGGTGGGATCCCTCAATGACACGCCGCTGGGCCAGCGCTACAACCTGGTGGGCGTGGTGTATGACGATGACGAGCAGAACCCACGGGACCAGCAACTGGTCAGCGACTATGGCTTTGCCTACCAGCCTGGCCGCCAGTGGCTGTACCCGGCGGACTTGCGGGTGCAGGGCACGCTGGTCAACGACCTGCTGCTGAGTGTGCCGTCCACCTACCGTCGCTTGCCGCGTGGCAGCGCGGAACATATCGCCGGCAAGCAGGATTTCGAACGTCGCCTGCACGACACGCTGGTGGAGTTGAAGGCCGATATCGTGGTGCTGGACGGTTTGCTGGTGATCCTCGATGAGCTGGTACGCCCCGGCGCGCCGTTTGCCCGACGCATCATGAATATCCACCCCGGCATTACCCGCCTCGAGTCGCCCTATGAGCGTCGTGGCGCCTATGCCACCTGGAATGCGTTGTACGGAGCGCGTGGCCAGGCGGTGGTGGATTGGGCGACCAAAGAGACCAAGCCTTGCGAACCGCTGTACCTGACCGGTGCGTCGTTCCACTACGTGGACAACGGTATCGACTCCGGTGAAGTCTTCCACGACGTGCTCAACACCGAGATATCGCCGCAGGACACCATCCTTGAACTGCGCTGGAACAACTTCAACAACAGCTTGTTCCCGGCGTTGCATGAAGGGCTGGAGTTGTTGGCCCAAAAGGGCTGAGTGTGCATGTGATCCGAGTGTGGGAGGGGGCTTGCCCTAATGCCAGTCAGTTAAGCGAAAGAGCGGACGATGGATAACCTGTGGGAGGGGGCTTGCTCCCGATGACGGTGTATCAGGTTCAGAAACCGTGACTGATACACCGCCAT
>NZ_JBNPJU010000051.1:0-7005 GCF_050312575.1 Pseudomonas sp. R11F | reverse complement strand
GGTGCACTCGACAGGATTCGAACCTGTGACCGCTCGGTTCGTAGCCGAGTACTCTATCCAGCTGAGCTACGAGTGCAAGTTGTGTTTTTAGACCAGATCACAACTGGTTGAAGCCAAGCCACCTGCATTGCTGCAACTGACTCTTAAATGGTGCACTCGACAGGATTCGAACCTGTGACCGCTCGGTTCGTAGCCGAGTACTCTATCCAGCTGAGCTACGAGTGCATTTGTTGCCGCGCATTATAGGCCGTTCAATCTCTATGTAAAGCTATTTTTTCGAGTATTTTCAACAACTTACCGAAAAAACTAGATTGCAACGTACTAAGCAAATAATGGCGGAGAACGGGGGATTCGAACCCCCGACACCCTTTTGAGGTGTACTCCCTTAGCAGGGGAGCGCCTTCGGCCACTCGGCCAGCTCTCCGCAACACGGGGCGTATATTAACCACGTTCATCCCCGTTTGCAAACATAAAAAACGATAAAAATTAAAGGCTTGGTTCTTCGTCCTTCTCTTTCTTGATCCGCAGGTAGATTTCCTCGCGGTGAACAGCCACCTCTTTCGGAGCATTAACCCCGATGCGCACTTGATTGCCTTTGACGCCGAGCACGGTCACGGTGATTTCGCCATCACCGATAATCAGGCTTTCTGCGCAACGACGAGTCAGAATCAACATACCTTTCACCTCACGCATTTCAGTTCAGGAACAACAGTCTGCAAAAAAAAGGCCCTCGACCTACAACCCGAAGGCCATAGCCCTACCACCTAAGTATTGTCGAGCCCACACAAAAGAACATGCGCCCCACAAAAAAATGAAAGGCGCGGTAAACCGCGCCTTCCTGGCATCACATCACTCGCCCTGTCGGGCCGGAGCATCCAGCTCGAAAGCGGTATGCAGTGCGCGTACAGCCAGCTCCAGGTACTTCTCTTCGATCACTACCGAGACCTTGATTTCCGAGGTAGAGATCATCTGGATATTGATACTTTCCTTGGCCAGAGCGCCGAACATACGGCTGGCAACGCCGGCATGGGAACGCATGCCCACACCTACGATCGACACCTTGGCAATCTTGGTATCGCCGATCACTTCACGGGCGCCAATTTCGTTAGCGGTGTTCTGCAGGATTTTCAACGCCGCATCGTACTCGTTGCGGTGTACGGTGAAGGTGAAATCGGTGGTGTTATCGTGCGAGACGTTCTGCACGATCATGTCGACTTCAACGTTCGCATCGCTGATAGGGCCCAGAATCTTGAAGGCCACGCCCGGGGTATCCGGTACGCCACGGATCGTCAGCTTGGCTTCATCACGGTTGAAAGCGATACCGGAAATGATCGGCTGTTCCATGGATTCCTCTTCATCAATAGTAATGAGGGTGCCCGGACCCTCTTTGAAGCTGTGCAATACGCGCAGCGGAACGTTGTACTTGCCGGCGAACTCTACTGCGCGGATCTGCAGCACCTTGGAACCGAGACTGGCCATTTCCAGCATCTCTTCGAAGGTGATCTTGTCCAGGCGCTGGGCGACCGGCACCACACGTGGGTCAGTGGTGTAGACGCCATCCACATCGGTGTAGATCTGGCATTCATCAGCCTTGAGGGCCGCCGCCAGGGCCACACCAGTGGTGTCCGAACCGCCACGCCCCAAGGTGGTGATGTTGCCGTGCTCGTCCACGCCCTGAAAGCCCGCCACAACTACCACGCGCCCGGCTTTCAGATCAGTACGGATTTTCTGATCATCGATTTGCAGGATGCGCGCCTTGGTATGCGCACTATCGGTCAGGATGCGCACCTGGCTGCCAGTGTAGGACACCGCCGGCACGCCACGCTTGTTCAGCGCCATCGCCAGCAACGCAATGGTCACCTGCTCGCCAGTCGACACGATCACATCCAGCTCACGCGGCAACGGCTGTTGATCACCACTGATTGCCTTGGCCAGATCGATCAGGCGATTGGTCTCGCCGCTCATGGCCGACAGCACCACCACCAGGTCATCCCCGGCATCGCGGAATTTCTTAACCTTGTCGGCGACCTGCTCGATTCTTTCGACAGAGCCGACCGAGGTGCCTCCAAATTTCTGTACGATCAAAGCCATTTCTAAGCCGCCTCAGCCCGTAAAGGGGCGCCCAATAAACAAATCTTGCAGCACCGCAGCGAGCCCACGACTAGACCATGGGCTCATTAACAGCGCCTTAAATACCGGCCTCGACAAACGGTACGGTCAGGCCCAGGGCCGCGTCCAGGCTGCCGGCATCTACACCACCGCCTTGCGCCATGTCCGGACGACCACCGCCCTTCCCGCCCACTGCCGCGGCGGCTTGTTTCATCAAATCACCGGCTTTGAGTTGGCCAGTCAGGTCTTTGGTTACACCGGCAACCAGAACGACCTTATCCTCATGGACACCGCCGAGCAGGATCACTGCGTGGCCGAGTTTGTTCTTCAACTGATCGACCAAGGCCAACAGCGCCTTGCCGTCCTGGCCGTCCAGGCGCGCAGCCAGCACTTTCACGCCCTTGACGTCCAACGCTTGAGCAGACAAATCGTCACCCGCCGCGCTGGCTGCCTTGGCTTGCAACTGCTCCAGCTGTTTCTCCAGCGCACGGTTGCGCTCAAGCACCGCAGACAGTTTGTCGATCAGGTTGTCGCGGCTGCCCTTGACCAGGCTCGCCGCTTCCTTGAGTTGTTCTTCGGCCGCGTTGAGGTAGGCCAGGGCCGCAGCCCCGGTCACCGCCTCGATACGCCGCACGCCGGACGCCACGCCGCCTTCACTGATGATTTTCAGCAGGCCGATGTCGCCGGTACGGTTGGCATGGATACCGCCGCACAGCTCCACCGAGAAGTCGCCGCCCATGCTCAGTACGCGCACGCTGTCGCCGTACTTCTCGCCGAACAGTGCCATGGCGCCTTTGGCCTTGGCGGTCTCGATGTCGGTTTCTTCAGTCTCGACCGGAGTGTTCTTGCGCACTTGCGCGTTGACGATATCTTCCAGTGCCTTGATCTGCTCCGGCTTGATCGCCTCGAAATGGCTGAAGTCGAAGCGCAGGCGCTGACTGTCGACCAACGACCCTTTTTGCTGAACGTGCTCGCCGAGCACCTGGCGCAACGCAGCGTGCAACAAGTGAGTGGCCGAGTGGTTCAGCGCGGTAGCGTGCCGCACGTCGGCATCGACCTGGGTATCGACCGGCGCACCGACCGTCAGGTTACCCAGCACCAGCACACCGTGATGCAGGAAAGCACCGCCGGTCTTGGTGGTGTCGCGCACTTCAAAGCGACCCGACGTCGAACTCAGGAAACCACAGTCACCCACTTGCCCACCGGACTCGGCATAGAACGGGGTCTGGTCCAGGATCACTACCGCTTCGTCACCTTCATTCAAAACGTCGACCGACTTGCCGTCCTTATAGAGGGCAACGATCTTGGCCAAACCCACGGTCGCCTTGTAGCCGATGAAATCGGTAGGCACGTCCACCTTGACCAGGGTGTTGTAGTCCAGGCCAAAGGAACTGGCGGAGCGCGCACGCACGCGCTGGGCCTCCATCTCACGCTCAAAACCGGCTTCATCGATGGTCAGCTCGCGCTCACGGGCGATGTCGGCGGTCAGGTCCATGGGGAAGCCGTAGGTGTCGTACAACTTGAACACCACGTCGCCCGGCACCACGGTACCTTTGAGCTCAGCCAGGTCCTGCTCGAGAATCTTCAGGCCGTGCTCCAGGGTCTTGGAGAACTGCTCCTCCTCAGCCTTGAGCACGCGCTCGATGTTTTCCTGCTGCTGCTTGAGCTCCGGGAAGGCGTCGCCCATCTCGGCGACCAGCGCGGCCACGATCTTGTAGAAGAAGCTGCCGGTGGCGCCCAGCTTGTTACCGTGACGGCAGGCGCGACGGATGATACGGCGCAGCACGTAGCCACGGCCTTCGTTCGACGGCAGCACGCCATCAGCAATCAGGAAGCCGCAGGAACGGATGTGGTCCGACACGACCTTGAGCGACGACTGGTTTTCATTGGCGCAGCCAATCGCCGCAGCCGATGCGCTCAGCAGGTTGGCGAACAAGTCGATTTCATAGTTGGAGTGAACGTGCTGCATCACCGCACTGATCCGCTCCAGGCCCATGCCGGTATCCACCGACGGTGCCGGCAGCGGATGCAACACGCCATCGGCGGTGCGGTTGAACTGCATGAACACGTTGTTCCAGATCTCGATGTAACGGTCGCCATCTTCTTCCGGCGAGCCCGGTGGGCCACCCCAGATGTCGGCACCGTGGTCATAGAAAATCTCGGTGCAAGGACCGCACGGGCCAGTATCGCCCATGGTCCAGAAGTTATCGGACGCGTAAGGCGCGCCCTTGTTGTCGCCGATGCGAATCATGCGCTCGACCGGCACACCGACGTCCTTGGTCCAGATGTCATAGGCTTCGTCGTCTGTCGCGTAGACGGTGACCCAGAGCTTTTCCTTGGGCAGCTTCAACACACCGGTCAGGAAGGTCCAGGCGAACGTGATCGCATCTTTCTTGAAATAGTCGCCGAAGCTGAAGTTGCCCAACATTTCGAAGAACGTGTGGTGGCGAGCGGTGTAACCGACGTTTTCCAGGTCACTGTTCTTACCGCCGGCGCGTACGCATTTCTGGCTGCTGGTAGCGCGGGTATAAGCGCGCTTCTCCTGGCCCAGGAAGCAGTCCTTGAACTGGTTCATCCCCGCGTTAGTGAACAGCAGGGTCGGGTCATTGCCAGGGATCAAGGAGCTGGAGGCTACACGGGTGTGACCTTGCTCTTCGAAGAAGCGAAGGAAGGCTTCACGGATTTCTGCGCTTTTCATTAGGTTCTTCCACGGAGTCTGCGGCCAAAGGCCAGTGCGCAACATCATCAGACGGAGCGACGGCAAAGGGCCGCATTATATCGGCCCTTTGCCGGTGGTACAGCGTGTTTATGCGATAGAAGCATTCAATTAGACGGTCAGCACTGTCATTTTCGGGAAAACTCGACGAATGCCTGCACGACTTGCTCGATCTGCGCCCGGCTGACATCCATATGCGTGACCATGCGCAGACGCGGCGCGGCGACCAACTTGATCCCCCGCTCGGCGGCAAACGCCCTCAGGGCCTGAGCCTGCCCACCGATCTGCACGTAGACCATATTGGTCTGCACCGGCTCCACTTCATAACCGGCTTTGCGCAATTCATCGCCCAGCCACTGGGCATTGGCATGGTCGTCGGCCAGGCGCGCCACCTGATGATCCAGGGCATACAGCCCTGCCGCCGCCAGCGAACCCGCCTGACGCATGCCGCCGCCGACCATCTTGCGCAAGCGACGCGCCTTGGCGATCAACGCCGTAGAGCCGCACAACACCGAACCAATTGGCGCGCCCAGCCCCTTGGACAAGCACACCGAGACCGAGTCGAAATACTGGGCAATTTCCCGCGCCTCCACACCGAGCTTGACCGCCGCGTTGTAGAGCCGCGCACCGTCCAGATGCAGGGCCAAGCCACGCTCACGGGTCAACGCGCGGGCCTTCGCCAAGTACTCCAGCGGTAGAACCTTGCCCTGCATGGTGTTTTCCAGCGCCAGCAAGCGGGTGCGGGCGAAGTGGAAATCGTCGGGCTTGATCGCCGCCGACACCTGGTCCAGGTCCAGGGAGCCGTCCGCCTGCGCCTCCAGCGGCTGCGGTTGGATCGAGCCCAATACGGCCGCACCACCCCCTTCGTATTTGTAGGTGTGGGCCTGTTGGCCGACGATATATTCCTCGCCGCGCTCACAGTGAGCCATCAACGCCAGCAGGTTGCTCATGGTGCCCGTGGGCACGAACAGCGCCGCCGCAAAGCCCAGGCGCCTGGCCAGCTCAGCTTCAAGGTGGTTGACGCTCGGGTCTTCACCGTAGACGTCATCACCACTGACCGCACTGGCCATCGCGTCCCGCATGCCGGGGGTGGGTTGGGTCACGGTGTCGCTGCGCAGGTCGATCACTGACATGAAACTGGCCTCTGTGAGTGGGTAAGCCCCTTAGAAGGAGATTACTGCGGGCAAAGCCGCGAGATATCAAGCCCTACGTGTATTCAAATGAATACCAACCAAACAAACCGATATAGCTTATCGATACAGCGGCCGTGCAGTTTTTGAAAAACCGTGTTAAAAACTCTCCGCCGCCAGGGTTCTGGCGGCAACGTTCTCAGGGCGGGGTGTAATTCCCCACCGGCGGTAATTGCACGCAATGTGCATAGCCCGCGAGCGCTTGGCGCCTTGAACTGCTCACGCAGGACGGCGACAAGGTCAGCAGACCCGGTGTGATCCCGGGGCCGACGGTCATAGTCCGGATGAAGAGAGAACGGGATTGGCACCTAAGGGCCGTTCGCTGACCTCATGCGTGCATGACCGGCGTTGCGCACCCTTAAATCCCATTCGATTCATAACGCCCTGTTTTTTTCTTAAACAGGAGTCAGAACATGCAACCCACCGCAATCGACAGCAAAAGCAAAAACCATCACGGCGAGCGTATCGCGTTTATCCAAGCCTGCTGGCATAAGGATATTGTCGACCAGAGCCGTAAAGGTTTCCTTGCCGAAATCATCGCCCAGGGCTACCAGGAATCGGATATCGACTTCTTCGAAGTCGGCGGCGCGTTTGAAATGCCCCTGCACGCCAAGCTGCTGGCCAAGACCGGCCGTTATGCCGGTATCGTGGCTGCCGCGCTGGTGGTGGACGGTGGCATCTACCGTCACGAATTCGTCGCCCAATCCGTGGTCAGCGGCCTGATGCAGGTGCAGCTGGAAACAGAAGTGCCGGTATTCTCGGTTTCCCTGACCCCGCACCACTTCCACGCCGGCAGCGAGCATCATGCATTCTTCCATGATCACTTTGTGCATAAAGGCCAGGAAGCTGCGCGCACTTGCGCCGATACCCTGCACAAGGTGCGTGCGATCCGTCGCAGCGAACCACGTGCCTTAGCAGTCTAAACAACACCACAAAAACAATGTGGGAGGGGGCTTGCTCCCGATGGCGGTGTCTCAACTACAGATGAGT
>NZ_JBNPJU010000032.1:0-7436 GCF_050312575.1 Pseudomonas sp. R11F | reverse complement strand
CCTTCGTTGACTGCGCTTGGCGCGGTCAGGGTCACCGTGGTGGTGTCAGCAGTGCCCGGAGTATCGGTAACGGTGGTATTTACCGGCGTAGTGCCCGGTACCAGGTTCTCGAAGTGTTCGCCGCCGGTGACGCCTTTGATGGCGGTGGTGACGGTTTGATCGCCTTTATAGACGTCGTTTGGAGCGACTACAGAAACAGACCCGCTCGACTGGTTTACACCGATGGTGATGGTTTGGCCGTTATCCAGGGTGACCGTTAACGGGTTGGTGATGTTAGTCACCGCATTACCCGACTTATCGACCAGCGAAGCGGTGTAAACGATGTTGCCGCCCTCACCAATAGTGTTGGTCGCGGTCAGGACCACATCGACCTTGTCGATGGTGTCGTTGATGATCGTTGTCGCGCCGTTGCCTGCAACTTCCAGCTTCTCGAAGTTGCCGCCGGTAGCGTCGGTGATCTTGACGGTCTGGGTGCTCTTATCAATGAACACGTCATCGCTCGGCGCCGGGACGGTCACAGTACCGACGGTATCGCCAGCCTTGATGGTAATAGTCGAACCGTTATCCAATTTCAGCGTGACGTCGGTGCCGGCCTTATTGCTCAAGGTCGCGGTGTAAGTGATCTGACCGCCTTCGTTAACTGCGCTTGGCGCAGTCAGGGTCACGGTGGTGGTATCTGCAGTGCCCGGTGTGTCCGTTACGGTCGTAGTGACTTTATCGGTACCTGGCACCAGATTTTCGAAATGCTCGCCTCCGCTCACAGTTTTGATCGCGGTAGTGATGGTCTGGTCGCCGTTGTAAACATCGTTCGGCGCCACGGTGGTGACGGTGCCGCTGGACTGGTTTACACCAATGGTGATGGTCTGGCCGTTATCCAACGTCACGGTCAGTGGATTGGTGATGTTGGTCACCGGCGCGCCGTTTTTATCCACAAGGCTGGCGGTGTAGACGATGTTGCCGCCTTCACCGACGGTGTTGGTGGCGGTCAGGACCACATCGACCTTGTCGATGGTGTCGTTGATCGTGGTGGTCGCGCCGTTGCCTGCAACTTCCAGCTTCTCGAAGTTGCCCCCGGTAGCGTCGGTGATCTTGACGGTCTGCGTGCTCTTGTCGATGAACACGTCATCGCTAGGCGCAGGGACGGTCACGGTGCCGACGGTGTCGCCGGCCTTGATGGTGATGGTCGACCCGTTATCCAGCTTCAGCGTGACATCGGTGCCGGCCTTGTTGCTCAAGGTAGCGGTGTAGGTGATCTGACCACCTTCGTTAACTGCGCTTGGCGCGGTCAGGGTCACGGTGGTGGTGTCAGCAGTGCCCGGAGTATCGGTAACGGTGGTGTTCACTGGCGTAGTGCCCGGCACCAAGTTCTCGAAGTGCTCGCCGCCGGTGACGCCTTTGATGGCGGTGGTGACGGTCTGGTCGCCTTTGTAGACGTCGTTCGGCGCCACGGTGGTGACGGTGCCGCTCGACTGATTCACACCGATGGTGATGGTCTGGCCGTTATCCAGGGTGACGGTCAGCGGGTTGGTGATGTTGGTCACCGCATTACCCGACTTGTCGACCAGCGAAGCGGTGTAAACGATGTTGCCGCCTTCGCCAACAGTGTTGGTGGCGGTCAGGACCACATCGACCTTGTCGATGGTGTCGTTGATAGTCGTTGTCGCGCCGTTACCTGCAACTTCCAGCTTCTCGAAGTTGCCGCCGGTAGCGTCGGTGATCTTGACGGTCTGGGTGCTCTTGTCGATGAACACGTCATCGCTAGGCGCAGGAACGGTTACGGTACCGACGGTATCGCCAGCCTTGATAGTGATGGTCGAACCGTTGTCCAGCTTCAGCGTGACGTCGGTGCCGGCCTTGTTGCTCAAGGTCGCGGTATAGGTGATCTGACCACCTTCGTTGACCGCACTTGGCGCGGTCAGGGTCACGGTGGTGGTGTCAGCAGTGCCCGGTGTGTCCGTTACGGTCGTAGTGACTTTATCGCTACCTGGCACCAGATTTTCGAAATGCTCGCCGCCGGTCACAGTTTTGATCGCGGTAGTGACGGTCTGGTCGCCGTTGTAAACGTCGTTCGGCGCTACGGTGGTGACGCTGCCGCTGGACTGGTTCACACCGATGGTGATGGTCTGGCCGTTATCCAACGTCACGGTCAGCGGGTTGGTGATGTTGGTCACCGGCGCACCGTTTTTATCCACAAGGCTGGCGGTGTAAACGATATTGCCGCCTTCGCCCACAGTGTTGGTCGCGGTCAGGACCACATCGACCTTGTCGATGGTGTCGTTGATGGTGGTGGTTGCGCCGTTGCCTGCAACTTCCAGCTTCTCGAAGTTGCCGCCGGTAGCGTCGGTGATCTTGACGGTCTGGGTGCTCTTATCGATGAACACGTCATCGCTAGGCGCAGGGACGGTCACGGTGCCGACGGTATCGCCAGCCTTGATGGTAATGGTGGAACCGTTATCCAACTTCAGGGTGACGTCAGTGCCCGCTTTATTCGAAAGCGTGGCGGTGTACGTAATCTGACCACCTTCGTTAACTGCGCTTGGCGCGGTGAGGATCACGGTGGTGGTATCTGCAGTGCCCGGTGTGTCCGTTACGGTCGTAGTGACTTTATCGGTACCCGGTACCAAGTTCTCAAAGTGCTCGCCGCCGGTAACGCCTTTGATGGCGGCAGTGACAGTTTGGTTGCCTTGATAGACGTCGTTTGGAGCGACTACCGAGACAGAACCGCTCGACTGGTTTACACCAATGGTGATGGTCTGGCCGTTATCCAACGTCACGGTCAGTGGATTGGTGATGTTGGTCACCGGCGCGCCGTTTTTATCCACAAGGCTGGCGGTGTAGACGATGTTGCCGCCTTCACCGACGGTGTTGGTGGCGGTCAGGACCACATCGACCTTGTCGATGGTGTCGTTGATGGTCGTTGTTGCACCGTTGCCTGCAACTTCCAGCTTCTCAAAGTTACCGCCGGTAGCGTCGGTAATCTTGACGGTCTGCGTGCTCTTGTCGATGAACACGTCATCGCTAGGTGCTGGGACGGTCACGGTGCCGACGGTATCGCCAGCCTTGATGGTAATGCTCGAGCCGTTGTCGAGTTTCAGCGTGACGTCAGTGCCCGCTTTGTTGGAAAGCGTGGCGGTATACGTAATCTGACCACCTTCGTTTACTACGCTTGGCGCAGTCAGGGTCACGGTGGTGGTATCCGCAGTGCCCGGAGTATCGGTAACGGTGGTGTTCACCGGCGTAGTGCCCGGCACCAGGTTCTCGAAGTGCTCGCCGCCGGTTACCGTTTTGATCGCGGTGGTAACGGTTTGGTCGCCGTTGTAAACATCATTAGGCGCCACGGTAGTGACGCTACCGCTCGACTGATTCACACCGATGGTGATGGTCTGGCCATTGTCCAAAGTCACGGTCAGTGGATTGGTGATGTTGGTCACCGCATTACCCGACTTGTCGACCAGCGAAGCGGTGTAGACGATATTGCCGCCTTCACCGACGGTATTGGTGGCCGTCAGGACCACATCCACTTTGTCGATGGTGTCGTTGATCGTGGTAGTTGCACCGTTACCGGCAACTTCCAGCTTTTCAAAGTTGCCGCCCGTGGCGTCAGTGATCTTGACGGTCTGGGTGCTCTTATCGATGAACACGTCATCGCTAGGCGCGGGAACGGTCACAGTACCGACGGTATCGCCAGCCTTGATGGTGATGGTCGAGCCGTTATCCAGCTTCAGCGTGACGTCGGTGCCGGCTTTGTTGCTCAAAGTCGCGGTATAGGTGATCTGGCCGCCTTCGTTGACCGCACTTGGCGCGGTCAGGGTCACAGTGGTGGTGTCAGCAGTACCCGGAGTATCGGTAACGGTGGTGTTTACCGGCGTAGTGCCCGGCACCAGGTTCTCGAAGTGCTCGCCGCCGGTAACGCCTTTGATGGCGGCAGTGACAGTTTGGTCGCCTTGATAGACGTCGTTTGGAGCGACTACCGAGACAGAACCGCTCGACTGATTCACACCGATGGTGATGGTCTGGCCGTTATCCAACGTCACGGTCAGCGGGTTGGTGATGTTGGTCACCGGCGCACCGTTTTTATCCACAAGGCTGGCGGTGTAAACGATATTGCCGCCTTCGCCCACAGTGTTGGTCGCGGTCAGGACCACATCGACTTTGTCGATGGTGTCGTTGATCGTGGTGGTCGCGCCGTTGCCTGCAACTTCCAGTTTCTCGAAGTTGCCGCCGGTAGCGTCGGTGATCTTGACGGTCTGCGTGCTCTTGTCGATGAACACGTCATCGCTAGGCGCAGGGACGGTCACGGTGCCGACGGTATCGCCAGCCTTGATGGTAATGGTGGAACCGTTATCCAACTTCAGGGTGACGTCAGTGCCCGCTTTATTGGAAAGCGTGGCGGTGTACGTAATCTGACCACCTTCGTTAACTGCGCTTGGCGCGGTCAGGGTCACGGTGGTGGTATCTGCAGTGCCCGGTGTGTCCGTTACGGTCGTAATGACTTTATCGGTACCTGGCACCAGATTCTCGAAGTGCTCGCCGCCGGTGACGCCTTTGATGGCGGTGGTGACGGTCTGGTCGCCTTTGTAGACGTCGTTCGGCGCCACGGTGGTGACGGTGCCGCTCGACTGATTCACACCGATGGTGATGGTCTGGCCGTTATCCAGGGTGACGGTCAGCGGGTTGGTGATGTTGGTCACCGCATTACCCGACTTGTCGACCAGCGAAGCGGTGTAAACGATGTTGCCGCCTTCGCCAACAGTGTTGGTGGCGGTCAGGACCACATCGACCTTGTCGATGGTGTCGTTGATAGTCGTTGTCGCGCCGTTACCGGCAACTTCCAGCTTCTCGAAGTTGCCGCCGGTAGCGTCGGTGATCTTGACGGTCTGCGTGCTCTTGTCGATGAACACGTCATCGCTCGGCGCTGGGACGGTCACAGTACCGACGGTATCGCCAGCCTTGATGGTAATGGTGGAACCGTTGTCGAGTTTCAGTGTGACGTCGGTGCCGGCCTTGTTGCTCAAGGTCGCGGTGTAGGTGATCTGACCACCTTCGTTGACCGCGCTTGGCGCGGTCAGGGTCACAGTGGTGGTGTCCGCAGTACCCGGAGTATCGGTAACGGTGGTGTTTACCGGCGTAGTGCCCGGCACCAGGTTCTCGAAGTGCTCGCCGCCGGTAACGCCTTTGATCGCGGTGGTGACGGTCTGATCGCCGTTGTAGACATCGTTCGGCGCCACGGTGGTGACGCTGCCGCTCGACTGATTCACACCGATGGTGATGGTTTGGCCGTTATCCAACGTTACGGTCAGCGGGTTGGTGATGTTGGTCACCGGCGCACCGTTTTTATCCACAAGGCTGGCGGTGTAAACGATATTGCCGCCTTCGCCCACAGTGTTGGTCGCGGTCAGGACCACATCGACCTTGTCGATGGTGTCGTTGATCGTGGTGGTTGCGCCGTTACCTGCAACTTCCAGCTTCTCGAAGTTGCCGCCGGTAGCGTCAGTGATCTTGACGGTCTGGGTGCTCTTGTCGATGAACACGTCATCGCTAGGTGCAGGAACGGTTACGGTACCGACAGTGTCACCGGCCTTGATGGTGATGGTCGAGCCGTTGTCCAACTTCAGCGTGACGTCGGTGCCGGCCTTATTGCTCAAGGTCGCGGTATAGGTGATCTGACCACCTTCGTTGACCGCACTTGGCGCGGTCAGGGTCACGGTGGTGGTGTCAGCAGTACCCGGAGTATCGGTAACGGTGGTGTTAACCGGCGTAGTGCCCGGCACCAGGTTCTCGAAGTGCTCGCCGCCGGTAACGCCTTTGATCGCGGTGGTGACGGTCTGATCGCCGTTGTAGACATCGTTCGGCGCCACGGTGGTGACGCTGCCGCTCGACTGATTCACACCGATGGTGATGGTTTGGCCGTTATCCAACGTTACGGTCAGCGGGTTGGTGATGTTGGTCACCGGCGCACCGTTTTTATCCACAAGGCTGGCGGTGTAAATGATGTTGCCACCTTCACCAACAGTGTTGGTGGCGGTCAGGACCACATCGACCTTGTCGATGGTGTCGTTGATGGTGGTGGTTGCGCCGTTGCCTGCAACTTCCAGTTTCTCGAAGTTGCCGCCGGTAGCGTCAGTGATCTTGACGGTCTGGGTGCTCTTGTCGATGAATACGTCATCGCTCGGCGCAGGGACGGTCACGGTACCGACGGTGTCACCGGCCTTGATGGTAATGGTCGAACCGTTGTCGAGTTTCAGAGTGACGTCGGTGCCGGCCTTATTGCTCAAGGTCGCGGTGTAAGTGATCTGACCGCCTTCGTTAACTGCGCTTGGCGCAGTTAGGGTCACGGTGGTGGTATCTGCAGTACCCGGAGTATCGGTAACGGTGGTATTTACCGGCGTAGTACCCGGTACCAGGTTCTCGAAGTGCTCGCCGCCGGTCACAGTTTTGATCGCGGTGGTGACGGTCTGGTCGCCGTTGTAAACATCGTTCGGCGCCACGGCGGTGACGCTGCCGCTGGACTGGTTCACACCAATGGTGATGGTCTGGCCGTTGTCCAAGGTGACCGTCAGCGGATTGGTGATGTTGGTTACTGCCGCGCCGTTTTTATCCACAAGGCTGGCGGTGTAGACGATGTTGCCGCCTTCGCCGACGGTGTTGGTGGCGGTCAGGACCACATCGACCTTGTCGATGGTGTCATTGATGGTCGTTGTGGCGCCGTTACCGGCAACTTCCAGCTTCTCGAAGTTACCGCCTGTGGCGTCAGTGATCTTGACGGTCTGGGTGCTCTTGTCGATGAACACGTCATCGCTCGGTGCTGGGACGGTCACGGTACCGACGGTGTCGCCGGCCTTGATGGTGATGGTCGACCCGTTATCCAACTTCAGCGTGACGTCAGTGCCCGCTTTATTTGAAAGCGTCGCGGTGTAGGTAATCTGTCCGCCTTCGTTTGCCTCAGTCGGCGCGGTCAGCGTCACGGTCGTAGTGTCGATCGAGTCCGTAATCGTGGTGACCGCCGGGGCCGTATTCGGCACCAGGCTCTCGAAATTGCCGCCGGTCGTCCCGGTAATGGTGGTGCTGACGGTGCTGCCGTTGACGTAGACATCATTCGGCGGGGTGTCGACAACCACGCTGCCAACGGACTCGCCCGCCTTGATGGTGATCACCGAGCCATTGCTCAAAGTGACAGTCACTGGCGTCTGCGCCGGGTTGGTCAAGGTGGCGGTGTAGGTGATCTGGCCGCCTTCGACAACCGTTCCGGTAGCGGTCAGCGAAACGTTGGTGGTGTCGACCGAATCAACAATCGTGGTAACGGCCGGAGTCGTGCTCGGCACCAGATTCTCAAAGTTGCCGCCAGTCGCGCCGGTAATAGTAGTGCTGACGGTAGAACCGTTGTTGTAGACGTCGTTAGCCGGGGTATCGACAACCACAGTGCCAGTGGACTCGCC
>NZ_JBNPJU010000048.1:0-8979 GCF_050312575.1 Pseudomonas sp. R11F | reverse complement strand
ACCCACCGCTATCGGGAGCAAGCCCCCTCCCACCAAGCCCCCTCCCACATAGTCCTCTGTGTTCTTCAGGTATTGAATAACCCACCCATTATTTTCAGGCGCTTTTTATAGACCCGCCGCGCCTCCAACGCCTCCTCCAAAGTCACCGCGATAAACCCCGCGCGCTGGTTCGGCTGCATCTGCCCGATCAGATCCAGGTCGGCGCTGATCACCGTGCCGATCATCGCGTAGCCCCCACCCGATACCGCATCCCGATGCAGCACAATCGGCTCCAGCCCAGCCGGCACCTGGATCGAGCCAATCGGGTAGCAACTGTCGACGATATTGGACGGATCGGACCCGGCACCAAACGGTTGCTCCCTGGGTTGAAAGCTCAACGCACTACCGCCCTTGAATCTGTAGCCGATACGGTCCGCCTCGGACCCGACTGTCCAGGGTTCGGCAAAGAAGCTGCTTTTCGCCGCGTCGGCCAACCGCTCGTAATACAACCCCGGCACCACCCGTAACGTCACATCACCGCCGACCGACCGCCGCAAGGCCATCGGCAGACTATTGCCCGCCCGCCCCCGCCCACTGGCCTCGCCGATCGGCAGTTCATCGCCTTCCTGCAAACGTCGCCCGGCAAACCCACCGAGCCCGCCAAGGGTGTAGGTCGAGCGGCTGCCGAGCACCAGCGGCACATCAATGCCCCCGGCCACGGCCAGATAAGTACGTGCGCCCGCCTTGGGAAACTCAAAGCGCAACACCTGCCCGGCACGGACCTGGAACGCAGTGTCCTGATGCACCACTTCGCCATCCAGGCGCGGCGACATCAGCGCACCGCTGAGCGCCACCAGCGCGTCCTGTTGAAACTCAAGCTGCGGGCCGATCAACGTGCACTCCAGGCCCGCCGCACCGATCGGGTTGCCCACCAGGTGGTTGGCCGCACTCAACGCATACTGGTCCAGCGCACCCGACGGGGGGATGCCCAAGTGGTAATAACCTTCACGCCCCAGGTCCTGCACTGAGGTAGCCAGGCCGGGTTTGAGCACCTTGATCATGCCAGTGCCTCCTGCAGGGTTTTCGGGTAGCCGATGGGGTCGGCGAGAAATGCGTCGAGGGAAAACTCCACTGGGCGAATGCGCAGGTCGAAACGGCCGGCCTCGACCTCGGCGACGGCCAAGTCGTAGGCCTCGCGGTCCAGGGGCTTGAACTGCACGATGTCACCCGGCCGGAAGAACACCATGTGCTCCTTGAGATAGGCCAACTGCTGCGCCGGGTCATAGATGGGGGCCGGGGTCACGCCGAACATCTGGTAACCGCCGGCGCCGCGCACCGAGTAGATGCAGCCAAAGCATCCGCCATGGCCCAGGGTCAGCTTCGGCGTGTCGGTGCGTGGGCGCAGGTACTTGGGCACCTGCAATTGGCGCTTACGCTCGACCATCTGGAACATGAACGGCAACCCCGCGACAAACCCCACCATCGACACAAACCACGGGGCGCCACTGTGCGCGGCGATAAACGCGGCCACATCGGCCAGGCCATTGATGCGGGCGGCGTACTCCAGATCGGTGCTGCCGGGGTCTTGATGGCGGTCGCGAAAACGCATCAGGGTTTCATGGGTCCAGGGGTCGTTGTAGAGCACCGGGATTTCGATAATGCGCGTGTGCAAGGTGCGTTCGGCCACCGCCTGGGCTTCGGCGCTCTGCACCGCGTCAAGCAGCACATGGGGCGCGATGCGGTCAGGGTCGAAGCGGATCTGGAACGACGCATTGGCCAGGCACACATCCAGCACGCCTTCCAGGGCCAGGCGTTCAACGGCGCGGGTCACCGCCATGCCTTTGAAAAATGCCTGCAGGGACATGCTGTCGCTGACCTCGGCAAACAGGTGTTCATCACCGCCGAAGCTGTAGCGGATGGGGGACGTTTCAGCCATGTCTGTTCCTCTTGGAATCATTGTAGAAAGGCAGGCAAAAAATAATCGGGCGTTTTTTTATTGTGGCGTTCTGACGATGACGCCCGCCTCGTCCAAGGCTTCACGGGTGGCTTCCACCAGCTCCAGGGCACCCGGGGTGTCGCTGTGCAGGCAGATCGAATCGAACTCGATAAACAGATCCTCACCTTCTACGGTACGCACCAGGTTGGTCTGACAGGCACGCAGGACGCGTGCCGCGACCGTTGCAGGATCGAGCGCACGCACCTGGCGGGTAAATACGATGGAGCCGCTCAAGTCGTATTCACGATCGGCATAAAACTCGCGCACCACCGGTTGCCCCAACTCCTTGGCCACTCGCCAGATCACCGAATTGGGCATGCAATACAACCGCAACGTCGGCTCGATGATTTGCAGGTTCTGCACCAGCAGCCGCGCCGCGGCTTCGTCGCGGGCCAGGTGCATATAAAGCGCGCCATGGGGCTTGATGTGTTGCAGGGTCAACCCTTGGGCGCGAGCCATTTCGCGCAGGGCGCCGAGTTGGTAGAGCATGTCATCCACCAGCTCTTGGGCCGGTGCGTTGATATGCCGGCGACCGAAACCCACCAGGTCGCGAAAACCCGGATGGGCACCGATGGCAACGCCCAGTTGCTTGGCACGCTCGACCGTACGGCGCATGGTGCCGGGGTCGCCGGCGTGAAAGCCGGTGGCGATATTCGCCGAGCTGATGTAGGCCATCAACTGCGCATCGACACCGTCGCCAATGGTCCAGGGGCCGAAGCTTTCGCCCATGTCCGAGTTTAAATCCACTGCCTGCATCGGGGTCGCTCCGCCAAAAGATAATGGCTGAAGGTAGGCTGCGCCTTGACCCCTTGGGAAGATCTATTATCAGATGACTCATCTTCTGAAAAACAGATAGCTCACTGCATTGGAGTGGCAGATGTCCCTGACCTTGCGCCAAGTCCGCTACTTCGTGGCCACCGCCGAGATCGGCCAGATTTCCCAGGCGGCGATTCACCTGAACATCTCCCAGTCGGCCGTGACCACCGCAATCAAGGAACTGGAGGCCATGCTTGGCGTGCAACTGTTCGTGCGCTCGGCCCAAGGCATGAACCTGACCGACGCCGGCCGGCATTTTCTCAACCGTGCCTACGTGATCCTGCGCAGTGTCGACGACGCGCTGAACAGCCCCTTGCCCGACTACCGCGCCAGCGGTGTGCTGCGCGTGGCCGCCAGCTACACGGTGCTGGGTTATTTCCTGCCCCACCACCTGCAACGCATGGAACATTGGCACCCGGACGTCAGCATCGAGGTCTTCGAGCAGGAGCGCCAGGCCATCGAACAGGGCCTGCTCGATGGCCAGTTCGATATGGCCGTGGTGCTCACCGCCAACCTCACCCATGCCGATATCGTCTCTGAAACCCTGTTCAACTCGGAACGCCGCCTGTGGCTGCCCAGCCATCACCCGCTGTGCGAACGCAGTGCCGTAAGCCTGGCGGATGTCGCGCAGGAACCCTACATTCTGCTCACCGTCGACGAGGCCGAACACAGCGCCATGCGCTACTGGGAACAGGCCCGGCAAACGCCCAAGGTGCGGCTGCGCACCAGTTCGGTGGAGGCGGTGCGCAGCATGGTCGCCAACGGCAGCGGTGTGGCGATCCTGTCAGACCTGGTACACCGGCCGTGGTCCCTGGAAGGCAAGCGCATCGAAACCCTGACCGTCACCGATCCGGTCACCCCCATGAGCGTGGGCCTGGCCTGGCACCGCGAGCGTGCCTTCACCCCGCCGATGCAGGCGTTCCGCGATTACTTCCACGACGCCTTCCTGGCACCGCAGCAATTATCGGCACGTCGTTAATACCGGGCTTGCAGGATGGCCGCCAGCCAATCCATGAACACCCGCACGCGCAACGGCAGATGACGCTGGCCGGCGTACAGCAAGGACACGTCCAACGGTGGCGCCGGGTAATCCGGCAGCACCGCCACCAGCTCTCCACTGGCCAATAACTCTTCAATACCGAGGCGCGGCACCTGGATGATGCCGAATCCGCCCAGGCAGGCGGCCTGATACGCATCGGTGCTGTTGACGGTGACGCGCCCGGCCATCGCCACGCGCTCCACCTTGTGGCCCTGCTGATATTCGAAACCTGCCGAGCGTGCGCCCAAGGGCCTCACGTAATGCACCAATTGATGCTCGGCCAGGTCAGCCAGGGTCGTGGGCATGCCATAACGTTGCAGGTAGGCGGGGCTGACGCAGTTGACCATCGGCATGCTGCACACGCGGCGTGCGACCACGGTCTGGTCGGGTTGCGCGCCGACGCGCAATACACAATCGAAACCTTCGGCAATCAGGTCGACCTGGCGGTCCGTACTGCTGATTTCCATCTCGATCAGTGGATGGCGCTCCAGGAATGCCGGCAGGTGCGGCAAGAGCATGTCCCGCGCCAGCACGTTGGGCAGGTCCACGCGGATACGCCCGGCCAGTTGGGTTTCATCCTGGCGGAACAAGCCTTCCAGCTCCTCCATATGGGCCAGCAGGTCCTTGCTGCGTTCATACAAGACACGGCCGTCCTGGGTCGCCTGCACCTTGCGCGTGGTGCGCTGTAACAAACGTGCGCCGAGCAGTTCCTCCAGTGCCTGCACATGTTCGGAGACGGTGGAGCGCGGCAAGCCGAGGCTGTCGCCGGCCTGAGTGAAACTCGACAGTTCAGTCACACGCACGAAGGTGCGCAGCAGCTCAAGTTTGTTCATGGGATTGTTCGCCTTATCCGGCCAGTGATTCCGGTATAGCGCTGTTTATCACGTTATGAACGGACAAATACACTTCCTCTCACTGATCACCTGAGAGGACATCACCATGACCCGTAAAATCGCACTGATTACCGGCGCCAGCCGCGGCCTGGGCAAAAGCGCCGCGCTGCACCTGGCCGCACAAGGCATCGACATCATCGGCACCTACCATAGCGCCACCGCCGAAGCCCAAGCGGTGGTCGAGCAGGTTCAAGCCTTGGGCGGCCGTGCCGTCATGCTGCAACTGGATGTCAGCCGCAGCGACAGGTTCGAGGGCTTCGTCGGCGAAATCACCAGCGTGCTCAAAGATGTTTTCGCACAGGATCACTTCGATTTTCTGATCAACAACGCCGGCATCGGCGCCCACGCCAGTTTTGCCGAGACCACCGAGGCACAGTTCGATCAGTTGGTGGCAATCCAATTCAAGGGGCCGTTTTTCCTGACCCAGAAACTGCTGCCGCTGATCCGCGACGGTGGCCGCATCATCAATATCTCCAGCGGCCTGGCGCGGTTCAGCCTGCCGGGGTATGCGGCGTATGCTGCCATGAAAGGCGCGATGGAAGTGCTCACCCGCTATCAAGCCAAGGAATTGGGCGGGCGTGGCATCAGCGTGAATGTCCTGGCGCCCGGCGCCATCGAAACCGATTTCGGCGGTGGCGCCGTGCGCGACAATCAGGCGCTGAATGCGATGGTCGCCCAAAACACGGCCCTGGGCCGCGCCGGCCTGCCGGACGATATCGGCGGGGCCATTGCCAGCTTGCTGGCCGATGGCAGCCACTGGATCACCGGCCAACGTATCGAAGCCTCAGGCGGCATGTTTCTGTAAGGTTCACACGCCGCTGCGTTGCACCCACTCGCCAAGCACCGTGCCCAGTTCGACCGTGCCTTGGCGAGGGGTGCCTTCGAATTCGATCCAGCCTTCGTTAAAGCCGTTGATCATCTGAATCCGCGGTAGCGGGTTGCGCATGCCTTGGCCGCTGAACAGTGCATGCCAGGTCGCCTCGGGAACCGCTTCTACGTCGACCGGTTTGCCGAGCACGCGGGCGAATTCGGCGGCCAGCTGGTACGGCGTGATGCGCTGCGGGCCTTCCAGTTCCACGATACGCGGGCTGGGTGCCAGCAGCAGTTCAGCCGCCACGCGTCCGACATCCGCCGTGGCAACCATCGGCACCGGTTTGTCCAAGGGTTGCAGGAAACTTGAGATCCGCCCTGCCACCGCCGCCTCGACATCCCACGATGCATTTTCCATGAACCAGCCGGGGCGCAAAAACGTCACCGGCAACTCCAGGCTGCCCACCGCTTCCTCCAGCAGGTGCAGTTGGTTGAGCAGGTTCGGTTGCGTGGCCTGGGCGCCGATGGTGGACAGGCATACCACCTTGCCAGTGCGTGCGCACGCCAGGGCCTGACGGATGTTTTCCACCACCCGGCGGGTTTCCGGAAAGCCCGGCGATGGGTCGAAATTCGACGGCAGCATGATGAACACGCCCGTCACCCCGGCGAAGGCTTCCGCCATGGCTTGCGGGTCATCCACCTCCGCCACGGCCACCTCACAGCCGCGCGCGGCCCAACTGACGCCCTTGTCGGCGCTGCGCACTACGGCGCGTACCGGCTGCCCAGCGGCGAGCAGTGTGCGGGCAACGGCTCCGCCGACTTTTCCAGTGATACCTGTGACTGCATACATCAGTGTTCTCCCCTGCAAAGGCGACTCGTGTCGCGATGGGGAAATTATCCTGCGCAACCGTAGGATTCTTCGATAGCATCAGTGTCATTGCATACCTGACGGAAAATCATCAATGAGCTTTGATCCGAGCCTGGCCGGTGGCATGGGCGTGTTGGCGGCGGTGGTCGACAGCGGCAGCTTCGCACGCGCTGCCGACAGCCTGGACATGACGGCCTCCGGTGTCAGCCGGGCGATTTCGCGCTTGGAGAAACGCCTGGGTATTCGCCTGTTCGACCGCACGACACGGTCGGTGCAATTGACTGATGAAGGGCGACGTTTCTATCAACACATCGCGCCTCTGCTGGCGGGCCTGGAAGAGGCAGCCAGTTCGGCGGCCGACAGCGCCCTGACCGTGCGCGGGCGCCTGCGGGTCAATATCGACCCGTATTTTTCGCGGCTGGTGCTGGGCCCGGTGCTGGGTGACTTCATGCGCCGCTATCCGCAATTGCAGTTGGACCTGCACACCCGCGACCAACTCGGCGACCTGGTGGCCGACGGTTTTGACCTGGCGATTCGCTTCGGCATCCCGCAATCCTCCTCGCTGATCGCCCGTCAGTTGATGGAGGTGCGGGTGCTCACCGTCGCCGCCCCCGCTTACCTTGAACAGTACGGCCGACCTGCCGTGCCTCAGGATCTGGAACACGGCCATATGTGCCTGGATTTTCGCGACTCACAAACCGGGCGCCCATTTGCCTGGGAATTCCACCGCCCCGGCGAGCGACTGACCGTGCGTACCGATGGTCGCCTGGTGGTCAACGATGCCAGCACGTTATACAGCGTGTGCGAGCACGGCCACGCGGTGGCCCAGATGCTCGACCTGGGCCTGGCCCCGGCGCTCAAGGCCGGCAGTCTGGTGGAGTTGTTTCCCGACTGGCCTGACGAGCGTTTTCCGCTGTACGCCTACTATCCGTCGCGGCATTTACCCGCCGCCAAGGTGCGGGCATTCCTGGACTTTGTCGGCTCGCTTACCTGTCTGTAGGCGCTCGCTTGTTGTGGCGAGCAAGCTTGCTTGCGCTGGGGTGCGAAGCGCCCCTGAAAGCGGGCGCCAGCTGCGCTGTCGTACGGGAGCAAGCTCCCTCGCCACAGCATGCTAGCTCCTACATGGGATAGCGTTTTTGTTGCGGATTTTTTCCCGAATGACGTCATAACCCCAGTGATACACATAGGTGTACGGCAGGAAGAACAGCAGTACGCCGATGTCGAGCATGAACGCCTGCATCAGGCTGATATTCAGCCACGCCGCGATCAACGGCACCGCGACGATAATCAACCCGCCCTCAAACAACAGCGCGTGCAACACCCGCGTCCATGCGCCGCCGGCCAATTGCAGGCGAACCTTCAGGCGGTCGAACAGGCTGTTGAAAATGATGTTCCAGGTCAGCGCCAACAGGCTCAACCCGAGGGTCACCGCGCCCATTTCCAGGGCTGGCCGGCCGGTGATCCACACCAGCAGCGGTGTGCAGATCAACAAGGCCAGGCCCTCAAAACCCAGGGCTTGACCGATACGTTCAGTAATCGACTTGGTAGGGTGCATAACCTGCGCTCCGTGAATGGCGATGGTTGCGATAATCCAGCATCGAACCGATACTTCATAACCAATAACCATCGATAAAGGCGATAGTCATGGCCTCCAATGAAGTGCTGCAGGCGTTTGTGCAAGCGGCCACCCAAGGCTCGTTCTCCGCTGCGGCGCGCAAGCTGGGCAAGAGCCAGTCCACCGTCAGCGCGGCGGTCGCCAGTCTTGAGATTGATCTGGATGTGGTGCTGTTCGATCGCAGTAGCCGCAAGCCGACGCTCACGCCTGCCGGCCATGTGCTGCTGCAACGGGCCGAGCAGGTGCTGGAGGCCAGCAGTCGCCTGGAAATGGCCGCCAATCAACTGGCCCAGGGGTTGGAGCCCAAGCTGAGTATCGCCATGTCCGATACCTACCAGTCCGACCGTTTCGAGATCGCCCTCAGCGCGTTTGAACAACGCTACCCGGACCTGGAGCTGGAATGCCTGATCGCCGAATGCGAAGACCTGATCGCCTTGGTGCAAAGCGGTCGGGCCCAGATAGCGTTTATCGAGCACCAGGAGGTGTATCCGCCGGACCTGACCCGTGCGCCCGTGGAAGAGAGCACGGAAATTGCCCTTTTCGTGTCACCGAAACATCCACTGGCCGGGCTCGACACGCTGACCGCACACGCCCTGCAACAACACCGCGAATTGCGCCTGGCAAGCATCATCAACCCGAATGAAACCCGTGCCAACGGCCGCGTCTGGTCGGCTCCCAGTTACCTGATGCTATTGGAGATGGCTCAATTGGGCTTCGGCTGGGCACCGATTCCGCGTTGGCTGGTGGAGCGCTTTGGCGGCGGGCAATTGGTCGAGCTCAAGGCCCGCGGCTGGCCGCGTTCGGTGGCGGTGGATGCGCTATGGTCACGCCACCACCCGCCGGGCCCTGCCGGGAGTTGGTTGTTGGCCAAGATGTTGGAATGATATTTCCCACCCAATAAAAATGTGGGAGGGGGCTTGCTCCCGATAGCGGCGGTCAGTCACCCAATACTGTGACTGACAC
>NZ_JBNPJU010000035.1:0-9415 GCF_050312575.1 Pseudomonas sp. R11F | reverse complement strand
GGTGAGTCAGTCAGCACATCTGAATCTGATGCGCCGCCATCGGGAGCAAGCCCCCTCCCACAGTTGATTCGGTTTCTTCAGGCCGTCAGGCCAGACCTCAACAAACATAAAAAAGAGGCACCCCATGCACCCTGAATCCTTTACTGGACAGGCTTCTTTAGTCACGCCCAGCAGAAAGCGTTTTTTCATCATGCTGTTGTTGTTCATCACCGTGGTGATCAACTACCTCGACCGCAGCAACCTTTCGATTGCCGCCCCGGCGCTGACCAGTGAGCTGGGTATCGACCCGGTGCATGTCGGGCTGATCTTCTCCGCCTTCGGCTGGACCTACGCCGCCATGCAGATTCCCGGCGGTTGGCTGGTGGACCGGGTGCCGCCGCGAATTCTGTATACGGCTGCGTTGCTGTTGTGGTCCATCGCCACTGTCATGCTGGGCTTTGCCGCAAGCTTCATCGCACTGTTCGTGCTGCGCATGGCGGTGGGTGCGCTGGAAGCGCCGGCTTATCCGATCAACAGCCGTGTGGTCACGACCTGGTTTCCCGAGCGTGAGCGGGCGACCGCCATTGGCGTCTA
The DNA here is from genome assembly GCF_050312575.1 of Pseudomonas sp. R11F. Lineage (NCBI taxonomy): Bacteria > Pseudomonadati > Pseudomonadota > Gammaproteobacteria > Pseudomonadales > Pseudomonadaceae > Pseudomonas > Pseudomonas sp. R11F. Next base: position 8,842 of record NZ_JBNPJU010000035.1, on the reverse strand, counting down.
CACCTCCGGGCAATTTGTCGGGCTGGCGTTTCTCACGCCGGTACTGGCCTGGCTGCAACACGCCTTCGGCTGGCACATGGTGTTTGTCGTCACGGGGGGCGTGGGCATTCTCTGGGCGGTGATCTGGTATGCGGTGTACCGCGAGCCGAAGGATTTCGAAGGCGCCAATGCGGCTGAAATCGCGTTGATCCGTGAGGGCGGCGGCCTGGTGGACATGCAGGCGAAAACCGTCAAGGCGCCGTTCAGTTGGGCCGACCTGGGCATCGTGCTGAGCAAGCGCAAACTCTGGGGGATCTACCTGGGGCAGTTCTGCCTGAACTCGACGCTGTGGTTCTTCCTGACCTGGTTCCCGACCTACCTGGTGAAATATCGCGGCATGGATTTCATCAAGTCCGGTCTGCTGGCGTCGTTGCCCTTCCTCGCGGCCTTCGTCGGCGTACTGTGTTCCGGGATTTTTTCCGACTGGCTGATTCGCCGGGGCGCGTCAGTGGGTTTTGCGCGCAAGTTGCCGATCATTGGCGGGCTGTTGATTTCCACGGCGATCATCGGGGCCAACTATGTCGACTCCACCGCGTGGGTCATCGCCTTCCTGGCGCTGGCATTCTTCGGCAATGGCCTGGCGTCGATCACCTGGTCGCTGGTCTCGACCCTGGCACCGGCGCGCCTGCTGGGCTTGACCGGCGGGGTGTTCAACTTCATCGGCAACCTGTCGGCGATCGCCACGCCGATCGTGATTGGCTTCCTGGCCAGTGGCGACTCATTTGCGCCGGCGATTACCTACATTGCGGTGCTGGCATTGCTTGGGGCGCTTTCTTACGTGTTGCTGGTCGGCAAGGTCGAGCGGATCGAACTTTAACGACATCGCATCCACAACAAAAAAGGGATTTCGAACGCAGTTCGAAATCCCTTGGGCTTGCGGTTCAGGCTCATGCACAAGTGGGCTGATTCCTCTGTATCAGGAACTTCACCTACCACGCTTACCGACGGGCGTTACGCACACCTTCCGACAGCGCCGCGCACAGGCTCAAAACGCCATCGATTGCTTGCTGATCATTCTTGGCCGTGGCGATGTGATCGATCAGGGCCGAACCCACTACCACACCGTCCGCCAGGCGTGCGATGGCCGCTGCCTGTTCCGGCGTGCGGATACCGAAGCCGATGCTGATCGGCAGTTCGGTATGCCGACGCAGGCGGGTCACGGCCTCTTCGACGTGCTCTAGGGTGGCGGCACCGGCGCCGGTCACGCCGGCCACCGATACGTAATACACGAAACCGGAGCTGCCATTGAGTACGGTTGGCAGGCGCGCATCATCGGTGGTGGGTGTGGTCAGGCGGATAAAGTCGATACCAGCAGCCTGGGCCGGGTCGCACAGCTCAGCGTTATGCTCAGGCGGCATGTCGACCACGATCAGGCCATCAACCCCGGCTGCCTTGGCGTCGGCAATGAACTGCGGCACACCGTACTTGTGGATCGGGTTGAAGTAACCCATCAACACCAGCGGCGTATCGTGATTGTCTTTGCGGAATTCACGAACCATCTGCAGGGTTTTCGCCAGGTTCTGCTTGGCGGTCAGGGCGCGGATGTTGGCCAGCTGAATAGCCGGGCCGTCGGCCATCGGGTCGGTGAAGGGCATGCCCAGCTCGATCACGTCGGCACCGGCGGCAGGCAAGCCTTTGAGGATCGCCAGCGAAGTGTCATAGCCCGGGTCACCGGCGGTGACGAAAGTGACCAGGGCGGCGCGGTTCTGTTCTTTCAGTTGCGCGAAGCGGCTTTGCAGGCGGCTCATCAGTGTTTCTCCTGCTTGGACTGCTCTTGTTGAGAGTGTTCCATGTGGAACATCACGGTTTGCATGTCTTTATCGCCACGGCCTGAAAGGTTGACCACCATCAAGTGATCCTTCGGCAGGGTCGGCGCGCGTTTGAACACTTCAGCCAAGGCGTGGGCGCTTTCCAGGGCAGGAATAATCCCTTCCAGGCGGCAGCACTTGTGGAACGCATCCAAGGCTTCATCGTCGGTGACCGAGGTGTATTGCACGCGGCCGATATCGTGCAACCACGCGTGTTCAGGACCGATACCGGGGTAGTCGAGGCCGGCGGAAATCGAGTGGGCGTCGATGATCTGACCGTCGTCGTCCTGCAGCAGGAAGGTACGGTTGCCGTGCAGCACGCCCGGTACGCCGCCGTTGAGGCTGGCGGCATGCTTGCCGGTTTCGATGCCGTGCCCGGCCGCTTCAACGCCGATGATTTGCACGCTCTTGTCGTCCAGGAACGGATGGAACAGGCCCATGGCATTGGAACCACCGCCGATGCACGCCACCAGGCTGTCCGGCAGACGGCCTTCCTGGGCTTGCAACTGGTCGCGGGTTTCCTTGCCGATCACGGCCTGGAAATCGCGCACCATCGCGGGGTAAGGGTGTGGGCCGGCCACGGTGCCGATCAGGTAGAAGGTGCTGTCGACGTTGGTCACCCAGTCACGCAGTGCTTCGTTCATCGCGTCCTTGAGGGTGCCGGTGCCGGCGACCACCGGAATCACTTCGGCACCCAACAGCTTCATGCGGAACACGTTGGCCTGCTGGCGCTCGATGTCGGTGGTGCCCATGTAGATCACGCATTGCAGGCCGAAACGCGCGGCCACGGTGGCAGTGGCCACGCCGTGCATGCCTGCGCCGGTCTCGGCAATGATGCGTTTTTTGCCCATGCGTCGTGCCAGCAGGATCTGGCCGATGCAGTTGTTGATCTTGTGCGCGCCGGTGTGGTTCAGCTCTTCGCGCTTGAGGTAGATCTTGGCGCCGCCGCAGAACTCGGTCAGGCGCTCGGCGAAATACAGCGGGCTTGGACGCCCGACGTAGTCGCGTTGGAAGTAGGCCAGTTCTTCATTGAACGCCGGATCGATCTTGGCCGCTTCGTATTCACGGGCCAGGTCGAGGATCAACGGCATCAGGGTTTCAGCGACATAACGGCCGCCGAACGCGCCGAACAGGCCGTTGGCGTCTGGGCCGTTGCGTAGATCGGTCTGGGACTGAGTCATGGGACGCTCCAGGAAAAAATGGGTGTAGAAACAATGAGGGCCACTCTACCCCTCACACGCTACGCTGAAAACCGATAAGATCGCCGCAACCTGTCAGGAAAACTCACAGATGAGCCGAGACCTCCCGCCCCTTAACGCCCTGCGTGCTTTTGAAGCCACAGCCCGCCTCAATAGCGTCAGCCTGGCTGCCGAGCAGCTGCACGTCACGCATGGCGCGGTCAGCCGACAGCTTAAAGTGCTGGAGGAACACTTGGGTGTCAGTCTTTTCAGCAAAGAAGGCCGAGGCCTTAAACTCACAGATGCGGGCATCCGGCTGCGAGATGCCAGTGCCGAGGCCTTCGAGCGCTTGCGGGATGTGTGCGCGGAACTCACCCAAAGCGGCGCGGATGCACCCTTTGTGCTCGGTTTGTCGGGGAGTTTGCTGGCGCGCTGGTTTATCCCGCGTCTGGGCCGTTTGAATGCCGACCTGCCGGATTTGCGTCTGCACCTGTCGGCGGGTGAAGGCGACCTTGACCCGCGCCGGCCAGGCTTGGATGCGTTGCTGGTCTTCGCCGAGCCGCCGTGGCCGGCGGATATGCAAGTGTACGAGTTGGCCAGCGAGCGTATCGGGCCGGTCATGAGCCCGCGTTTCGCCGGTTTCGAACAATTGCGGGAGGCTGCGCCGCAAGCCTTGTGCGGCCAGGCGCTGTTGCACACCACTTCACGCCCGCAAGCCTGGCCCAGTTGGGCGCGGCACCACGGTATTGATCCCGGCGCTTTGAAACACGGCCAGGGTTTCGAGCATTTGTATTATTTGCTGGAGGCGGCGGTAGCCGGGCTTGGGGTGGCGATTGCGCCACAGCCGTTGGTGGCAGAGGATCTGCGTGCGGGGCGCCTGGTGGCGCCGTGGGGTTTCAGTGAAACCCCGGCGCACTTGGCGTTGTGGCTACCCAAGCGCGCCGCGGACGGGCGCGCTCGGCAGCTGGCGCAGTGGCTCAAGGCTGAGCTGTTGCGCGAGCCGGGATAGCCGGTTAATCAGTCGCCGCGTTTGCACAGCAGGTAAGCGGCCAGCAGGCCCAGCGCGCCAACGGCGACGCCGGCGGTGGTCCATGGATGTTCTTGTGCGTAGTCGCGGGTAGCAACACCGGTTTCACGCAGTTTTACTTTGCTTTCTTCGTAGGCGTCGCTGATCAGGTGACGAGAGTGCTTGAGGGCATTCTCGGCATTGCTTTTCAGGGCCTTCAGGGTTTTGCGTGACTCATCGGATGCATCATCCTTGAGGCTCTCAAGGGATTTGAGCAGGCTGGAAATCTCCGCTTCCATGCTTTCCAGCGAGGCTTTGCGTAGAGAAGTGTTGGCCATTTGGACTCTCCTGAAGTGATTGAGTGACGTGTGTAGATACCGACTGCGGCGGTTTGAGAAAGTGCAGTAAATCTGAACTTTTACCTACGAGCAGTCGCCAGAAGCATTACCAACATTGACTGCTACGCTGACTAAAGCCCTCAGGAGAAACGCCATGTCTGATCATCACACCTACAAGAAAGTCGAACTGGTCGGCTCCTCGACCACCAGCATCGAAGACGCCATCAACAACGCCCTGGCCGAGGCCAACAAGAGCATCAAGCATCTGGAATGGTTTGAAGTGACTGAAACCCGTGGTCACATCAAGGACGGCAAGGCCGCGCACTTCCAGGTCACGCTCAAGGTGGGGTTCCGAATTGCCAGTAGTTGATCTCGCCGGTTGAACTTGCTGACTGGCCGATTGCCATAACCTGCGCTACAACCTTAGGGTGCCGATGCAACGTGCGTCGGCACGCTCTTTTCGATCAGCGCAAGGAAAGTAACGGATGAAGAAGTTTCTGTTAGCGGTAAGTTTGTTGAGCATTGCCGGCACAGCAATGGCAGCTGGCAAGCCTTGTGAAGAGCTGAAAAGCGAACTCGCGGCCAAGCTCGATGCGAAAGGCGTTCAGCATTACTCGCTGGATGTGGTCGCTAAAGGCGCTGCCGCCGATGGCAAAGTGATCGGCAGCTGCGAAGCCGGCACCAAGGAAATTGTCTACAAGCGCGGTTGATTCCGTGTTCCAGACATAAAAAACCGACGCGAGTGCGTCGGTTTTTTTTCGCCTGGGCTTCAGCCTTTCATCAACTGCGCCAATAGCTCGTAGGAATGAATGCGATCAGCGTGTTCGTACAGGTCGCACGTAAAGATCAGCTCATCGGCGCCGGTCTGCTCGATCAACACTTCCAGTTTGGCGCGGATTTTCGCCGGGCTGCCCACCATCGCCAGGCCGAGGAAGCTGCCAACCGCGTCCTTCTCATGCGGCAGCCACAGGCCATCCATGGTTTTCACCGGTGGGCGCTGCACCAGGCTCTGCCCGCGCATCAGTGCGAGGATGCGCTGGTACACCGAGGTGGCCAGGTAATCGGCCTGTTCGTCGGTATCGGCCGCTACCAACGGAATGCCGAGCATCACGTAGGGCTTATCCAACACGGCTGAAGGCTTGAAGTGATTGCGGTAGACGCGAATAGCCTCATGCATCAGGCGCGGTGCGAAGTGCGAGGCGAAGGCGTAGGGCAATCCGCGCTCTCCCGCCAGCTGCGCGCTGAACAGGCTCGAGCCGAGCAGCCACACCGGTACGTTGGTGCCCGTGCCCGGCACGGCGATCACCCGTTGGTCAGGCGTGCGTGGGCCGAGGTAGGCCATCAGTTCGGCCACGTCTTCCGGGAAATCGTCGGCGCTGCCGGAACGCTCCCGACGCAGGGCGCGGGCGGTCATCTGGTCGGAACCGGGGGCGCGGCCCAGGCCCAGGTCGATACGGCCGGGGTAGAGGCTTTCCAGAGTGCCGAACTGTTCGGCAATCACCAGCGGTGCGTGGTTGGGCAGCATCACACCGCCGGAGCCAACACGGATGGTCGAGGTGCCACCGGCCAGGTAGCCCAACAGGACTGAGGTGGCCGAGCTGGCGATGCCATCCATGTTGTGGTGCTCGGCCACCCAGAAACGGTTGTAGCCGAATTTTTCTACGTGCTGGGCCAGGTCCAGGGAATTGCGCAATGACTGGGCCGGACTGCCATTAGCCCGTACAGGTACGAGGTCGAGGGTCGAGAACTTCACGTCGGACAGCGATTTCATAAGCCAGCTTCTCCATTGGGTGCGCAGGCTTAAATAGACGAACCAAAACCTGCCGCTTCTGTGCATGTTCATGCAATGAGGGCATATACCCGAGATTCAATAGGTGATCATAAATTTCCTACTGGCGCACTAGGTTTTTCCGACAAAGTGAACTTTGCAAAAGCTTCTATCCTCAGAACCCTACTGACGCAAAACCACCGTTCGAGGAGATAGCTATGAGTATCAAGAAAAAAGCATCGGCTCATTGGGAAGGCGATCTGAAGACAGGCCTGGGGTCCATTTCGACCGAAACCGGCGTGTTGCGCGAAGCGCCCTACGGCTTCAAGGCACGTTTCGAGGGCGGCAAAGGCACCAACCCTGAAGAATTGATTGGTGCTGCCCATGCCGGCTGTTTCTCCATGGCGTTCTCCATGATTCTTGGCGATGCAGGTCTCAAGGCTGACAGCATCGACACCCAGGCGGAGGTCACCCTGGACCAAGTGGACGGTGGTTTTGCGATTACCGCCGTGCATTTGATTTTGAAAGCCAAGATCCCGGGCGCGAGCCAGGCGCAGTTCGATGAGCTGAGCAAAAAGGCCAAGGAAGGCTGCCCGGTATCCAAGGTGCTGAATGCGAAAATCAGCCTGGATGCCACGCTCGTCAACTGACTCAGCCCATCCAATGTGGAAGGGGCCAAGCCGCACCGCCCCTTCCACACTTTGTTCTGCGTTAAATCAGAACTCGTGTTTCCCGGATGCGGTCGTATAGGCTATGCAGCCTCGAGCGCACACCCGTGCGCAGGCATTCAGGGAGCTTCACACATGAAACGTTTTGCCTTGGCGATCATTTGCGGTGCGTTGGCTACTTCGGTTGTGGCCGCGCCAAAAGATTGTGAAGAGCTCAGGAAAGAGATCGAGGTGAAGATCCAGGCCAAGGCGATTCCGTCCTACACCTTGGAAATCATCACCGCCGAAGAAGCCGAGAAGCATGACATCGCCATGATTGTCGGTTCCTGTGAAAACGGCACCAAGCGCATCATCTACCAAAAAAACAACGACTGATCACAGGCAGTTGACGCTGCGCTCTTCAGCCAGCAATTGGCGGGCGGCGTTATACAAACGGATATTCGGCGTGTAGGCCAATGAGCGCCCTTCGAGGCGATAGCGTTGGCCGGCCTCGAAATGATCGTACTGCAGGGTAATGAAGCAGGTACGGTCAGTCATCTGCCCAAGGCCACCCAAGCTGCCACCCGTGGGCACCTCAAAATCAAATCGCACCATCAGCTCATGGCTGCCGGGTGGCACCTGGAAGAAGCGTCCGTCGTTGAGGTTCTTGCCGTCCAGGCGCTGGGCCATGACCAGTTTGGCGCCCGGCGTCGGCGTGGCGAAATCAATCCAGGCCTGATGCGGGTCGACCGGGGGAATCGGGGTTGAGGCGCAAGCGCTGAGAAACAAGGCAGTGGTGCAAAACAAAAGCTGGCGCATGGCGGGCACTCAGGCGGTGGGAAAGATACAAGCAGGCTCGCCACCAGTATAAACATGCCACGCCATGGAAAAATGCCGCGCAGGCAGGCTAGTCTGGCGGGCAATTTACCCAGGAGTCATTGGGGCATGGTCAGGCGTTTTCTTCCAGGGTTGCTGGTGGTGCTGCTCAGCGGCTGTTCCAGTGTGAGCTATTACAGCCAATTGGCCAGCGGCCAGTGGCAACTATTGCGGGCCAGGGAGCCGGTTTCCGAGGTCATCGCAGATCCGTCTCGCCCACAGGTATTGCGCGATCACCTCAAGCAAGCGCAGAAGGCGCGGGCCTTTGCCAGCGAACACTTGCACCTGCCTGACAACCGGAGTTACCGGCTGTATGCCGACATTGGTCGGCCTTATGTAGTCTGGAACGTCTTCGCCACGCCGGAATTTTCTCTCTCGCCCGAGACCCATTGCTTCCCCATCGCCGGCTGCGTGGCTTATCGCGGTTACTACAACCAAAGCGCGGCGCGAGGTGAAGCGGCGTTGTTGCGACAGCGTGGCATGGATGTGTCGATTGGCGGCGTAGAAGCCTATTCGACCCTGGGTTGGTTCAATGACCCGATCATGAGCTCCATGATGAACTGGGGTGATGAGCGCCTGGCGACGCTGATCTTCCATGAGCTGGCGCACCAGCGCTTTTATGTGAAGGACGATACTGAGTTCAATGAGTCCTACGCCAACTTCGTGGAGCAGGAAGGCACCCGTCAATGGCGTGCGGCACGCGGTCTGGCGCCGTTGGGTGATGCGGCGTTGTTGCAACGTGATCAATTTATCCGGCTGATCCTCGACACCCGCAAACGCCTGGAAAAACTCTACGCCCAGCCATTGGCCGCGGACGTGATGCGCCAGGCCAAGGCGGCGGAATTCGAGCGTTTGCGCAGTGAGTACCGGCGGATGCGCGACAGCCAGTGGGGGGGCGATAGGCGGTATGACGGGTGGATCAACCAGCCGATGAACAACGCGCGGCTATTGCCGTTCGGGCTGTATGACCAGTGGGTGCCTGCGTTTGCCGCGTTGTTCAGGCAGCAAGGTGGGGATTGGGTGAAGTTCTTTGCGGCGGTGGAAAAGCTGGGCGGGTTGCCGGTGGCGCAGCGCAAGGTGGCGTTGAAGCAGTTGGAGGGTGCTGGCCTCTAGGGTCCTATCGGGAGCAAGTCGAATCGTCGCACCGCCCCTCCCACATTTTGACCGTGGACGCCGGGCAAT
>NZ_JBNPJU010000011.1:0-9710 GCF_050312575.1 Pseudomonas sp. R11F | reverse complement strand
TTGCGCCCGATGGCGGTGTGTCAGTGAACGAGTCTTTGGCTGACACACCGCCATCGGGAGCAAGCCCCCTCCCACAATGGTTACTGGGTTTCTACCGAGGTTTTTGCGTCGATCCAGTAGGCGCCTTGCAGTGGCATCTTCAGGAACTGCTGGTTGATCTGGTCCATGGTCGCGTGCGGGTCGAGCTTGGCGAACAACGCTGGATGAATCCATTTGGCCAGGGCTTCAATGGCCAGCAGGTTGTACGGCGAGTTGTAGAAGTCATGCCACAAGCCGTGGGCATTGCCCTCGCGGATGGCCCGCAGGTTGGCGAATTCCGGACGCGCCAATACGCGTTCGAGCCCCGCGCGTGCTTCGTCGTGGCTTACGCCCGCGCCCAGGATCAGGCCAGGCTGGCGGTTGCCGGTGGCGATATACACATCCGGGTCCGCCTTGAGGGCATATTCCACACTGATATCGCCCAGTGCGCCCGGCACCACGCCGGCGGCGATATTGCGTCCGCCGACCAAGCTGATCAGCTCGCCCATGCCGCTCTTGCCGGTGGTATGCCCCGGTGCCTGCCACACGCCGGCCAGCAACTCGAGGAAGACGCTGGGGCGTTGGCCGGCGGGCAGGGTGGCGACGGCATCGGTGATGGCCTTGAGGTGCTGATCATAAAAATTCAGGAACGCTTGCGCCTGGGGCTCACGGCCAAGGGCTTGGCCCAGAGCGGTCATGCTGGTGTGCGTGCCTTGGACCGGGTTGAGGCGAAAGTCGACGAACACCACCGGGATACCGGCCTTGGCTAGTACATCCGCCACTGGGCTGTGCTCGGTGGGGCCGTGCCCGGAGATGCTGAACACCGCCAGGTCGGGTTTGAGTGAAAGAATTTCCTCGGCGCTGACGCTCTGCTCTGAGGCTTGCCCGATCAACGGGATGTTTTTAACTGATGGAAACTTCGCTACATAGGCGTTGTAGGTGTGCTGGTCGAGCAGGCGCAAGTCATTTTGCCAGCCCACGATGCGTTGGAACGGCGCGTCCTGGTCGAGCAAGGCAAAGGCTGAAATCAGCCGGCCTTCGCCGAGCACCACGCGCCGGACGTCATCCTTCACCTCGACCTTGCGGCCAAGCACGTCAGTGACTTCATGGGCGGCGGCGGTTTCGGCGTGGCCGAAGAGCAGCGCGGCGCACAACACGCCGAGTTTGAACAGATGGCGGGGCTGCAACATGGCAAGGGCTCCTGGAAGGGGAAAATCAGAATTCATAATCAACACTGGCGGTTAGGGTGCGCCCGGCGCCCGGGATGCCGTAGAGCTGGAAGCCGTCGAGGGAGGCGCCGACCTGGCTGTAATAGAATGTGTTGAACAGGTTGTTGAGGTTGAGGTTGACCGTGGTGTCCTTGTTCACCTTGTATTGCGCCGCCAGGTTACTCAGCCAGTAACCGGGCGCTTTCTCGTGGTCGCGGGTGTAGATCGCATACACCCCGGACGGGCCATTGGCGTAGCTGCTGTTGTTGTTCAAACCGCCGACGTACTGGTTGTCGCTGTAGCGGCGCCGGCCCACGTATTGCTCGCCGAAGCTCAGGCTCAGGGCGTCGGTGACGGCGTAGGTGGTCCACAGGTTGGCGGTCAGGTCGGGGACGTTCTTGGCTTCGGCGCCTTTGTTGATGCCTTTGGTCTGGGTGCTCTTGAGCGCCGAGAAGCCGGCATACGCAGTCCAGCGCGGAGTGATATTGCCTTGCAGGCCTAGTTCTATGCCGTCCACGCGCTTGGCGGGCAGGGCGCGCACCGGCGCCGATTCGCCGTCCTGGTATTCCCAGGCGTTGTCCAGTTCGGTGCGAAAAATCGCTGCCGTGACATTGAGCATGTCGTGGGCAATGTCCAACTTGGTGCCTATTTCATAGGTTTTCGACTTCGCCGGGCTGTAGTTGCGGGTGCTGGCAGCGCCGTAGATCTGGTTGTTGGTGGAGGCTCCCAGCGCCGAAGGTTGCGCGGCCTCGCTGTAGGACACGTAGATGCTGGCGTTAGGCACCGGCTTGTAAACCGCCCCGACCCGGCCGCTGACGGCACCGTCGGTGTTGCTGATCGTGGCCTGGCCGCGTTGGCGGGTCTGGGCGCGCCAACGGTCGTAGCGCAGCGAACCCAGGACTTGCCACTGTTCATTGAGGGTGACGGTGTCGCCCAGGTAGGCACCGGCGTTGTCGATCACCGAACGTGGGTCGCCTTCGCCCTTGGTGACGTAGCTGCTGGCAAAGCTATGGCTGGGGTTGTTCATGTCGAAGAACAGGTCGCCGGCCGGCACCTCCGCGTTGCGTTTCAGGCCGCCGTAGGTCTCGTGATAGAACTCCAGGCCCGATACCACGGCGTGTTGCAGGCTGCCGGTGTTGAACGTGAAGCTGAAGTCGGTCTGGTTATCCAGGATGGTGTAGCGCTTGGACAAACCGAAGTCGCTGCCGCGCAGGATGCCGTAGCCGGTGTTGCTGTTGTTCAAGTAGTCGGTGTAAGCATTGACCGTGCTGCCCGTTACCTGGCTGATCGGGCCTGCGCCGGTATAGCCCAAGGTTGCACAGCGAGTGCCGGTGCAGGTTTTTTTAGCGTTGGCATCGGCGGCGAAGAAGCGCGCCGGGGAGAGTACTGCGAAGTTGTCGCTGCGCTCCCAGCGTGTCTGGTTGCGCAGGTTGGCGTCGTGCCAGTCCAAGTCATGTTCGAAGCGGGCGGTCAGCGAGGTGGTTTCGTTCTCTTGGGTATACAGGCTGGAGTCACCATACCAGTTGGAGCGTTTCACCCCGGGCATGCGGTGGCCGTCGGTGCCACGCTGGATCGGCACGCCACCGTCGGGAGTGTTGGTGTCTTTCTGATAGAAGGTGTCGACAAAAAAGCGCGTGTCGGTGCCCAGGCCGAAACCGAAGGACGTTGCGATCCCCCAGCGGTCGTAGTCCACGTCGTCGCGTTCGGCGACCTGGTTGTAGTGTTTCATCAGGTTGATGCGTACCGCGCTGGTATCGGTCAGCTGCTTATTGAGGTCGGCGGTGAGGCGACGGTAGCTGTCGGTGCCGATTCCGGCCGAGACTTTATTGGCGTCGCCCAAGTGCGCTTCTTTACTGACCAGGTTGACGCTGCCGCCCACGGCGGAAACCCCGGACTCGATGGAGCCGGTGCCCTTGAACACTTCGGCCTGTTGCAGGTTGAAGGTGTCGGTGCGGGTCGACATGCCCGCGTCGCGCACGCCGTCGACGGTCAGGCTCTGCTCCGAGGAAAACCCCCGGATTGAAAACAGATCGCCCCAGCCCAGGTTGCCTTCACCGGACATGAACGTAATGCCCGGCACGTTGCGCAGCACTTCCTGCAGGGTTTGCGCGTTCTGCTCCTTGAGCACCTGCTGCGGCACGATGGTCACGCTTTGCGGCGCGTCCAGCAGTGGCTGGCTGATCTTGGCGGAGGTGACCCGGTCCACCTTGAAGGTCGAGGAGGCTTCGCCGTCGACCTTGATTTGCGGCAGGTTCAATACCGAATCCTGGGGTGTTGCGGCGGTTGTATCGGCCCACGCCGTCGGCGTGACACTGCCGGCGGCCAGCAGGCCGAACATCGGTGCGAGGGTAGAGTGCAAAGGGTGACGCTGGGGAGTAGGCAAAGTCATTCAGAGCGGCCCGAACTAAATTACAATTAATCTCATTTAGATTCGGTAGTCTAAAGACCGCTTCCCGATGCGGGACCGTGGCTTTGTATCGCTGATGCGCGATTATTGCTGCCCACAACATTCCATTACATTTGCGTGTGCGGCCGGCTGAACTTTCGGCTATTTCCTGCGTTTTGAGTATTTTCGGACTGACTGCCCATGGCCAAGCAAGACCACCTACTAATCGTTGATGACGACCCGCAGATCCGCCAGCTGCTTTGCGAGTACCTCAGCGACGCCGGTTTCCAGGTGTCCACGGCCGCCGATGGCAAGGAAATGCGCCGCCGCCTGGCGTTGAGTGTCATCGACTTGATCGTGCTCGACCTGATGCTGCCCGGTGAAGACGGCCTGAGCCTGTGCCGTGAGCTGCGGGTGAGTTCCAACACGCCGGTGGTCATGCTCACCGCCAAGGGCTCGTTGATCGACCGCATCGTCGGCCTGGAAATCGGCGCCGATGACTATCTGCCCAAGCCGTTCGACCCCCGTGAGTTGCTGGTGCGGATCAAGGTGGTGTTGCGCCGGGTGCAGAGCTTCCCGGACCGTGCGCGCCTGGATGAGGCGCCGAGCATTCGTTTCGCCGGCTGGCAGCTCGACACGCGGGCGCGGCAATTGTTGTCGCCGCAGGGCGTGGTGGTGAGCCTGGGCAATTCGGACTACCGCGTGTTGCGCCTGCTGTTGCAGCACCCCAATCGTCCATTGAGCCGCGACTTCCTGCTCAACCATGTGTTCGACAAGGACAGTACGCCGTTCGACCGTTCTATCGATGTGTGCGTCAGCCGCCTGCGCTCGCAATTGCCGGCGGGGTTGATCAAGACCGTGCGCAACGAGGGTTACATGCTCACCGCCGAAGATGTGGTATTGGAGTCGTGAGGCTGCTGCCGCGCTCGTTGTTCGGACGGCTGGTGCTGATTCTGGTCAGCGGCATGCTCGCGGCCCAGGCCCTGACCAGTAGCATCTGGTACGACCGACGCCATGGCCAGGTGCTGGAAATTCCGGCGCGGCTGATCGCGACGCGGCTGGCGGATGTGGTGCGGCTGGTGCACAGAGACCCGCCGCAGGCCGATCAACTGGTCCAGTTGTTCGACAGCCCGCACTTTCATCTCACGCTCAGCGAGCATGCCAGCGATACGGTCAGCACCCTGACCGACAGCGACTTGCCCACCGAACGCTTGATCAAGAAAGTCCTGTCGGAAAAAACCGGCTATGCACCAACCTTGAATCTGCTGCGCCTGTCGCTGGTCGATGGTGACGGGCAAACGGCGGGGCTTTCCACGCTGCTCGGTTCCCGGCCGGTGGTGGGGCAGTTTCTGATCGACCTGCGCCTACCCGATGGGCGCTGGTTGCAAGTGGACGCCAGCGAGGAACAAGGCTGGACGAGCACATCGCCCCTGGACCTGCTGTTCGACTATGTGATGCGTATCTATTTGCTGCGGGTAGTGGTGCTGGTCGTGATTGCCCTGGTGGCGGTACGCCTGGCGATCCGCCCGCTCAATGCATTGGCCAAGGCCGCCGAAGCGCTGGGCCGCGACATCCAGCGGCCGCCGTTATCGCTGGATGGCCCGACGGAAGTGCGTCGGGCGGCCCAGGCCTTCAACGCCATGCAACAACGCCTGATTGCCAATATCGCCGAGCGCACGCGCTTTCTCGCGGCCATTTCCCACGACTTGCGTTCGCCGATCACACGTCTGCGCCTGCGCACGGAAATGCTCGACGACACCCGCACCCGGGAGCGTTTTCGCGCCGACCTGGAAGAAATGGAGCACATGGTGGCCAGTACCCTGGATTTCGTCAGCAGCGGCGAAATCAACGAGGCGCGGCAGAACATCGACATCAATGCGTTGCTGCAAAGCTTGCAGGCGGACCTGCAGGATGTGGGGGAACGCGTGACCCTTGAAGGTCGTGCGAAACAGCCACTGCCCGGTTATGCCCGCAGCCTGAAACGCTGTGTGCAGAACCTGCTGGAAAACGCCGTGCGCTATGGCCAAGAGGTGGTGGTACGGGTCGAGGACCAGGCGGACAGCTTGAAGATCATCATTCGCGACCGTGGGCCGGGAATTCCCGAGGAGCAGCTGTCACAGGTGATGGAGCCGTTCTATCGCGTGGAAGGCTCACGCAATGCCCAAACCGGTGGCTATGGATTGGGGTTGAGCATTGCGCACACGATTGCTCGGGCGCATGAGGGGCGGCTGAGCTTGAAAAACCGCGAGGGCGGGGGATTGGAAGTGGAACTGCAATTTCAGCGCAAATCCTGAAATCCGACGTGCGATCAAACCTGTGGGAGGGGGCAAGCCCTAATGCCTGTCAGTTAAGCGTAAGTGCCGTCTGTAGGAGCGAGCTTGCTCGCGAAAAACGTCAACGATAACGCGTGTTGCCTGAATGAACGCGGCGCCTGTGAGTTTTTCGCGAGCAAGCTCGCTCCTACAAAAAGCCTTAACTGACTGGCATTAGGGCAAGCCCCCTCCCGCATTTGGATCTTCAGTGTGGCCGGCGCCAGGGGAAATCGCTTACGCGCCGTGGCACTTCTTGAATTTCTTCGCGCTGCCGCATGGGCAAGGGTCGTTGCGACCCACGTCCTTCAAGGCGTTGCGTACCGGCTCCTGGTGGGCGTGGCCGCAGTTCGGGCCGTGGACATGGCCGTGGTCGTGATCATGGTGATCGTGATCGTGGTTGCAGTCAGGACCATGGACATGGGGTTGCTGGGTCATCGATGTCGCTCCGGAATAAAATCGCCGGGTATTATCTCGCCATTGTGGGCCACCTGCACGTCATTACCGATGAATAATCCGGTTTTCAACTCGCCCTCCAGCCGATAGGGCACGGGTTTGGTAGGGTTTTTCAGCATCTGCACCACATCACGAACCTGCGGCCAGAGGTTGGTGCGCACCGTCACCCGGAAAAAACTGTGGCTGCGTGGCGGTACGGTCAGCCATTCGTTGGATTCGCCTTCGGTCAGCACGAAGTTGCCCAGGGTGACCTTGTAGACCAGGCCGCGCACCGTCAGGTCGGCGTCATCACGGTTGTCCACGCGAAAGTACAGTTTGAACTTCTGTTCCAGCAACTTGGCGCGCACCACCTCGACTTTTACCAAGGCCACATGGGGCGGTGGTGCGTCGTCCTCGAACCACGAGGCACAGCCGGTGAGCCCCAGGGTCAACGCCAGCATCAAGCTGTAAATCCGAAGCATGGCGTTATCCCTGTCAGGTGATTAAAGGTAGCTTGCGCAACACTTCTTGAACTTCTGTCCGCTGCCGCACAAACATACATCATTACGCCCGGCCTTCACCTCAACTGTCGGATCGATGAAGTACCAGCGTCCCTCGTTCTGTACGAAAGAAGATTGCTCACGGTGGCTGTGTTCGCCGGCGCTGTCGTGCCAGCGTGCCGTAAAGGTCACGAAGGCGTGTTCCGGTTGGCCGCCAAACACCTCGGAGTTTTCCACTTCGAGGCCCAGCCAGGTGCTCTGGGCACTCCAGGCGGCGATGGCCGCACGGTCCAGGCCGGCCTGTTGCGCAGGCAGGGTGGTGGCCACCAGGTAATCCACCAGGCCCAGCACATAGGCGCTGTAGCGCGAACGCATCAGCGCGGTGGCGCAAGGCGCCGGATGACCTGCGTGATAGTGGCCGCAGCAGGCATCCAGCAGGTTGCCGCTGCCGCAAGGGCAAATGGATGTGCTCATAGGGTTACCACCAATACTTTCCGAAGTTTTCCGGGTTGGCCCAGAAGCGGGCGTTTAGCCAGTCCGGCACCTGTTTATAGTCAAGCAGATCATAGGTGAACAGCGTCAGCACCTGCTCGTCGCGCTGGAACCGCTCGCCGGCCTGCAGGGCCAGGGAGAAGAAGTCGGTTTCTTTCCAGCCGCAGACGCTCAGATCCACCAGCACCACAATACGGCTGGCATTGAGGTTGCGAATGCCTCCGAGCAGGGTCAGGCCCTGCGGTTTTGACAGGTGCTCCAGGCAGTCGACCACCAGGGCTAGGTCAAACCGCTGCGCGGCCAGCTCTGGCGGCAATGACCCTGGAGCGGCGCAAAACACCTGGGTATCGGGATGCGCCTGCTTGAAGGCGTCCAGCGCCGGTAACTGGCTGGCCCCCAATAGCAGCAGGCGTTTCGGAGCATGCAGGTCAAGCAGGGCAGCCAAGGCTTGCTGGGGTGTACGAGAAGAAATACCGGCGGTCATCACAGATCCTCACATCAGGACTGTAGAGACTAGCGCGGCTGAGCGTGCGGGCCTAGAGCGGGTGGGCGCGAAAACCCGAGCAACTGCGCCGATCTTCAATGAATACGGGGGTGTGGCGTACTGGCGCAGATGAAAAGAGCGGTCTTTACTCCACCCATCGGCCCCCGCCGATCCCCTCAGGAGAAATCAGATGAGCATCATGCGGACAGCTCTACCCTTGGTTCTGCTAACCGGAGTATTGACAGGTTGCGCAGGTTTGCAAAAAACCGATTGGCCCACTTGTGCCGCCGTCGGTGGCGTGACCGGTGCGGCGATCGGTGCGACTGAAAGCTCGGCCTACGCAGGCTATGGCGCGCTGCTGGTCGGCGGCATGGCGGGTGCCTATTGCTGGGTGCACGGCGATGGCGACGAAGATGGCGATGGGGTGCCGGACAGCCGCGACAAGTGCCCGGGCACACCTAAAGGCGTACAGGTCGATGCCAATGGCTGCCCGCCTGTCGTGCAGCCGGCGGTCGTGCAGCCGGCGGTCGTGGAGGAGGTGGTCGTCGTCAAGGAAGAAACCATCGTGATCCGTGATGTGCACTTCCAGTTCGATTCGGCCAAGCTGACCGCCGCGGACAAAACCAAGCTCGATGTCATTGCCACTCGCCTGAAAAAAGAAGCGCCTGGTGCGCAACTGCGCGTCAGCGGGCATACCGACAGTGTCGGCAAAGATGCCTACAACCAGAAACTCTCGGAAAAACGCGCGCATTCGGTCGTCGAGTACTTGATCAGCCAGGGCGTGCCGCGCAGCAATTTCGTCTCGGTGAGCGGTGCGGGTGAAAGCCATCCGGTGGCCGACAACAAAACCGCTGAAGGCCGCGCTTTGAACCGCCGCGTGGAAATCCAGATCAACCGCTGACAGCCCAGGCCCCTGTGTCAACCACAGGGGCCTGGCTGGCGATCTTCGTCGAAATCACGGCTTTTTTTATCCTTCACTGGCATATCGCCTGTAGAAGTCGTTACTGTGCGTCCGTCCATGCACAAAATAAGAAGGCCATTCATGCGTAAGGTTTTCCTGTTGGCCTTGTTGGCCAGCCCCATTGCTCTGGCCCAGAGCGTCAGCGTCGAAACCAATTCCTTGATGCGTCTGCCCAGCAGCACCAGCGTTTTACAGCTGGAGCGCTTGAGTGTGGCGGACTACGGCACGCTATTGATTCCGCCCTCTATCAGCCAGGTCTCGGTAGATGAACTGCACTTGGGGCGTGAGGCCCGTATCGCCATCGCCCCGGGCAATACAGGGTTGCAATTGCAGGTACGCCACGCGCAACTGGAGCATGGCAGCCAGATCACTTCGCGCGGCGCCCCCGGCACCCATGAGCGCCCTGCCAAGGCGGGGCGTGACCTGACCTTGCGCATCGATGCGTTGACCGCCGACGAGTTGTCGGTGGATGCGCGGGGTGGCGCTGGAGCCCAGGGCTATGCCGGCCTGGATGGCGCCAACGGCGTAGACCCGGGTTGTACCTGGGGTTCGGCCGGGCGCGGGGCCAACGGTGATAACGGTGGCGATGGCCTGCCGGGTGCGGCGGGTGCGCAGGTGCGAGTGGAGCTGCCGCAAAGCTACCCGGCGCAACAGATCAAGGTCTGGGTGGATGGCGGGGCGGGTGGCGCGGCCGGTACGGCAGGCAAACCCGGCAAAGGTGGGCAAGCCAAAGGCTGCCTGGTGTACCGCGCCGAGGGTGGCGACAAGGGCCGGCCAGGGCTGGAAGGCCAGCCGGGGCCGGCCGGGCCCGCAGGTACCGTCACCATCCAACGCCTGTAGTGAGCGGGCTTGCCCCGCGCTGGGGGGCGAAGCCGCCCCAATAAGAACGCCGCGGTGTTTCAGAGAGACCGAGGTGT
>NZ_JBNPJU010000071.1:0-10746 GCF_050312575.1 Pseudomonas sp. R11F | reverse complement strand
CAGAAACCGTGACTGACACACCGCCATCGGGAGCAAGCCCCCTCCCACAGTGACGGCGTTAAGCCTTAACTGACTGGCATTAGGGCTTGCCCCTTACTTTTTAAGCCCCGCCGGGCCATTGCCGATCTGCCACACAAACGGCGGCTCGGTGCCATTGATCACCCAATCGCCGACAATCCGCGCCTTGTAGATCACCGGGTTGTGGGACGACACGGTGCGCGCATTGCGCCAGTGGCGGTCAAGGGCTTTGCCCTGGCGTACGTCCGACGCGCCCAGCGCGTTGAACAATTCTGTGGTGGCGCGCTGGATCAATGCCGACACCACCACCTGCGCCGTCGCCGATTCAATTTCAGCCGCCACATTGGCTTCGCGTTCTGCCGCATCGTCTCCCGCAAAGCGCGCCAGGTAGGCCCGTTGCGCCGGTACGGCAGCTTTCAAGGCGCTGGCTTTGGCGGCATACACCCACGCGGCGACTTCGCCCACCACTTGCTGAACCTGTGCGTCCTGGCTGACATGCGCGGCATTGCCATGGCTGTAGATACGCTTGCGGCTGCGCACTTGGTGAGCCACGTCATTGAGTGCCGCCTGGCCAATCCCGGCCAGGCTCGCCAGCAACACCAACTGGTAGAACGCCGTCTGGTATTTGAAGCGGGTGGAAAAGTCGATGACGTTTTCAGCTTCCACCTGCGCCTCGATAAACCGTGTGGTGCCACTGCCGGTGGTGCGCTGGCCAAAACCATCCCAGTCGTCGCTTTGCACCACGCCAGGCTGGTGCGTGCGGGTGGCGGCGATCACATCGGCGCCGGTGTCGCTGCGCTGGGCGTAGACGTCGATCCAGTCCGAGAACAGGCTGCCGGTGCTGTAGAATTTTTCACCGTTGAGCCGCCACTTATCGCCGTCGGGGCTGACCTGCGTGACCACCTCACCGATGGCGACATTGCCGATTTCGGTCCAGGCACAGCCGACGAGGTCGCCGTCGACAAAACGCTTGAACCACAGGTCGCGTCCGGCACTCGGTGCTGCATTCAAGCGGTCTTCGGCAAAGGCAAAATGCCCGCGCAGGGCTTGGGGGACGTTCGAATCGGCGGCGGCCAGCTCGATCAACAGCTCGAACAACTGGGGCAACGAGGCGCCGCCACCGCCGTATTCCACTGGGACCCGCACGGCGCCAAAACCGGCTTGCTTGAGCCACTCGATCGGCTCGTGGGGCAGGGTACGGGTGTGTTCGCGGGCGACCGCGCCCTCGGCGATACGCTGGAAGATCGGCCGGAACCGTGCGGCCAAGGTGGCGTAGTCAACGCCGACGGACAGCGGGTTGATGATGTGTTGCTCAGTCATGGGGAACAGCTCCTTGGCAGTGATCAAGTCCTGAGGCAATTGCACAGTCCGTGCCGGGCCTGCGGGCCAGTGTTTACGGGGCAAGCGCGGCGGCGCACTGTTGCTCCAGCAACAGCGGATCGACAAATAGACGGGTTGCGCGCCAGCCGCCGCCCGGCGTGCCGACCCGCTTTATTCGCCGCAGCGCCTGTCGCACGGGCCTTTGCCTGAGCCTGGCATGCTTGCTGCTCAAGCCCTCGTACATCCCTTGTGTGAGGTACAGCCAGATGAGTCAGCAAACCGTGAAATTCGCCTATTGGGTACCCAACGTCAGCGGTGGGCTGGTGGTCAGCAAGATCGAGCAACGCACCCATTGGGGCATCGACTACAACCGCAAACTGGCGCAATTGGCCGAAGCGGCGGGCTTTGAGTACGGCCTGACGCAAATTCGCTTTACCGCAGGTTACGGTGCGGAAAACCAGCATGAATCCGTGGCGTTCAGCCATGCGCTATTGGCGGCGACCACCAAACTCAAGGTCATCGCCGCGATCCTGCCGGGGCCCTGGCAACCGGCGCTGGCGGCCAAGCAGTTGGCGACCATCGACCAGCTCACCAACGGCCGTATCGCGGTGAACATCGTCAGCGGCTGGTTCAAGGGCGAATTCCAGGCCATTGGCGAGCCCTGGTTGGAGCACGATGAGCGCTACCGCCGTTCCGAGGAGTTTATCCGCGCCCTCAAAGGCATCTGGAGCCAGGACGACTTCACCTTCAAGGGCGACTTCTACCGTTTCAACAACTACACGCTCAAACCCAAGCCCCTCGGCCAGCCGGAAGTGTTCCAGGGCGGCAGCTCGCGGGCCGCGCGGGACATGGCGGCGCGGGTGTCGGACTGGTACTTCACCAACGGTAATACCCCCGAAGGCATCAAGGCCCAGGTCGATGATATTCGCGCCAAGGCCGCAGCCAATCACCATGCGGTTAAAATCGGCGTGAATGCCTTTGTGATCGCCCGCGACACCGAAGAAGAAGCCCAGGCCGTACTGGCGGAGATTATCGACAAGGCCGATGCGCAAGCGGTGAATGCCTTTGGCGATGCGGCCCGTCAGGCCGGTCAAGCGTCACCGGAGGGCGAGGGCAACTGGGCCAAGTCCAGCTTCGAGGACCTGGTGCAGTACAACGACGGCTTCAAGACCAACCTGATCGGCACACCGCAGCAAATCGCCGAGCGCATTGTTGCGCTCAAGGCCGTGGGAGTGGACCTGGTGCTGGCCGGCTTCCTGCACTTCCAGGAGGAAGTAGAGTACTTCGGCCAGCGCGTATTGCCGCTGGTGCGCGAGCTGGAGGCCAGGGCCGGGGTCAAACAGGTGGCCTGAGCAGCGGTTTTTCCAGGCGCAGGGCGGCGGTGTGGTCGGCGTAGTAGTCGTTGATCAGGGCGAAGCGCCGATAACCGTTGCGCTCATACAAGGCGAGGGCAACCGGGTTGTCGGTGCGCACTTCCAGGTGCAGGGCGGCGCAGCCCTGCTCCCGTGCGCGGGCCTCCATATGCGTCAGCAATTGCACACCCAGGCCGCAGCCGCGCGCAGCCTGGGTGATCGCAATCGAATACAGGCGGGCCAGGGCGCTGCCGCGCCGCAACAGCAGCAGCGCATAGCCGAGCAACTGCCCGTCACGTTCAGCGACCCACAACTGCCCATGCGCTCGGCTGATCATCCACTGAAAACTGCGTAACGAAAGCCGATCGCTGGTGAAACACTGCTGTTCCAGTGCCATCAATTCGGGCACGTCCGCCAAGGTTGCAATGCGCAAAGAAAGAGCCATATGACCGCCGTAAAAGTTGCGTAACGAAACGGGACTTCTCTAAAAGATCGTGCTTAATAGAAAAGGTCGAGTTCTCTAAAGCGGATCAAATATTATGTCGGCGGTAAACAGTCATTGGCGTGAAGTATCCGAGCAAACTGTCGCGGCGACAATAACCTCCGAGGGTTATTTTTCCAGCGTGCCCAGACGTCCAAGCCAAGTTGTGATCATTGTCGAACGCAAGGAAGACTGGGCTTCCTACTTTCCCAGCGAAGACATCGTCACTGCCCAGGAATACCTGGAACAAACCCGCGAAAGCGAGCCGGGCAAGCGCGTGCAGGTCATCAACCTGTGCCGCAGCTACAAGTACCTGGGGCACGGTTACTATTGCTCGTTGCTGGCCGAGGCGCGCGGGCACAAGGTGATTCCGTCGGTGCGCACCATCAGTGAATTGACCAGGAAGTCGCTGTATGGCTTGTCCCTGGATAACTTGGATAAAACCCTCGATAAAGCCTTGAGTCATCATCTTTACAGCAATACCGAAGGGTTTACCCTGACCCTTTACTTTGGTCGAACGCATATAGACGCGTTGCAGGAATTGGCCCGCCAGCTATTTGAAACGTTCCCCTGTCCGATTTTGTTAGTTGAGTTTCGCAAACATAACGGTTGGCATATCGAAGGGGTCAAGTCCGGCGTATTGCATAAGTTGCGCGATGATCAGGAAGACCAGTTCGCCCATGCCCTGGACAACTACAGCCGCAAGATCTGGCGCCAACCGCGCTCCCGTCGATTGGCGCGTTATGACTTGGCGATCCTGCATGATCCCCAGGAGCAACTGCCACCGTCCAACGCCCGCGCACTGGAGAACTTCGTGCGGGTCGGCAAGGGCCTGGGGATTGATGTGGAACTCATCGAGCGCAAGGATTACTCACGCCTCGCCGAATACGACGCCTTGCTGATCCGCGAGACCACCAGCGTCGACAACCACACGTATCGCTTCGCCAAAAAGGCCGAGAGCGAAGGGCTGGTGGTGATGGACGATCCGGCATCGATCCTGCGCTGCACCAACAAGGTCTACCTCACCGACCTGCTCAACAGCCATCAACTGGGCATGCCCGCCACCGAAATCCTCTATAAGGAACGCCCGCAGGATTTCGAGCGAGTCGGCGAACGTCTGGGTTTCCCGCTGGTGTTGAAGATCCCCGACGGTTGTTTCTCCCGTGGCGTGATCAAGGTGGAAAGCCAGGCGGCCTTGCTCAAGGCCACTGCCGAGTTGTTCGAACATTCCGTACTGTTATTGGCCCAGGAGTTTTTCTACACCGAGTACGACTGGCGCATCGGCGTTCTCAACCGCAAGCCGATTTTTGCCTGCCAGTACTTCATGTCCAAAGGCCATTGGCAAATCTACAACCACAAAGCCATCGGCCAGGACATCAACGGCGAGTGCCGCACCCTGGCCGTTCACGAAGCGCCCAAGGCGGTGGTAGAGCTGGCGGTGAAAACCGCCAACCTGATCGGCGACGGCCTCTACGGCGTGGACCTCAAGCAATCCGGCGACAAGGTGGTGGTGATCGAGGTGAACGACAACCCCAACCTTGATGCAGGCATCGAAGATGCCTACCTGCAAGATGACCTGTACGGCCTGGTGCTGGAGGAGTTTGTGCGGCGCCTGGAGTTGAAGCGCCAGGGGCAGGTCTGGTAATACCCGGTGTTTGCCGCCTGTAGGAGCGAGCTTGCTCGCGAAAAACGTCAACGATAACGCGTGCTGCCTGAATGAACGCGGCGCCTGCGGGGTTTTCGCGAGCAAGCTTGCTCCTACAACAAGCGGGTCAAACGGCGGGCTGCAGCGTCAGCACCTCGAACCCGTCCGCCGTCACCGCCACGGTATGCTCCCACTGTGCTGACAAGCTATTGTCCCGGGTCACCACGGTCCATCCATCCTTCAGGCTGCGCACTTTCGAGCTGCCCTGATTGAGCATCGGCTCCACCGTGAACACCATCCCTTCACGCAACTCCATCCCGGTGCCGGGCCGGCCGAAGTGCAGGATCTGCGGTTCTTCGTGCATCTGGCGCCCAATCCCGTGGCCGCAATACTCACGCACCACACTGTACCCATTGGCCTGCGCATGGCTCTGGATCGCATGCCCGATATCCCCCAACCGTGCGCCGGGCCTGACCTGGCGGATGCCGGCCCACATCGCCTCAAAGGTCTTTTCCACCAGCCGCTGGGCTTTGGGGGCCACATTTCCGATCATGTACATCTTGCTGGAGTCAGCGATAAAGCCGCCTTTTTCCAGGGTGATGTCGATATTGATGATGTCGCCGTCCTTGAGGATATCCTTGGCGCTGGGCATGCCATGGCACACCACTTCATTGATCGAGGTGTTGATGCAGAACGGGTAGTCGTATTGCCCCAGGCTCGCCGGGCGGGCCTTGAGGTCGTTGCGGATGAATGCCTCGACGGCACTGTCCAGCTCCAGGGTGGAGCGGCCGGCGGCGACAAGGCCGTCGAGCAGGGTAAACACCTGGGCCAGCAGACGCCCGGCTTCACGCATCACGACCAGTTGTGCGGGTGTCTTGATCATCAACTGCGGCCTCGGATCAGGTCGGGTTTGTCCAGCAACAGCTTGTTGATCAGTTCGTTGTAGGGCAGGTGCGGGTTGAGCTCGGCGAGCAGGCCGATCTTGATCCAGAATTCGGCCTGGGCGTTGATGGAGCGGTCCATGGCGGCGCTGGCCAGGCGTAGTTGTTCGTGCAACGGGTCGGTGATCTTGATGATGCCCATAGGATTCACTGCGTAAATGGAATATACAAAGCGTATATGTTTCATATATCGCTCGTAAAGCCCGGCGGATAAATGGAGCGTGAGCATTGACTTGCCTGCGGGTCGCCGGTTAATTTCGTTGCATGACATTTCAAGCCTTCCGCAGCCAGCCAAGCATTATTACCGCCATTCCTCATTTGGCGGGATAGCACACGGCTGCACCCAAACCCGCCCTAGAGGCGGGTTTTGTTTTTCCGACTCCTGGGCGCCTCACACACCACCAGGAGCCACCCATGACTACCCGCCG
The DNA here is from genome assembly GCF_050312575.1 of Pseudomonas sp. R11F. Lineage (NCBI taxonomy): Bacteria > Pseudomonadati > Pseudomonadota > Gammaproteobacteria > Pseudomonadales > Pseudomonadaceae > Pseudomonas > Pseudomonas sp. R11F. The sequence goes on along the minus strand of NZ_JBNPJU010000071.1, from coordinate 4,561 downwards.
CGCCGTCCAGGCCACCGACACGAGCCTGCTTGAGCACTACGTGAAAAAGATCCTCGCCGCGCCGGTTTATGACCTGGCGGTGCGCACGCCCTTGCAAGCCGCGCCGGCGCTGTCGGCGCTGCTGGGCAACCAGGTGTTGCTCAAGCGCGAAGACCTGCAACCGACGTTCTCCTTCAAGATCCGCGGGGCCTACAACCGCCTGGTGCAACTGACGGCCGAACAAAAGGCCCGAGGCGTAGTGACGGCGTCGGCGGGCAATCATGCCCAGGGGGTGGCGCTGGCGGCGCGTGAGCTGGGGATCCGCGCGCGCATTGTCATGCCGTGTACCACGCCGGAGTTGAAGGTGTTGGGCGTACGCTCACGTGGCGCCGACGCGGTACTGCATGGGGAAAGCTTCCCGTTGGCCCTGGCCCACGCGCTGCAACTGGTCGAGACCTCGGGTTGCACGTTTGTCTCGCCCTTTGATGACCCGGATGTGATTGCCGGCCAAGGCACGGTTGCCATGGAAATACTGCGTCAGCAGCAGGGGCCGTTGGACGCGATCTTCGTGCCGGTGGGGGGCGGTGGTTTGATCGCCGGCATCGCGGCGTATGTGAAATACCTGCGGCCGCAAGTGCGCATCGTCGGGGTCGAGTCCGAAGGCTCCAGTTGCCTGTTGGCCGCCCTGCAAGCGGGCGAGCGGGTGGTGCTGCCCAGTGTCGATGGGTTTGCCGATGGCACGGCGGTGGCGCAGATCGGCGCGTACGGGTTTGAGATCTGCCGCAACTGGGTGGATGAAGTCATCACTGTGAGTAACGACGAATTGTGCAGTGCCATCAAGTTGATCTACGACGATACCCGCGCCATCACCGAGCCTTCCGGCGCACTGGCGGTGGCTGGGCTACGCCGTTATGTGGCGCAACGGGATGTGCGCGGGCAAACGTTGGTGGCGGTTAATTCAGGGGCTAATATCAACTTTGATAGTTTACGACATGTTGCTGAAAGGGTCGCCGCACAAGGTCCGGTTTAATACAAGTGCGTAAGTTAAACGTTTAATCAGCGGGTTTCGACGAAAGTTCACGCGGTATAAACGGGGCATGCGTCAAGTTATATGAATCAGCGGTGTGCTTATGAGGAATGGTTACAACGCACCTTGAGTTTGCCGAGTAGGCTGATGGAGGTAAGCGTCTTCCAGGGTCGGCAAGACGTGGCAGGGCACATGCCTGCCGGACACACCATGATGTAGTTGGCAGTCTCATAAATATAAGGAGAGGTTGGTCATGCTTTCGGAATTAGAACTTCGCAGCATTATTGAAGGAAGTTTCCTGCCCAAACGGTGCGAATGCACCAAAGCCGAAGATGCTTCGCTGACGATCAAAGTCTTTGACGACCAGGATCGTGACCGGGTGGATTTGGAAGTCAAAGGGATAAACGCGGACACACTCGACAGCAGTCGAGCCATTTGCAACCTGATCACCGGGTTGCGTGAAGACCTCCGGCAAGCCCATGCACCCGTCCTGCAAAGAGTTGGCGGACGTGGCTATTACTAGGCCGACGCCTGAGGTTGAGTGACTGAAGACCGGTGGGCCTGGATACATCCCAGGCCCAGTGCCGTTACCGTGGCCGCCGCGAGCAGGCGGGCGGGGTGTGCATTTTCCTGATGCTTCATTCACAACTCAGTTCTGAAAGTCGCAGGCTTCGGACATCTTCCGGTAGCTCACGTCTTCCACCTTGCCTGCCTTGTCCACGAATTTGATATCCGCATTGATGACCTTGCACTCGTCGGTATCGGTTTCGTGCATGGCGATCACTCTGTCGATGTTCAATGGCATCCCGTATTGATATTGCACGGGTTTGGCCGCAGCCGGCGAGGTATCGGCCTGGGCCATGCCCGAGCCTGCCGCCAGAGCCAATGTGCCGGTGAACAGGCCGGTAAACAGTAAGGTACGCAGTTTCATGATGGTGCTCCGCAAAGGGTTCGACTTCACTGTCGACCGGCGGGATTAACCATCGATTAATTTTTTCCTGGCTGACAAAACCTTCATGAACCCAACTGGTGGCGATACGGCAGGTCCGGTCCGGTCTTGCTGCAGGTCATGGCGGCGGCGCGGATGGCAAAGCCGAGCATGCTGTCCACCTGCGCGCGGGTCAGCTGCTGCAGGCCCTCCACCGAATCCAGCTGTTGCTCGGTCAACCAGGCAATCAGCGCAGCCTGGAAGGTGTCACCCGCCCCCACGGTATCGGCCATCACCACCTTGACTGCCGGTTGCGACCACGTGCCGTGCTGGCGGCTGAATACGCTGGCGCCATCGCCGCCGCGGGTGAGGAATACCAGCTGGCAACGGTGCTGCAGCCAACCTTGCAGCACGCTTTCCGGCGATTGCTCGGGGTAGAGCAGGTGCAGGTCTTCATCGCTGACCTTGATCAGGTCGGCATGCTTGACCAGCTCGGCCACGCGGTCGCGCCATAGCTGGATGTCCGGCTGCGGGTTGAGGCGCACGTTGGGGTCGAGGCTGATCAAACGCTTGCCGCTTTCGCGCTTGACCAGGCTCAGCAGGGTGTCGCCCACCGGCTGTACCACCAGTGAAAATGAGCCGATATGCAAGCCACGAATGTCTGCGCCCAGCTCGGGTAGATGGGCGATTTCCAGCAGTCGGTCGGCACAGCCTTCACCACGGAAGTTGTACTGCGGCGAGCCATTGGCACCCACGGCAACCATCGACAACGTGGTGGGCGCGGCAAACTCCACCAGGAATTGCTCATCTACGCCCTCGTCCTTGAGCACCTGCAGCAGGCGTCGCCCCAGGAAGTCGGTCGACAACCCGCCGAACAGACCGGCCGCGATACCGAGACGGCGCAGGCCCACCGCCACGTTGAACGGCGATCCCCCGGCAATCGCCTTGTAATTGACCTTGGAAGCCTGCCCGCTGGCATCTTCTTCGCTGAAAAAATCGAACAGCGCTTCGCCACACACCAGATACATAGTCGTTCGCTCTTAAAGGGTTGCCACGAGCTGCTGGTAGCGCTCGTAAGCCTGTTGATAGGCACTGACATTGCTTGCCACCGGCAGGGTACGGCTGGTGGGGTCGACACTCACACATTTGTCGCAGAGGCTGGCCAGGGATTCGCCGGACTGGCTCCACGCGGCCTGGATCGCCGCGCCCAGGGCGGCGGCTTCGCTTTGTTCGGTGCACACCACTTCGGTGTTCATGATATCGGCGACCATCTGCCGCCACACCGGGCTTTTCGAGCCACCGCCGATCAGTCGGATACTCTGGCTTTGCAGGCCGGTCTGGCGCAGCAGATCCAGGCCGTAGCGCAGGCCGAAGGTGGTGCCTTCGACCACGGCGCGACAGAGGTTGGCACGGGTCAGGTTGGTCATGGTCAAGCCGTGCAGGCTGCCGGTGGCGTGGGGCAGGGCGGGCACGCGTTCGCCGTTGAGGAACGGCAGCATGCTCACGCCCTCGGCGCCGATCGGGGCTTGCGCGACCAGGCTGTTGAATGCCGCCAGGTCGAGCTCGAACAACTCGCGAACCACCCCGGTGGCATTGGTCAGGTTCATGGTGCAGATCAGCGGCAGCCAGCCGCCGCTGGATGAGCAGAAGGTCGCCACCGATGCCTGCGGGCTGACGCTGGGTGGGTCGGCAAAGGCATACACGGTGCCCGATGAGCCCAGGCTCATGGTGATCACGCCCGGGGCAATATTGCCGGTGCCGATGGCGCCCATCATATTGTCGCCGCCACCGCTGGAAACCACCGCGCCGGGATTGATGCCCAGGCGTTCGGCGATGGCCGGCAGCACGCTGCCCACCGTCTGGTTCGCCTCGATCAGCTGCGGCAGCGCGGCCTCCAGGCGGCCGCTGGGGTCGATGTGCTGGAGCAGGTCCAGATCCCACCCGCGGGTGCGCACATTGAAGTAACCGGTGCCTGAAGCGTCGCCGTATTCCGCGACGGCGCGGCCGGTCAGCCAATAGTTCAGGTAGTCGTGGGGCAACAGGATATGGGCGATGCGGGCGAATACATGCGGATGTTGTTCGCGGGTCCAGAGCAGTTTCGACACGGTGTAGCCCGGTGCGATCGCCACACCGAGACGTTCCAGCGAGCCTTGTTCGCCCCCCAGATACGCGAGCAGGCGCTCGTTTTCAGGCGTGGTTTCGGTGTCACACCACAGTTTGGCCGGGCGCAGTACCTGGCCCTGGTCATCGAGCAAGACCAGCCCGTGCTGTTGGCCGGAAACACCGATGCCGAGGATGTCCTGGCCATCCACACCAGCCTGTTGCAGGGCGCGGTGAGTGGCTTCGGTAAAGGCGTCGAGCCACTCCTGAGTGTGCTGCTCGCGCCGGCCGTTGGCACCGCTGATCAGTGTATGCGCGGCGGCGCCCAGGCCCAGGACTTTGCCGCTGGAAGCATCAAGGACGATGGCCTTGGTGCCCTGGGTGCCACAGTCGATACCGAGGAACAGGTTTTGCCGGGTCATGGTGGGGTGCTCAGCATTATTGTTTGATGGTAAATGCGGTCAATGTGGGAGGGGGCTTGCTCCCGATAGCGGTGCACCAGTCAATACAGACTTAACTGACCCACC
>NZ_JBNPJU010000038.1:0-12014 GCF_050312575.1 Pseudomonas sp. R11F | reverse complement strand
ACCCATATGTTGGTTGATACACCGCTATCGGGAGCAAGCCCCCTCCCACACTCCCCTCCGGTTTAAGGCTTATTTACCGGATTTGATCTTGGTCCAGCTGCGTGTCATTTCACGCTGGGTCGCAGCCGGCAAGTCAGCAATGGCGTAGAGCTTGGCCTGCACATCGGCTGGTGGATAGATGCCTGGGTCGCTGGTGATTTCCTTGTCGACCAGTGCGGTAGCCTTCTCGTTACCGTTCGGGAAACGTACGCTGTCGGTGATCGCAGCCATGACCTCCGGCTTGAGCAGGTAGTTCATGAACTTGTAGGCGGCGTCGACGTTTTCGGCATCTTTAGGGATGGCGACCATGTCATAGAAACTGCCTGCACCTTCTTTCGGAATATCGTAGGCCACCTTGACCTTGCCGCCGGCTTCGGCCGCACGGGACTTGGCCTGCTGGATATCACCCGAGTAACCCACGGCGACACAGATGTTGCCGTTGGCCAGGTCCGAGATGTACTTGGACGAGTGGAAGTAGCTGATCGACGGACGGATTTTCAGGAACAGGTCTTCGGCTTGCTTGAGCTGTTTTTTATCCTGAGTGTCGGTTGGCAGGCCCAGGTAGTGCAGCGCCACCGGCAGCATTTCGGTCGGCGAGTCGAGGAAGCTCACGCCGCAGCTCTTGAGCTTGGCAATGTTTTCAGGCTTGAGCAGCACGTCCCACGAATCGATCTTGTCCACGCCCAGCGCGGCCTTGACCTTCTCCGGGTTGTAGCCGATGCCGATCGAGCCCCACATGTAAGGGAAGGCGTGCTTGTTGTCCGGGTCGCTGACCGACACGGCTTTAAGCAGGGATTTGTTCAGGTTGTCGTAGTTGGACAGCTTGGACTTGTCCAACTCCTGGTAGACACCGGCCTTGATCTGCTTGGCGAGGAAGTTGTTCGACGGAACGACGATGTCGTAGCCGGACTTGCCTGCCAGCAACTTGGCTTCCAGGGTTTCGTTACTGTCGAAAACGTCGTACACCACTTTGATGCCCGACTCTTTTTCAAAGTTGGCGATGGTGTCCGGTGCAATGTAGTCAGACCAGTTGTAGACGTGCAGCACTTTATCGTCTGCCTGGGCCGCACCCGCCATTGCGCCCATCAGGGACAAGGCGAGGAGAGTCTTGCCAGCGTTCTTCAAACCTAATGCCTTCATTATGGTGATGCTCCAATTTTTCTTTTTTGGGCCACGTTCTTTTATGTTCGGCGCCCTTGCGCAGGGCAACAAAACAGGGGGACAGTCTGGCAAGTTCAGGGGCCGGCTTTCAACCAAGGCCCCTACATTTATAACTGCTCAGTGAACCGCGTACTGAGCCTAGCACTTAGCCCTGCAATGCCGCCAAAGTCAGGTCCAGGCACGTCCGCGCCTTGGTCACCAGTTCGTCGATTTCGGCCTTGCTGATCACCAGCGACGGCGAAATGATCATGGTGTCACCCACGGCGCGCATGATCAGCCCGTTGTTGAAGCAGAAGTTGCGGCAAATCATGCCCACGCCTTTGCCTTCATAGCGCTTGCGGGTGACCTTGTCCTGGACCAGCTCGATCGCACCCAGCATGCCTGCACCGCGAACTTCACCCACCAACGGGTGGTCAGCCAGTTCCCTCAGACGTTTCTGCAAATACGGTGCCGTTTCTTCGTGCACGCGATCCACGATTTTTTCATCGCGCAGGATGCGGATGTTTTCCAGGGCCACCGCCGCTGCTACCGGGTGGCCGGAATAGGTGAAACCGTGGTTGAAATCACCCCCTTCGTTCAACACGGCAACCACATCGTCGTGCACGATCAGGCCGCCCATGGGCACGTAGCCCGAGGTCAGGCCCTTGGCGATGGTCATCATGTGCGGCTTGAGGTCATAGAAGTCGCTGCCGAACCACTCACCGGTACGGCCGAAGCCGCAGATCACTTCGTCGGCGACAAACAGGATGTCGTACTTGGCCAGGATTTCCTTGATGCGCGGCCAGTAGGTATCCGGCGGCACGATCACGCCACCAGCGCCCTGGATCGGCTCGGCAATAAAGGCACCGACGTTGTCCACGCCCAGTTCCAGAATCTTCTCTTCCAGTTGGTTGGCGGCCCAGACCCCGAACTCCTCGGGACTCATGTCGCCGCCTTCGCCGAACCAGTAAGGCTGGGCGATGTGGGTGATGCCCGGGATCGGCAAGTCGCCCTGCTCATGCATATACGTCATGCCGCCCAGGCTCGCGCCGGCCACGGTGGAACCGTGGTAGCCATTCTTGCGGCTGATGATGACTTTTTTGTTCGGTTGGCCCTTGATCGCCCAGTAGTGGCGGACCATGCGCAACATGGTGTCGTTGCCTTCGGAGCCGGAACCGGTGAAGAACACATGGTTCATGCCGGCCGGTGCAATGTCGGCAATCACCTTGGCCAGTTCCAGCACCGGCGGGTGAGCCGTCTGGAAGAACAGGTTGTAGTACGGCAGCTCTTTCATCTGCTTGGCGGCGGCGTCGGCCAGCTCATCACGGCCGTAACCGACCGCCACGCACCACAGGCCGGCCATGCCGTCGAGGATCTTGTTGCCTTCGCTGTCCCACAGGTACACACCGTGGGCTTTGGTGATGATCCGTGGGCCCTTCTCTTTCAATTGCTTGAAATCGCTGAACGGCGCCAAGTGATGATCGCTGCTCAAGGCTTGCCATTCACGGGTTTGCGGGTTGTTGCTGGACATACCAATCTCCTAGACTTTTCAGTGAAGGGCGCGCTGTTCCCACAGTGCGCCCGGCGCGTCAGACGGCGAAGAGCAGGAATTCCCGCTCCCATGAACTGATCACGCGCTTGAAGTTTTCATGCTCGGCCCGCTTGACCGCGACGTAGCCTGTGATGAATTTGCGACCCAGGTATTTCTCGATGGTCTTGCTGTTTTCCATGCGTTCCAAGGCATCTTCGATGGTCAACGGCAGGCGCAGATTGCGTCGCTCGTAACCACGGCCCACCACGGGCGCGCTCGGGTTATGGCCTTCGACCATGCCGATGAAGCCACACAGCAAACTGGCGGCAATGGCCAGGTACGGGTTGGCGTCGGCGCCCGGCAGGCGGTTTTCCACGCGGCGGTTCTGCGGGCCGGCATCCGGCACACGCAAACCGACGGTGCGGTTTTCTTCGCCCCATTCCACGTTGACCGGCGCCGAGGTGTCGGGCAGGAAACGGCGGAACGAGTTCACGTTGGGGGCAAACAGGGGCAGCAATTCAGGGATGAATTTCTGCAGGCCGCCAATGTGGTTGAGGAACAGTTGGCTCATGGTCCCGTCTTCATTGGAGAAGACGTTCTTGCCGGTGGCGATATCGATGATGCTCTGGTGCAAGTGCATCGCACTGCCGGGCTCGCCGGTCATCGGCTTGGCCATGAAGGTGGCGGCCACGTCGTGCTTGAGCGCGGCTTCGCGCATGGTGCGCTTGAACACCAGGATCTGGTCGGCCAGGGACAGGGCATCGCCATGACGGAAGTTGATTTCCATCTGCGCGGTGCCGTCTTCATGGATCAGGGTGTCGAGGTCCAGTTCCTGCAGTTCGCACCAGTCGTAGACATCTTCGAACAGCGGGTCGAATTCGTTGGCCGCTTCTATAGAGAAGGACTGGCGACCGGTTTCCGGGCGACCGGAACGGCCAATCGGCGGTTGCAGCGGGAAGTCCGGGTCTTCGCAGCGCTTGGTCAGGTAGAACTCCATCTCCGGCGCCACGATGGGCTGCCAGCCTTTATCGGCATAGAGCTTGAGGACTTTCTTGAGTACGTTGCGCGGCGACAGCTCGATCGGGTTGCCTTGCTTGTCGTAGGTGTCGTGGATCACCTGGGCGGTCGGCTCAATGGCCCAAGGCACCAGGAATACGGCGTTCTGGTCGGGGCGGCAGATCATGTCGATGTCGGCCGGGTCGAGCAATTCGTAATAAATGTCGTCTTCGACGTAGTCGCCGGTGACGGTCTGCAGCAGCACGCTCTCGGGCAGACGCATGCCTTTCTCGGCGATGAACTTGTTGGTCGGCGAGATCTTGCCCCGGGTGATGCCGGTGAGGTCGCCAATCATGCATTCGACTTCTGTGATCTTGTGGTCTTTCAACCAATCGGTGAGCTGGTCGAGGTTGTTACTCATAAATGCCTCTGGGCTGGGTTTCCTGACATCCATTAAAGGTCAGGCGTTGGTTGACGCAGCATCCGCGTCGCTTTTTCGTTCAGGGTAGGAGCTTACCCGTCATTTGCTGCTGCGTTGCATTCCTCAGGCCAAAGTTGTGCAGAATCATGATCGGCAGCGTGGACGGCAGCCGGTCAGTCACAGTTGAGAAGGCAAAAAGGAGGTCGGACAGGCCGTCAAGAATATTGGCCGGTACGCGGGCATTCACGCGGGGTGAACGGACTGCGGACAACGCCTGGCGCAAGCAGGCAAAGACGCCGAATGGCGGCAGGTGAAACATGAAACACCCCGGTATTATTGCTGTTATGGGTTTGAATCGAGCTTAGCCTTGTTCATTTTTTTACACAACACCCCCGTAAAAAATACAACACGGCCCGCTCAAGCCTGCGAGTCCCAAGCCCTTCAAACCCAAAAAACCGCCCCAAAAAGCCCCAAAAATGCCCTCGTGGCGCTTTTTTAGGGCGAAAAATGCCTCGCTTGACTTCGGCATGCCGTTCGGGTTGACTGAAACCAGAAAAGATCAATGATTGATATTTTTAACAACAAAGGTGTTGCATCATGTCGGTACCCCCGCGTGCCGTTCAGCTTAACGAAGCGAACGCGTTCCTTAAGGATCATCCTGAGGTTCTGTACGTAGACCTTCTAATTGCGGATATGAATGGTGTGGTGCGCGGCAAGCGCATCGAACGCACCAGCCTCCACAAGGTTTACGAGAAGGGCATCAACCTGCCTGCCTCTTTATTTGCCCTGGATATCAACGGCTCGACGGTGGAAAGCACCGGCCTGGGCCTGGACATCGGTGATGCTGACCGAATCTGTTATCCAATCCCCGATACCCTGTGCAATGAACCTTGGCAAAAGCGCCCAACCGCGCAGCTGCTGATGACCATGCACGAACTTGAAGGTGAACCTTTCTTCGCCGATCCGCGCGAAGTGCTTCGCCAGGTTGTCAGCAAATTCGACGACCTCGGCCTGACGATCTGCGCCGCCTTCGAACTTGAGTTCTACCTGATCGACCAGGAGAACGTGAATGGCCGCCCACAACCGCCCCGCTCGCCGATCTCCGGCAAACGCCCGCACTCGACACAGGTCTACCTGATCGACGACCTCGACGAATACGTCGACTGCCTCCAGGACATTCTGGAAGGTGCCAAAGAGCAAGGCATCCCGGCCGACGCCATCGTCAAGGAAAGTGCCCCGGCGCAGTTCGAAGTGAACCTGCACCACGTGGCCGACCCGATCAAGGCTTGCGACTATGCCGTACTGCTCAAGCGCCTGATCAAAAACATCGCCTACGACCATGAGATGGACACCACCTTCATGGCCAAGCCTTACCCAGGCCAGGCAGGCAACGGTTTGCACGTACACATTTCGATCCTGGACAAGGACGGCAAGAACATCTTTGCCAGCGAGGATCCCGAGCAGAACGCCGCATTGCGTCACGCGATCGGCGGTGTGCTCGAGACCCTACCCGCCCAAATGGCGTTCCTGTGCCCCAACGTCAACTCCTACCGGCGTTTCGGCGCGCAGTTCTATGTGCCGAACTCGCCGTGCTGGGGCCTGGACAACCGCACCGTGGCGATTCGCGTACCGACCGGCTCGTCCGATGCCGTACGTATCGAACACCGTGTGGCCGGCGCCGACGCCAACCCCTACCTGCTGATGGCTTCGGTCCTGGCAGGCGTGCACCACGGCCTGACCAACAAGATCGAGCCTAACGCACCGGTGGAAGGCAACAGCTACGAGCAGAACGAGCAGAGCCTGCCGAACAACCTGCGCGATGCCCTGCGTGAGTTGGATGACAGCGAGGTGATGGCCAAGTACATCGATCCTAAATACATCGATATCTTCGTCGCCTGTAAGGAAAGTGAGCTGGAAGAGTTCGAACACTCCATCTCCGACCTTGAGTACAACTGGTACCTGCATACCGTATAAACGGTTGCTGCGCTGATAAAGAACGCTTCCGACTTTGGTCGGCGGCGTTTTTTTATGCGTTTCTGCTAGGGCACTGGGTTGGCCTCATCGGGAGCAAGCCCCCTCCCACACTTGAATGTATTCACAAATCAAACTGTGGGAGGGGGCTTGCTCCCGATGGCGGCCTGGAAGACAACACAGATTCCTGCTCATACAATGCCCGCTGCCTTGTAGGAGACGTCCATGACTACCCGCCCCACCGCCCCTCGCAAACCCCGCGCCCGCAGCCAGGCCCGGATTGATGCGATCCTCGACGCCGCCCGCACCTTGCTGGCCGCCGAAGGCGTGGCGAGTCTGTCGATCTACAGCGTGGCCGAGCGGGCACAGATCCCGCCGTCGTCGGTGTATCACTTCTTCGCCAGCGTGCCGGCGCTGCTGGAAGCGCTGACCGCCGATGTGCACGCCGCTTTCCGGGCCGCCATCCAGGCACCCATCGAGCATGAGTCACTCAAGTACTGGCGTGATCTGTCCTACATCATCGAACAGCGCATGCTCGCCATCTACGACCAGGACGCCGCCGCTCGCCAGCTGATCCTGGCCCAGCACGGGCTGACCGAAGTGACCCAGGCCGACCGCCAGCATGATCTGGAATTGGGCGACTTGATGCTCACCGTGTTCAATCGGCATTTCGAGGTGCCGACCTTACCCGCCGATGTGGATGTGTTTGCGCTGGCACTGGAGCTGAGCGACCGCGTCTATGCGCGCTCGGTGCATCAGCATGGGCTGATTACGCCGCGCATGGCGGAAGAAGGAATGCGGGTGTTTGACGCGTATGTGGGGTTGTACCTGCCGGCTTACCTGCCCAAGCGTTGAGTTCCGGGGTGGTTGAAAGGGCCTCATCGGGGGCAAGCCCCCTCCCACACTTTGAATCTATTCACCGATCAAATGTGCGAGGGGGCTGCCCCGATGGCGGCCTCAAGAACGATCACAACTTGGCGATCGACACCTCGGTGGATTTCACAAAGGCAATCACTTCACTGCCAATCACCAGCTCCAGCTCTTTGACCGAACGGGTGGTGATCACGGACGTGACGATGCCGGATGCGGTCTGTACGTCAATTTCCGACAGCACATCGCCTTCGACGATTTCCTTGATGGTGCCTTTGAACTGGTTACGCACGTTGATAGCTTTAATAGTCATGGTCTTCTTCCTTCATGGGACAAGTGAGTTATTGAGCCCATCGCAATTGCGTAGGCAGCGGTGAAACAGGTTCCGGTTCCGGCGGCGAGCCAGGCAGCGACAGCACACGGTTGAGCACTTCGGCTTCGAGTGCGGCCAAGCGGTGCGAGCCTCGGGCTCGTGGGCGTGGCAGGTCGACAACGAGGTCCAGGCCGATTTCACCGTCTTCGATCAGGATCACCCGGTCGGCAATGGCCACGGCTTCGCTGACATCGTGGGTCACCAGCAACACGGTAAAGCCATGCTTGCGCCACAGGTTTTCGATCAGTTGCTGCATCTCGATGCGGGTCAGCGCGTCCAACGCGCCCAGCGGCTCGTCGAGCAGCAACAGGCGCGGCTGGTGAATCAATGCGCGAGCCAGGGCCACGCGCTGCTTCTGGCCACCGGACAAGGCCGCCGGCCACTCATTGGCACGTTCGGCCAGGCCCACTGCGTCCAACGCCTCCAGGGCCTGGGGACGCCAGTTGCCCTTGAGGCCGAGGCCCACGTTGTCGATGATCTTTTTCCACGGCAGCAAGCGCGCTTCCTGGAACATCAACCGCGTATCTTCAATCGCTTCATCAAGCGGCGCGGAACCCGCCAGCAGCTCACCGCCACTGGCTTTGTCCAGACCCGCCAACAGGCGCAGCAAGGTGCTTTTACCGCATCCGCTGCGGCCAACCACGGCCACAAACTGGCCGGCCGGGATATGCAGGTCTATCTCTTTGAGCACTTCCCGCGCACCAAAGGCCTTGCGCAATTTGCGCACCGCCAGCGGGATGCCTTTAAGCAGGCGCGGAGGTTGTTGAGCCGTCATGCCGCACCTCCTTTATTGACTTGGTAAGCCGGGTGCCAACGCAGCCACACACGTTCCAGGCCACGGGCGGCAAGGTCGGCCAGTTTGCCGAGGACCGCGTAAAGCACGATGGCCAGCACCACCACGTCGGTTTGCAGGAATTCGCGGGCGTTCATGGCCAGATAACCGATGCCGGAGCTGGCCGAGATGGTTTCCGCCACGATCAGCGTCAGCCACATGAAGCCCAAGGCAAAGCGCACCCCCACCAGAATCGACGGCAGCGCTCCCGGCAGGATCACCTGACGGAACAGGCTGAACCCGGACAGGCCATAGCTGCGCGACATTTCCACCAGCGCCGGGTCGACGTTGCGGATGCCGTGGTAGGTGTTCAGGTAGATCGGGAACAACGTACCGAGCGCCACCAGGAAAATCTTCGCCGTCTCGTCAATGCCGAACCACAGGATCACCAACGGAATCAGCGCCAGGTGCGGCACGTTGCGGATCATCTGTACCGAACTGTCCAGCAGGCGCTCGCCCCATTTCGACAAACCGGTGATAAAGCCCAGGGCCAGGCCGATGCTGCCACCGATCAAGAACCCAAGGCCCGCACGCCAGCCGCTGATCGCCAAATGCGTCCAGATTTCGCCGCTGCGCACCAGGTTGATCCCGGCTTCGATCACCGCACTCGGCGCCGGCAGAATGCGCGTGGACAACCAGCCCGCCGACACCGACAACTGCCAGATCGCCAACAACAGGATCGGCAGCAGCCACGGCGCGATGCGCTGGCTCAATTTTTCAAGATTCATGGCGCCGCCTCAGCTCTGTGATGCAGCTTTGGGAAGGATGTCGTTGGCGACCATCTCACCGAACGGGCTGACGTAACCGGCGCTTTTCGGCAATTCGGGACGTTCGATATCCAGGTGTGGGAACAACAGCTCGGCCACCCGATACGACTCTTCCAGGTGGGGATAACCCGAGAAGATAAACGTATCGATACCCAGGTCTGCGTATTCCTTGACCCGCGCCGCTACCGTCGGGCCATCACCCACCAGTGCCGTACCGGCACCGCCGCGCACCAGGCCGACGCCGGCCCACAGGTTGGGGCTGACTTCGAGGTTGTCGCGGCTGCCGCCATGCAGCGCGGCCATGCGTTGTTGCCCAACCGAATCAAAGCGCGCCAGGGAAGCCTGGGCACGGGCAATGGTGTCGTCGTCCAGATGGGAGATCAGCTTGTCGGCGGCTTTCCAGGCTTCCTCATTGGTTTCGCGCACGATCACATGCAGGCGGATACCGAAGCGCACGGTGCGCCCAAGCTTGGCGGCCTTGGCACGTACCTGTTCGATTTTCTCGGCGACGGCAGCAGGTGGCTCGCCCCAGGTGAGCACCATTTCCACCTGTTCGGCAGCCAGGTCCTGGGCCGCTTCGGAGGAGCCGCCAAAATACAGCGGCGGGCGCGGTTGCTGGATAGGTGGGTAGAGCAACTTGGCGCCTTTGACGCTGATGTGCTCGCCGTCGTAATCCACCGTTTCGCCTTCCAGCACGCGGCGCCAGATCCGAGTGAACTCCACCGAGGCCTGATAGCGCTCTTCGTGGCTGAGGAACAAGCCGTCACCGGCCAATTCTTCCGGATCGCCACCCGTGACCAGGTTGAACAGCGCACGACCACCGGACAGGCGATCCAGCGTCGCCGCCTGACGCGCGGCCACCGTCGGGGAAATGATCCCGGGGCGTAGCGCGACCAGGAATTTCAGACGCTGGGTCACGGGGATCAGCGAAGCGGCTACCAGCCAGGAATCTTCGCAGGAGCGACCAGTGGGAATCAGCACGCCGCCGAAGCCCAGGCGGTCGGCGGCCTGGGCCACTTGCTGCAAGTAACCGTGGTCGACGGCGCGAGCGCCTTCGGCGGTGCCAAGGTAATGGCCGTCGCCATGGGTAGGCAGAAACCAGAAAATATTGAGGCTCATGGAGTTGTCTCCTGAAGAAGTCGGATTACGGCGCTTTGGCGACGGCGGCGGGTGGAGTCCAGATCACGTCCTTGATGCTCAAGGGTTTGGGGATCAATTTGAGTTGGTAGAAGCTGTCGGCGATTTTCTGCTGAGCGGCGACCACCGCCGGCGTCAGGAACAGTGCGCCGTAGCCTTGGCGCTTGACTGAAGTCAGGGTGATGTCGGCCGGCAGGCCAAGCAGCGGTGCGACCTGTTCGGTGACCTCCTGCGGGTTGGCCTTGGACCACTCGCCCACCGCACGCACTTCTTCCACCAGCGCCTTGATGACGTCCGGGTGCTGTGTGGCATAAGGCTTGGTGGCGAGGTAGAACTGATGGTTGTCGGCAATGCCGGTGCCGTCACGCAGGGTGCGCGCTTGCAGTTGTTTTTCAGCGGCGGCCTGGTAAGGGTCCCAGATCACCCAGGCATCCACGCTGCCACGCTCGAAAGCAGCACGGGCATCGGCGGGCGGCAGGAATACGGTTTGCACGTCGGTGTATTTGAGGCCGGCGTCTTCCAGTGCACGCACCAGCAGGTAGTGCACGTTGGAGCCTTTATTGAGCACAATTTTCTTGCCCTTGAGCTCGGCCACCGATTGGATCGACGAATCCTTCGGCACCAGGATCGCTTCGCTGGTGGGCGCCGGTGGCTCGTAGGCGACGTAGAGCAGATCGGCACCGGCCGCCTGGGCGAAGACCGGCGGGGTTTCACCGGTGACGCCGAAGTCGATCGAGCCGACGTTCAAGCCTTCCAGCAATTGCGGGCCACCGGGGAATTCAGTCCATTGCACTTGCACGCCCTGGGCGGCCAGGCGCTTCTCGAGGGTGCCCTTGGCCTTGAGCAACACCAAGGTGCCGTACTTCTGATAACCGATCCGCAAGGTCTCGGCCGCTTGAGCTTGAACAATGGCGCCGAAGGACACAGCCGCAGCAAACAGTGCGACCAGACCACGACGCAAGATGACAGTGCGCATGGCGCTCTCTCCAATTTGCGATGAGGGGGTTGGCTGCACCTGCTTGGCCGTTGGCGGCTGAGTAAGGTGAGTACTACAAAAAACGGTACGGCTTAAATGCTCCAGCGAGCACTCAACAAACGTTCATTCAACACGTGGGGGTCCAGCGGTTTCGGGCGACGGGCCATGGCGTCGTAAAGTGTCTCCAGGGCCTCATGCAAACGCTGTTCGAGCACGGGCACCAGTTGCGCCTGGGCACTGCCTTCGCCGTAGGCGATCTGACTGTCTTCGGCAAAGATGCCGTGCAGCAACTCCTGGGCTTTCAGGGCCGAGAGCACAGGCTTCAGGGCGTAATCCACCGCCAGCATGTGGGCGATGCTGCCACCGGTAGCCATGGGCAATACGATCTTGTGCGCCAGGGCGCGTTCGGGCAGCAGATCGAGCACGGTTTTCAGCGCGCCGGAAAATGAAGCCTTGTACACCGGCGTGGCGATGACCAGGCCGTCGGCGTTGGCCACTTGCTGCAACAGGTCGATGACTTTGGGGCTGTCGAAGCGGGCGTGCAGCAAGTCTTCGGCCGGGAAGTCCCGTACCTGATAACTCACCACTTCCACGCCTTTTTGCTGTAGCCACTGACGGGTTTTCTCCAGCAAGACCCCAGAGCGGGACCGCTGGCTGGGGCTGCCTCCAAGTGTTACGACCAGCATGCAGGTATTCCTTGAGCAAGTGTCGGCGGTTCGCTGGGTGGCGATTGCGCCAAGATGGGAGAGACCATATCAGCTGATTTATATATCTATAAATCTTATTTTTTCATTTGTTTATTCCATAAATATATATGCAGTCCGTATTTCTCGAGGCGAAAAAAAAGGCCGTCGAAACGGCCTGAAATCCCCTGCTATGTGAGACTTGAAATGCGATTCAACTGTGGGAGGGGGCTTGCTCCCGATGGGGGTGTGTCAGTAGTGGATGTATTGACTGACAC
>NZ_JBNPJU010000002.1:0-12860 GCF_050312575.1 Pseudomonas sp. R11F | reverse complement strand
CGGTAGTTCAGTCGGTTAGAATACCGGCCTGTCACGCCGGGGGTCGCGGGTTCGAGTCCCGTCCGCTGCGCCATATTCGGTAACCTGGAACACTGAACGCCAGGTCGCCACAAGAAGCCCGCTCATTGAGCGGGCTTTTTTTTGCCTGTCATTCAGCTCAACGACTTAATGGCTTGCTTCGCCGCAATCGGCGCGATATCCCGGCGGCCCAGGAACACGAAAACGACCATTGCCGTGAGCAGGGTGAGTGCCGCCAGCCATTGCAGCAACGTGTCGAAGCTTTCCAGGTAGGCCGTACGTAGCAACGCCAATGGAATGTTCGCACTTGCGTGCAGCGTATCGCCCATGACCAACTGTTGGGCTACCACTGAAGCGTCCTGCGCAGCCATGGCATTCAGATGATGCGCGACCAGCGTGCTCAACGCCGCCAAGACGATAGCCAATGCGACACCCTCACTGGCCACCCGGGTTGTATTGAAGATGCCCGCCGCCATCCCCGCCCGTTCCTTTGGCACCACACTGATCGCCAGGCCATCCATCAGGCCCCATGGCAGGCCAGTACCGATGCCAATCACCAGCATGGCAACGACGGTCTGCAGTGGATGACCGGGCGTTCCCAGGCTCAACCCATACAAGCCCGCTGCGGCGATCAAAAAACCAATCGCACACAGCATTCCAGCCGGCAGCCAGCGCGTCAGCATCGCAGCGATCATGGGCACTACCAGCATCGGCGCCGACAGCGCCAGCATCATCAGGCCCGCCTCAAATGCACTGGCGCCTTCGACACCGATAAACCTCAGTGGCAGCAATACCACCAGTACGATGTAGCAGTAACAGGTGCCGATCGGAAGCAACTGCACGCCAATGAAGCGCGCAAAGCGAAACAGCCGCAGATCCAGCATCGGTTGGCTTGCGCGGTTTTCAACGAGGATAAACATCAGTAAGAACATCACCGCCGCTGTGAGCAGGGCTAGCGTCGTCGTTGAGGTCCAGCCTTGGTGCGGCGCCAGGATCACCGCTGTGGTCAGGCTCACCAGCATGGCCGAAAACATCAGGATGCCGGCCAAGTCCAGGCGGCGTGCTTGCGGGTCGCGGCTTTCACGCATTTTGGGTGCGGCGAACAGCAGCGAGAGCCCCGCCAGCATGGCCGTGGCTATAAAAACCGCGCGCCAGCCCCACTGTGCGATCAGCACACCCGAGATCAGTGGGCCAAAGGCCAGGCCCGCGCCGAAAGTGGTCCCCAAGAGGCTGAAAGCGCGCGTCCTGGCATGCCCGTCAAATTCCTGCGCCAACGCCGCACTGCCGCTGGCCAAGGCGATGGCCGCCGCGACACCCTGCACGCCGCGTAATACGTCCAACCAGAAAATATCCGGCGCCACGGCCAGCAGCAGGGAGGTCGTTGCAAACAGCGCCATCCCCCACAAGAACAGGCGCTTGCGCCCATAAAGGTCGGCGAGGGTACCCGCCGCCATCAGCAAGCTGCCGAAGCTGAGCATGAACGCATTGGTTATCCAGGCCATTTGCGTGGGATGGGCAGCGAACGCTATTCCAATGGACGGCGTCGCCACGGCGCCTCCGGTGAAGCTCATGGGTAAAACCAGAGCGGCCAGGCAGATCGCGATCAGGATGGCATAGTCGCCATGAGCCGCAGCGGAGGGTGTGTTCATGGGAATTCCCGTTGGTCTATAAAGATGAAGACTCTAATCAGGATGTAATTCATGATAAACAGGCAGGAATTCCACTCATAGCGGAACAAAAGGATGTAATGCTGTGACCGATAACCTTAGTGGTGTGATCGCCTTCGTGAAGACTGCACAGGCTCTGAGCTTCATTGGCGCGGCGCGAGTCTTGGGGGTTTCCGCCTCAGCAGTGGGCAAAAACGTCGCCAAGCTTGAGGCTGAGCTCAATGTGCGGCTGTTGCATCGCAGCACCCGTAAAGTCAGCCTTACCGTCGAAGGGCAATTGTTTTATGAGCGCTGCCGGAAAATCCTCGATGATCTGCAAGACGCCCGCGCCATGCTCTCCCATGCCATCCAGGCGCCGCGTGGCAAGTTACGGGTCAGCCTGCCCACCATCGGTTATCGCTTTCTCCTGGCGCATATGGTCGCGTTCCGGGAGGCCTACCCGGAAATCGAGTTGGAGCTGGATTTCAACGATCATCTGGTGGACGTGATTGAAGAAGGCTTCGACGTAGTGATTCGTAGCGGAGACTTGGTCGACTCGACATTAATGGCGCGTCGGCTGGGGCCGTTCCGCTTTGTCATGTGTGCATCGCCCGAGTACTTGCGAACCCACGGCCGGCCCGAAACGCTCACTGACCTTGAGCACCACCCCTGCCTGCGTTATCGGTTTGCCACTACCGGTAAAATAATGGAGTGGACGCTGTCCGCCAATCCGGCGATCACCCAGTTGCGCCTGCCCACCGCGATGACCTTGAACAACATGGAAGCCATGCTCATGGCCGCCATCGACGGCCATGGTATCGCCTATATGCCGGATTTCCTGGCCCGGGAGGCGTTGGCCAGGGGGCAGTTGGAGACCGTGCTGAACGGGCATTCCAATGACCAAGGCCAGTTCTGGGCGCTGTGGCCCTCCAGTCGTCATCTCTCGCCGAAAATCCGTGCGTTCGTGGACTTTGCCGCTGCGCACCTGTTCACCACCCATCAAGAGTAAGGGCGGCGGCTGATTTCAACGATCAGCTTATTTGGCTTTCTTTTTCTTCTCGCCGCGAGTGGCAAGCAGTTCAAAGCAAAATGCGGCGGTGCCGAAGAGCGCGATCATTGAGAGGACGACCATACCTAACGTTGAGCTTTCCACGATGACTTCCTACGGGTTGAGGGGTAGGAGGTGACGGTAGAGTCTGTGGGGCGGGTTGCTCAATAGGGGTGACGTAATCGTTATGCCGAGCAGGCGATCTATACGGATTCTTTGCGGGTTACCCTGTCCCTGTCCGTTACCTCGATAACGGATAGGGACCCGGACAACATTACAAGTTGCGGCTATGCCGATAGTCACTGACCGCCTCGTACACCGCCTTGCGCAAGCGATTGATCCCCCCGATCGGCCGGTGCGCCTCCAGCCCGAACCACGGGTTGAACGACTGGTTGTCACAGGCCAGGTTCAAGGCCGGTGTGTCAAAGTCCTGCGCGGGAATCCGCACCTTGGCCACGGTTTCATAGGGCGCATCGCTTTCCTTCCACTCGATGCTGGTGTCTTCGATCGGCATGAATTTCTGCGGGTTCTGCCGCTGAATCTGCAATACAAAACAGGCGGGTACACGGTCGGTAGACAGTTGCTGGTTCAAGGCGCTGCGCAGAAAATTCGGCAGGTCCTGGTTCTGTTTGGGGAGCACATACTCCGGGCAGCTTTGTGGGTCGGGGGCGACGCGGAATTTGGCATTGGCCGCGCCGAATTTGTAGGGTGAAACTGAAAAGTAGGTCGCCTGCGTCGGGCTCGCCGGTGCCGGCGCCAAGGTCGCCAGGGCGATAAACAGATGGCGTACCTGCCAACTGCGAGGGTCGGCTTTGGGGAAGAACGCCAGGACCTTTTTGCCGTCGGCCTGGGCGCCGATGTTCTGCGCGTATTCCGCCACATCGCTGACAAAGAAGTTTGGGTGGCTGAACATCACGAAGTCTTGTTCCGTGCGTGCTTGCTGGTCCGCCATCAATTGTTTGCCCGGTACATCCAGCAGCTTGAGCGCCATGCCCCGAGCATCGCGAATGCTGTCGAACTGCGGGTAGGCATTGCCGTTGGACAGCCGCATCTGCGCCTGCCAGGTCTTGCCCGGCTCGGCGAACACGCCCTGGCGCAAGGCGGGGTCGAGGTCCGCCAGTACGCTGACTTCGGCCTTCACGCAGCCATGGGCCTTGGCGTGGGCATCACGCAGGTAGCGCGTACCTTCGCGGTGCTGGTCGACGATCCGTACCGCCGTCTGGATGATGCCCTGGGTCATGGCCGCTTCACCGGCCGGGATCTGCTCGTTCGGCGACACCGGGCCACTGTGCTGCCAGGCGAACCAGGCAGTGGCTCCCAGCCAGCCGAGCACGCCGAGGCCGATCAGCCACAACAGGGTTTTGCCGAGAAACCGGCCCAGGCGCAGCCAGAGACGTGCGAGCAGCGAGCGTTCGTTGTATTGGGATCGAATCATCATGGCAATTGTTGCTCCAGCGGGCCGCCCAGCACTTTGAGGTATTCCAGCAGCGCCCAGCGTTCTTGTGGCTGCAGGCTACGGCCGATCACGCCGTTGCCGCGTTGACCGGCGCGGAATTCATGGCCGCTGTTGTGGTTGCCGGTGATTTTGGTATCGAACAGGAAGGCGTTCTTGAAGGCAGCGGTTTCAAAGCCCAGGTGGCGCGGGTCGTAGTTGAAGGTGCCTTTATAGAACGTGGTGCTGCGCTCGTCCTGGGGCGAAAGCAATTGATAGATCGTGGGCACCGAGCCGTTGTGCAGGAACGGCGGGGTTGCCCAGACGCCGGCCAGCGGGCGTGCCTTGTAGGCGCGCAGTTCGCGCACACCGATAGGCAGGCCGAAGCCGTCCAGGCCCGGGCGTTCGGCCGGAGTCACACCGGCAGCGCGGTAGGCGTGCTCTTCGACGAAGGCGGTGACGTAGGCCAGGCCCTGGGCCACGGACATCTTTTTCAAGTCCATCGGTTCGGTCGGGGTCGGGTGCAACTGGACATCGAGCTTGGCCAGTTCCGCCGGGTCCCATTGCAGGGCGCTCAGGTCATAACGGTGGTCGGCGATGTTGCTCGCGGCGGTTGGGTCGGTGCCGATGTATTCGACCGGGAGCATTTTCAGTTGCTGCACCGGGCGTCCCGTTTCCTGGCTGACGGCGGGCACATGGCAACCGGCGCAGTTCTCGGCGAACAGGGCGCGGCCCTGGGCGGCGAGGGGTTTGTCGATGGCACCGAACAGGTCTTCCGGCCAGGTCGGCGGCTTGAGGTGTTGCAGGGTTTCTTCAATCAGGTTCAGGTCACGCACGCGCACGCTGGAAGGGTAGCGGGCGTCCCCCTGCAGCGGCTGGCCGGCGTTGTCGAAGAAATTCAGGGTGGCGCCGACGCCGAGGGCTTCGCCGATATTGCGCGCCATGGGTTGCTGGGCTGAGCCGTTCCATTGCACCCAATCGAAGGTCCAGATATCCCACAGATGGGGGTAGTCCACGGGGGCGTTGGCGATGCGGTAATTGTCCGGTGAAATCGCGTCGCCGAAACTGGCATTGGCAATACGGCCAAATGCATCGGTGCGGCCGGGACCTTCTTCGGTGGGGTAGAGGCCACGGTGGGTGTCGTTCCAGGCGACTTTGAGGAACTGGTCCAGGGACTGCTTGAAGTCCGCGCGCAGTTTTTTCTTGTTGTTGTCGTCGTAATCGAAACCGAGCACTTCCCGGGCAAAGCGCTCGAACTTCCAGGGGTTGTAATACGTGGCGGCAAGGCTGGCCACCAGGGCCTGGCCGAAACTGCCGCCACGCAAGGTGGGCACGCTGGAAGGCAGCACATGTTGAGCCGAGCCACCGTCTACGCGCAGGGCCTGGCCTTTGAAGTGCAGCTCGCCTGTGTGGCAGGCGGCGCAGGTGATATCCAGATACTCCACTTTGCTGTCGGCGTTCTGATGCCGGGCGAACCCCACGGGCAGGTTGCCAGGGTTTTGCGCGGTGGGCACTTGCTTGGGGTCGACCAGGAAACCAAAGCGTGCCAGGTATTCGGGCGTGGCAAAGCGCTGCTCCGAGAAGGGCAGTTCCAGGGCTGTGAACCAGTTGTAATGCAGGCCCTTTACCTGGGTGCCCTGGGGCGTGAAGTAGTAGGTCTGACGGTCGGCGGCACTCCATTGATCCTGGTAATGCACCTGCTGCACGGGCACGTAGTCCGGCAGCCTGGGGTTGACGGTGTAATAGAGCACCACGGCCAGGAGCAGGCCCAATGCCAGGAGTATCAGGAGTAAAACACGGGAAAAAGTGCGCAAGATAACTATCCTTGTCGAGGGTTAGCGCTCTTATGCCATCACCCCACGGGGGCGGCAAGTGGCCATGAGCGCGGTTACAGGTGGTCCCGCGATCCTTCGCGGACCCCCATGATGAATGAAAATGCTTTTAAACACGTGAACTTATCAGAAGTTTCCCGCTCAGATGCCGGTAGCCATTGGTCGTGGCCGCCTGATAAGCTCGCGACTTTAATTCGATTGCCCTTTTGGCGCATGAACAAGGAAATAGCATGAAACAGCATCGGTTGGCGGCGGCGGTGGCCCTGGTTAGCCTGGTACTTGCGGGTTGTGATTCGCAGACCAGCGTAGAGCTGAAAACCCCGGCGCAGAAAGCTTCCTACGGCATCGGCCTGAACATGGGCAAAAGCCTTGCTCAAGAAGGCATGGATGACCTGGACTCCAAAGCGGTAGCCCAAGGTATCGAAGATGCCGTCGGCAAGAAAGAACAGAAGCTGAAAGATGACGAGCTGGTCGAAGCGTTTGCCGCACTGCAAAAACGTGCTGAAGAACGTATGACCAAAATGAGTGAAGAGTCGGCAGTTGCCGGCAAGAAATTCCTCGAAGAAAACGGCAAGAAAGAAGGTGTGGTCACGACCGCTTCCGGTCTGCAGTACAAGATCCTGAAGAAGGCCGACGGCGCTCAGCCCAAGCCGACCGACGTAGTGACTGTTCACTACACCGGCAAGCTCACCAATGGCACCACCTTCGACAGCTCCGTAGATCGCGGCAGCCCGATTGACCTGCCGGTCAGCGGCGTGATCCCGGGTTGGGTCGAAGGCCTGCAACTGATGCACGTGGGTGAGAAGGTCGAGTTGTACATCCCTTCGGACCTGGCCTACGGCGCACAAAGCCCGAGCCCGGCGATTCCGGCCAACTCCGTGCTGGTATTCGACCTGGAACTGCTGGGTATCAAGGACCCGGCCAAGGCTGACGCCCCTGAAGCACCTGCTGCACCAGCCGCCAAGAAGTAATCGGCGCCTGAACACACAACGCCCCGTTTTGACGGGGCGTTGTTGTTTCTGCATATTGGCGAAACGCCAACCCTCCGTTCGTGCAGTGAATCTGATCGAACGTCCGTTGTGCCGTGCAGTCTGAACTAAGACTCAAGCATGGGTAGCCGCACATCAACGTCAAGTCAATGAAATCTTGGGTTTTTTTAATGTGCGCAAAAAACGCCCGATCTAACTGAAAGCCTTGTAAACAGAGGGTTTCAGCCATGAAAAAAGGCTCTGTTCACAAGGTTATCCACAATTTGTGTGGATAACCTTTTCTGTCGTCTGGAACTGGAGTGACGAATGAAACCACCCTTCAATTTCACCCGTTTCCTGCCCATGGCTGCACGCCTGCTCGGCCGCGGCCGCTTGCCCACCTTGCTGTTTGCCGTTGCGGCCAAGGGGTCGAACCAGGGCAATCGCCTGGGCAAGCTCAAGGATGATCTAAAGCTGCTACAGGCCCTGTGCCTGGCTTACTGGCGTGGCGAATACCGCGCCATCAGCCCAAAGGCACTCATCTCGGTGGTGGCGGGGCTGATGTACTTCCTGAGCCCGATTGACGCGATCCCGGATTTTATCCCCGTATTCGGTATGCTGGATGACATCGCCGTGCTGGCATGGCTCATGAAGACCCTGGACGGCGAACTGAGCGCCTTTCGCGCCTGGCGTGACGCTCAGCGCCCCGAAAAGCTGGCGGTGGTTGAGCGCCTGCCGGCGACGCCTGCGCTGCTGGCCGAGGAAAACCCGCAAAAAAACTGACGGTGCTTATATCCCCCTGCGACCTTTGTGGCTGTTAGGATTACACTTCTAAGGAAAGAACTTACTTAGTAAGTGTTGTTATCCTACGGGGCAGTCATGGATATTCAGATCATTTCACGCGATGGCGAACCCGAATACGCGGTGTTGCCATGGGACCAGTACCAGGCGCTGCTTAAAGCTGCCGGCCAGCAACAACCCGTACCGACTTCATCTTCTGCCACCCAGGCCACGCCTGATCAGGCTTTGCGTCCTCTCGCCGACCTGCGCGGCTTGCGTGAAGGCAAGGGCCTGGCCATCGAAGCCCTGGCCCGCACCGTGGGGATCAGCCCCTCGTATCTTGGATTGATTGAAAGTGGTGAGCGCCAGCCGGATGCCGCTATCCGCCGCAGCCTGGCCTGGGAATTGGGCGTTGCAGGTTGGAGGGATGAATCTTGAGCCTACGTATCAGTCGTCAACACTGGGATGGATTACTCAACGAGTTGGACCAGGCGCGCCGCCAGCGCCATTTGCTGACCTACCGCGCGCTGCTGGAGCGCCTGCAGTTTCCGACCCCTGCCATGCAAACCCTGGCTGCCGCTCTCGAACACCTGGCGGCGCTGGATGCCAAGGCCGAGCAGCCGTTGCGCAGTTCCCTGGTGATCAGCCAGGGCGCCAGCCGCCTGCCACGTACCGGTTTCTTTGAGTGTGTAGAGCGCCTGGGGCGCTTCAGTGGGCCATCTGATGGCGTGGCCGCTGCCTCCTGGCATGCCTCGGAAGTGGTGCGGGTATTCGAATACGAGTACCCGGAATCCGCCGAGGCTTAAAGCGCCTGGGGCAGCGTCTCCACGCTGTCGATGACATGGATGCTGTAACCGGCTACATTCTTGGCATGGTGTTTGGCCTGGGAGGCCAGCTCCGCCAACTGGCTGGCATCCAGTTGTCCACAGGCCTGTGGATAGAGATGCACCACGCCAATGGACAGCGACAGCAGCGCGAACTCCTGACGTATACCCTGGCGGTTCAACGCCACGAAACAGCCGGCCTCCAAGTGTTCGGCGCGATAGAAGCGTCGGCATTGGGTGTGGAAATCATCCAGCAACTGGTTGAGCCGCTTGCGCCAATCCTGCGGGCCGAGCACCAGCAAAAAATCATCACCGCCAATATGCCCGACAAAGTCTCGGCTGGGGTCGATCCGGTCGTTCAGGCATTGCGCCAGGCATAGCAGTACCTCATCTCCACGTCCGTAGCCGTAGATATCATTGAACGGCTTGAAACTGTCGATATCCACGTAGCAAATTACCGATTCACGCTGTTGCTGCAATAGCCGCGTCAGGCATTGCTGAATGGGCACGTTGCCCGGTAACAGGGTCAGCGGGTTGGCGTAGCGTGCCTGCTGGATTTTCAGCTCGGTGATCAGCTTGAGCACATCGATCACCCGGCCCAGGCCCAAGTAATCCCCATTGAGGGTGATGATGAAATCTTCTTCGATGCGTTGCCGCGCGCGGCTGGTCAACAGGCGGCTGACTTGCTGAAGCGACTGGCTCAACTCCACAGCCAGAAAGTCATCGCTCATCAAGCGGCTGATGGGCTTGCGCGCGAACAGATCGGTGGCGAAAGGCTTGAGCAGCGCATCGGACAACGAGTGTCGATGCACAATGCCGACCGGGTGGCCACGCCGGTCCAGTACGGCCAGCGAGTTCAGGTTGGCCTGGCGGCGAAACGACTCCAGCACCTGGGCGGTGGCGGTGTCTTGGTCCACCGCAGGTTGTTCGTTGAGCAGGGCGCTGAGGTCGCTGCCTTCTTCGCTGAGGGCGGTGCTGGCACTGTCTTGCTTGGGCAGTATCAAGTGCGCTTCTTGCGGCGGATGTTCCTGGGGCCGGCAGAGCAGATAGCCCTGGACCAGGTCGACGCCCATCTCCGTCAATACCGCGAGTTCTCCAGGCAGTTCGATGCCCTCGGCAATGACCTGGGCATGGGACGCCCTGGCGATTTGCAGGATAGAGCCGACGAATTCGCGCTTGAGCGCGTCCTGGTGAATACCGTCGATAAAGTGTCGGTCGATCTTCACGTAGTCCGGGCGCAGTTCCGACCACAGGCGCAGGCTGGAATACCCGGCGCCCAAGTCATCCAGGGCAATGGCGAAGCCCATGTCGCGGTAATGGTGCAGGGCGGTTTGCAGGAGTGCGAAATCGTCGGTGGGAGTCTGTTCGGTCAGCTCGATGACCACCTGGCTGGGTGGAATGCCGAAATCGCGCAGCAGTTGCAGGGTACGGCCTGGCTGGTGCGCAGTCTCCATCAGGGATTCCGGCGAGATATTCAGGAACAGCTTGCCCGGCAGCTTCTGCTCGCTGAAGCGTCGACACGCACTTTCGCGGCAGGCCATTTCCAGCTCACTGAGTCGCCCCGTTTGGCTGGCCACCGAGAACAGGGCGACGGGGGAGTGCAGCGGGCTGTTGGAGGGGCCGCGGCTGAGGGCTTCATAGCCGAGGATGCGTCGCTCGGACAGGCAGATGATCGGTTGGAACAGGCTGTGCAAACTGCCATGAGCGAGAATAGAGCCCAATGCATTCAGCTGTTCGGTCATGGTCATGGCGATCTCGATCGAAAAAAAAGGACCGCAGGCATGGAGCCTGCGGTCCTTCATTTCACGACAGAATGATGTCTATATGATGACACTCCGTAGAGTGTTCAACATTAAATCGCCATCATTTACTGTTTGGCCACCTGTTTGCTGAGCTTGAGGTAGTCCAGCAGGACCCGGCCGGTCTCGGCCAGGTAAGCGTCGTCTTCCGGCTTGGTTTTTTCCGCCTCGGCCGGCAGCGCATCTTCATCTTCTTTCTTCAGTTCCTTGAGCGGGTCTTCGCCCTTGGCCTTGCGGCGGATGTTTTCCAGCACAAGTTGCTGATTTTCGATGTCGGTGTGCTGCGCACGGCGGTCCGCTTCATTGAGGCTGACGGTTTTTTCTTCCATCAGCTTCTTGGCCAGGGCCAGTTTGTCGCGGATGAACACGAACTCGGCATCCTTGGCGGAGCGAGCGTCATGGTCGGCCTTCAACTGCGCCAGGTACGGTTTGAACGGGTCCGACGCCGGCTTGATGGCCGGGCGGATGGTGTCCCACGGCATGGCTTCGGGCAGGGCGCTCTCGCCGATTTCCTTGGTGTCGATGATCGACGGGAAGTCGATATCCGGCAGCACGCCCTGATGCTGGGTGCTCTGCCCGGAAACCCGGTAGAACTTGGCCAGCGTCAGCTTGAGCTCGCCATGGTTCAGCGGTTGAATGGTCTGCACGGTGCCCTTGCCGAAGGTCTGGCCGCCGATGATCAGCGCACGGTGATAGTCCTGCATGGCGCCGGCGAAAATCTCCGAAGCCGAGGCCGAAAGACGGTTGACCAGCAACGCCATCGGCCCTTTGTAGAAGGCCCCCGGGTTCTCGTCTTCCAGCACATCGACACGGCCATCGGCGTTGCGTACCAACACGGTCGGGCCTTTGTCGATGAACAGGCTGGTCAGCTCGGTCGCTTCCTGCAGAGAGCCGCCGCCGTTGTTGCGCAGGTCGATGACCACGCCGTCGACTTTCTCTTTCTGCAGTTCTGTCAGGATTTTCTTAACGTCGCGGGTGGTGCTCTTGTAGTCCGGGTCGCCGGCTCGGAAGGCTTTGAAGTCGAGATAGAAGGCCGGGATTTCAATCACACCCAGCTTGTAATCCTTGCCATCCTGCTTGAGCTTGAGGATTTTCTTCTGCACCGCCTGGTCTTCGAGCTTCACCGCCTCGCGGGTGATCGACACGATCTTGCTGGTCTGGTCGTTCGGTGCATTGGTGTGCGGAATCACTTCCAGACGCACCACGCTGCCTTTCGGCCCACGGATCAGCTTCACCACTTCGTCCAGGCGCCAGCCGACCACATCGACCATCTCTTTGTCGGCCTGGGCCACGCCGATAATCTTGTCGGCCGGAGCGACTTGCTTGGTCTTGTCTGCCGGACCCGCCGGCACCAGACGCACGATCTTGACCTGGTCATTGTCGCTTTGCAGGACGGCACCGATGCCTTCCAGCGACAGACTCATGTTGATATCAAAGTTTTCTGCGTTATCCGGCGACAGATAATTGGTGTGCGGGTCGTAGGACATCGCAAAGGTGTTGATGTAGGCCTGGAAGATATCTTCGGCGCGGGTCTGATCCAGACGTGCCAGCTGATTCTTGTAGCGCTTGGTCAACAGTTCTTGAATGGCCTTGGGCTCTTTGCCGGCGATCTTCAAGCGCAGCACTTCGTCCTTGACGCGTTTGCGCCACAGGTCGTCGAGGGCGGCGGTGCTGGTCAGCCAGGGCGCGTCCTTGCGATCCACCAGAAGGGTTTCCTTCTGGGTGAAGTCGAGCTTGTCGACGCCTTTGTTCAGCTCTGCCAAGGCGAAGTCCAGACGCGCTTTGACGCGGTCCAGGTAGCGCTTGTAGATGGTAAAGCCGGGCTGCAGGTCGCCGCTCTTGAGGAAGTCGTCGAACTGCGTCTTCCACTTGTCGAACTCAGCGATATCGCTGGCCAGGAAGTAGCTGCGCGAGGGGTCCAGCAGCTTGAGGTAGCTGTCGTAGATGATCACCGAGCGAGCATCGTCCAAGGGCGGCTTGCTGTAGTGATGGCGCTTGAGCAACTCGACGACGTTAAGGCTGGCAATCACCTCATCGCGATCAGGCTGAAGGTTGTCCCAGCTGTTGGCTGCGAACGTATTGGTCGACATCGACGCGAAGCCGAGACCAATGAAAAAAGCGAGGGCGGTGCTGGGGAACAAATGCTTCATGCTGATTCGACGCGGGGGCAATTGATAACGCATATTAGGCCGTCTTTGAGGGAGCCGGTTCCATATGGTCCGGTCGCATAATGCAAAAAGCCCGGCGCTACTGCTACGGGCTCAGTCCGGAGTCACTATGGAGGCACTCTGAAAGCATTGCAAGGCGTTGGAGATCATACGGATTGGTTAGAGGATTCCAGTCCTACCTGTAACGTAGGTCAAGTTCGCCTCTGTGAGTCTGAATCGCGACAGTTTTGAGCCTTTATCTCGGGTTTGACTAAAACCGGGTTGGATTTGGAGTGCGACCCGCCATGTGGGAGGGGGCTTGCTCCCGATGGCGGTGTCTCAGTGAAGAATGTTTCATCTGATGCC
>NZ_JBNPJU010000040.1:0-14669 GCF_050312575.1 Pseudomonas sp. R11F | reverse complement strand
GTGAAGCCCATCAGGTCGTATTCCTGAGGCCCGTTGTGCAGGTAGACCTCAGCCCGGTAGTAACGCGTGCGCTCTTCCTCGGGCAGGTCGCTCGGTGCCGACGAGTAAGCATCCAGGCTCACTTCATAGACAAACGGATTGCCCTCCGCCATCTCGATACGCACACCGATGCAGCGCTTGGACTTGCCCAACAAGGTCTGCACTTCCAGCCCCTGATCACGCAGCGCCGTCGCTGCTTCTTCCAGCGCAGGCGTCACATGCTTGTCCATGAAGCGTTGCACGGTGCCCTGGCTCGGTTGCAGGTCCAGTGCCGTCAAACGCTCGCTGAAACCACGACGGCCACGTTCGGCCAATTGCGCCTGCTCCTGTTCGATGGCCACATCCTGGCGCATGGCCTTGTGCAAACCGAACATGAAGAACACCAGCACCACCGAGAACGGCAGCCCCGCCAGCACCACCATGGTTTGCATGGCTTCGAAATTGCCGGCAAACAGCAAGCCGATGGTCACCAGGGTAATCACCGCCGACCAGAAGATACGCAGCCAGTGCGGCGCATCTTCGTCCACGTTGCCGCCTTTGCAGGAAAGGTTGGCCATCATCACCGCGCCGGAATCCGCCGGGGTCAGGAACAGCACAAAGCCCACAAAGATCGACACACCGATGACGACTTTCGACGCCGGGTAATGCTCAAGCAGTTGGTAGATGGCCATGGACGGCTGTTCCAGCGCCGTCTTGCCCAACTCCACCGCGCCGTGGTTGAGCACCAGGTCCAGGGCCGAGTTACCGAAGATCGACAACCACGCCAGGGTGAAGCCCAGCGGAATCAGCAGCACGCCGGCCACCAGCTCACGCACGGTGCGACCACGGGAAATACGCGCGATGAACATACCCACGAATGGCGCCCAGGAAATCCACCAGGCCCAGTAGAACAGGGTCCACAGGCCCATCCAGCGCTCGGTCTTGTCGGCGTCGCCCTCGTACACGTAAAGGTCGAAGGTTTTCAGCACCAGGCCGTTCATGTAGTCGCCGATGTTCTGCACGAAACCGTTGAGCAGGTGCAGGGTCGGGCCAAACAACAACACGAAGATCAGCAGGCCGCTGAACAGCACAATGTTGAGGTTGGACAGCCGGCGAATGCCGTTTTCCACACCCGACACCGCCGCAATGGTCGCCACCGTGCTCATCACGATGATCACGATCAACAGGTTGGTGTTGTTGTGTTCCATGCCGAACAGGTTTTCCAGGCCGGACGACACCTGCATCGCACCAATCCCCAGGTTCGTCACCAGGCCCAGCAGGGTCACGAACATGCCGAAACCGTCCACCGCGTGGCCGGCCGCACCTTTCACCCAACGCTCGCCCACCAGCGGATACAAGGCCGAACGCAAGGCCAGCGGCTGGTTATGACGGTACGCAAAGTACGCCACGGCCAAGCCGACCAGCGCGTAGATCGCCCAGCCATGCAGGCCCCAGTGCAGGAAGGTCAGTTGCAGTGCCTGGCGCGCCGCACTGTTGCTGGCAGCGGCGCCTTCGGGCGGGTTGAAGTAGTGGTCCAACGGTTCCGAGGCGCCGAAGTACAACAGCGAGATACCGATGCCCGACGAGAACAACATGCCGGCCCAGGCGCCGTAGCTGAAGTCCGGGGTGTCGTCCTTGCTGCCCAGTTTCAACTTGCCGTAGGACGAAAACGCCAGCCCCACCACAAATACCAGGTAGGCGGCGATGACGACCATGTAGTACCAGCCGAAGCTTTTGGAAAGCCACGCCTGGGCTACGCCGAGCATGCGCCCGGCCTCCTGCGGGGCGATGATCAGAATGGCAGTCAGCAAAAGAATCAGCACGGTAGAGGTGTAGAACACCCAACCGTTGACCCGCACCTTTTCCGGTGGGGTCTTTATAAGAGAGGCAGAACTCATGGCGCAGATGCTCCGGGCAGTGCGAAAGAGAAACACAAGGCAACGGTTATCCCGGGACATCGATTTTTCGGCAGTCGACGGACGGGTGTTATAAAGACACCCCGAAAATTCTTGTACCCCGCCGAAGCAGTGGCCAAGCCCTGTTACGGCCTGTTTCAAGGGTTTTTGCAGGTGTCAGATGTCGCGGCTCGCAGGTAGGAAATATCTGTAGGCAGCGACCATTTGTCGCAGATCTTATTCTTTGTTGATTGAACGTTCAATCAAAACAAAATAGACTGGCCTTCAAGCCGACGGACGTCTGACGTCCGCCGCAGGCCTAACGAGAGGTGCTACATGCCCAAGGTCGGTATGCAACCCATACGCCGCCAGCAGTTGATCGAAGCCACGTTGACGGCCATCGATCAGGTCGGAATGGGGGATGCCAGCATTGCGTTGATCGCCCGTTTGGCCGGCGTTTCGAACGGCATCATCAGTCACTACTTTCAGGACAAGAACGGCCTGATCGCCGCAACGATGCGGTACTTGATGAATGCGCTGATCGAGAACGTCCACGAACGCAGACGTGCCCTGAAGGATGACAGCCCACGGGCGCACCTTCAGGTGATCATCGAAGGCAACTTCGACGCCAGCCAGGTCAACGGCCCGGCAATGAAAACCTGGTTGGCCTTCTGGGCAGCCAGCATGCACCACCCGTCATTGCACAGGTTGCAGCGGATCAACGATCAACGTCTGTATTCCAACCTGTGCTGCCAGTTTCGCCGAGTGCTGCCGCTGCCGCGTGCACGCAAAGCAGCCCGAGGCCTGGCGGCCCTGATCGACGGTTTGTGGTTGCGCGGCGCCCTGTCGGGAGACGCTTTCGACACGGAGCAGGCGCAACGGATCGCGTACGAATACATGGATTTCCAATTGGCCAAGCAGGTGAGTTAGAGCACACATAACCGCTCAACCCCTGAACCGCTTCCGGTCAGTGCCGCCAGCACCTTGTGGCTCACTGTTTGGAGGTTAACGCCAACCACTTATGCACTTGCGAGGACTTTATGGCCCGTTTCGAACTGCAAAAACTCTACATTGACGGCGGCTACACCGACGCTGGCAGCGATGCCACTTTCGAAGCCATCAACCCGGCTAACGGTGAAGTTCTCGCCAAAGTGCAACGTGCGACGAAAGAAGACGTTGAACGCGCCGTGGTCAGCGCCGAAAAAGGCCAGAAGATCTGGGCTGCCATGACCGCCATGGAGCGCTCGCGCATCCTGCGTCGTGCCGTCGACATCCTGCGCGAGCGCAACGACGAGTTGGCCGAGCTGGAAACCCTGGACACCGGTAAAGCCTTGTCCGAAACCAAATACGTCGACATCGTCACCGGCGCCGACGTGCTGGAATACTACGCGGGCCTGGTGCCGGCCATCGAAGGCGAGCAAATCCCGCTGCGCGACACGGCGTTCGTCTACACCCGCCGCGAGCCGCTGGGCGTAGTGGCCGGTATCGGCGCGTGGAACTACCCGATCCAGATCGCCCTGTGGAAATCCGCACCGGCCCTGGCTGCGGGTAACGCGATGATCTTCAAGCCAAGCGAAGTCACTTCGCTGACCACCCTGAAACTGGCCGAGATCTACACCGAAGCCGGCGTTCCGGCGGGCGTGTTCAACGTGCTGACCGGCAGCGGCCGTGAAGTCGGCACCTGGCTGACCGAGCACCCGCGCATCGAGAAAGTCTCGTTCACCGGCGGCACCGACACCGGCAAGAAAGTCATGGCCAGCGCTTCGAGTTCTTCGCTCAAAGACGTGACCATGGAACTGGGCGGCAAGTCGCCGCTGATCATCTTCGACGACGCCGACCTCGACCGTGCCGCCGACACTGCGATGATGGCCAACTTCTACAGCTCCGGCCAGGTCTGCACCAACGGCACTCGCGTGTTCGTGCCCAAACACCTGCAAGCGGCGTTCGAAGCCAAGATCGTCGAGCGTGTTGCGCGCATTCGCGTGGGCAACCCGCAAGATGACAACACCAACTTCGGCCCGCTGGTCAGCTTTGCGCACATGGAAAGCGTGCTGGGCTACATCGCCAAAGGCAAAGAAGAAGGTGCCCGCCTGCTGTGCGGCGGCGACCGCCTGACTGACGGCGAATTCGCCAAAGGCGCCTTCGTGGCCCCGACCGTGTTCACCGACTGCACCGACGACATGACTATCGTGCGCGAAGAAATCTTCGGCCCGGTGATGAGCATCCTCACCTACGAAACCGAAGAAGAAGTGATCCGCCGCGCCAACGACACCGACTTCGGCCTGGCTGCCGGCCTGGTCACCAAAGACCTGAACCGCGCCCACCGTGTGATTCATCAGTTGGAAGCGGGCATCTGCTGGATCAACGCCTGGGGCGAATCCGACGCGAAGATGCCGGTCGGCGGCTACAAGCAATCCGGTGTGGGTCGTGAGAACGGCATCAGCTCGCTGAACAACTTCACCCGCATCAAATCGGTACAGGTTGAGCTGGGCGACTACGTCTCGGTGTTCTGACAACCCGAGACTTGTGTTGCCTTTGAGGCCGCCATCGGGAGCAAGCCCCCTCCCACACTGACTGTGTTCACACGTTCAGATGTGTGAATGCAGTCAAATGTGGGAGGGGGCTCGCCCCCGATGAGGCCCCCGCTGACCCAACTCCAAAAGAGGGTGCATTCATGTCCCAAGAATACGATTACATCATTGTGGGTGCCGGTTCCGCCGGCAACACCCTGGCGACCCGTCTGACCGAAGACGAAGGCGTCACCGTTCTGCTGCTGGAAGCCGGCGGCCCTGACTACCGCTTCGACTTCCGCACGCAAATGCCTGCGGCGCTGGCGTTCCCGCTGCAAGGCCGCCGCTACAACTGGGCCTACGAAACCGACCCGGAACCCCATATGGACGGTCGGCGCATGGAATGTGGTCGCGGCAAGGGCCTGGGTGGCTCTTCCCTGATCAACGGCATGTGCTACATCCGTGGTAACGCGATGGACTACGACGGCTGGGCGAAACTGCCGGGCCTGGAAGACTGGACCTACCTCGACTGCCTGCCGTATTTCCGCAAAGCGGAAACCCGCGACATCGGCCCCAACGACTGGCACGGCGGCGATGGCCCGGTCAGCGTGACCACGCCCAAGCCCGGCAACAACCCGCTGTTCCACGCCATGGTTGAAGCCGGCGTGCAGGCCGGTTACCCGCGCACCGAAGACTTGAACGGCTACCAGCAAGAAGGTTTCGGCCCGATGGACCGTACCGTCACGCCCAAGGGCCGTCGCGCCAGCACCGCACGCGGTTACCTGGACACCGCCAAGAAGCGCTCGACGCTGACCATCGTCACCCACGCCCTCACCGACAAAGTGCTGTTCGAAGGCAAGCGTGCCGTCGGCGTGCGTTACTTGATCGGCGCGGCCGAAGAGCGCGTCGAAGCCCGTGCGCGCAAAGAAGTCATCGTGTGCAGCGGCGCAATCGCTTCGCCGCAACTGCTGCAACGCTCCGGTGTTGGCCCGGCCAAGCTGCTGGAAAGCCTCGATATCCCGGTGGTCCACGACCTGCCAGGCGTCGGCGAAAACCTGCAGGACCACCTGGAGCTGTACCTGCAATATGCGTGCACCCAGCCCGTGTCGCTGTACCCGTCGCTGCTCTGGTACAACCAGCCGGCCATCGGTGCCGAGTGGCTGTTCAACGGCACCGGCATCGGCGCCAGCAACCAGTTCGAAGCGGGCGGTTTCATCCGTACCCGTGAAGAATTCGAATGGCCGAACATCCAGTACCACTTCCTGCCGGTGGCGATTAACTACAACGGCAGTAACGGTGTGAAAGAGCACGGTTTCCAGGCACACATGGGCTCCATGCGTTCGCCAAGCCGGGGTCGCATCCAGTTGAAGTCGAAGAACCCACGGGACTACCCGAGCATTCTCTTCAACTACATGGCCACCGAACAGGACTGGCAGGAGTTCCGCGACGGCATCCGCCTGACCCGTGAAATCATGGCGCAACCGGCCCTGGACCCCTACCGTGGCCGCGAAATCAGCCCGGGCATCGAAGTGCAAACCGATGAGCAGCTGGACAAGTTCATCCGTGAGCATGCCGAAACCGCGTTCCACCCGTCCTGCTCGTGCAAGATGGGCACCGACGACATGGCGGTAGTGGATGGCCAGGGCCGCGTGCATGGCATGCAAGGCCTGCGTGTGGTCGATGCGTCGATCATGCCGATCATCACCACCGGCAACCTGAACGCGCCGACGATCATGATCGCCGAGAAAATCGCCGACAAGATCCGTGGCCGCCAGCCACTGCCGCGCAGCACCGCCGACTACTACGTCGCCGGCGATGCGCCGGTGCGTGGCAAGCCGCTGCGTGAAGTGGGCCAGACGGCGCAGTAACTGATAAACCGCAGCGCTCCCATCGGGAGCAAGCCCCCTCCCACAGTACGGTGTTCACACGTTCAGATGTGTGAATGCAGTCAAATGTGGGAGGGGGCTTGCTCCCGATGAGGCCCGCCCAGACAAGACACGCCCCCCGCCCTACACTTTCCTTGATCAGCTCCCAGCCCAGGCCTACTCTGTTCGCCTGCCCGCGCCGAGCCGCCCACAAGGAAGGCCCCATGTTCGACCACCACGCCACACTCAAAAAACATTTCAGTGCCCTGCGCACCACCGCCGAATTCTTTTCGCTGCGCTACGTGCGCGAATCCGGCCAATACTTGTCAGTGCGCAAAAACGTCGCCGAACCGCCCCACCTGAGCCACGACGAAGGCGCCATGCTGACCGTGCGTCTCAATGGCGTGGAAGCCTATGCCGCGACCAACGATATTTCCCTGGCCGGCCTGCAAGCGGCCCTCCAACGTGCCGAACAGCAAGCCCGCCTGATCAAGCCCCACGCCCTGCTCGACCTGCGCGACCAAGCCGTCTCCAGCGCCGTCGCCGACTACCTGTCCCCCGACCTTGACCAGCCCTTCCCGTCCTTGAGCGACTGCTACCAACTGCTGGGCAACGAGTCGGCCGCCGTGCCCAAGGACGAGCGCCTGGTCAGTTGGGACGTGAGCCTGGGCCTGACCCGCGTCGAGCAGATCTACCTCAACAGCGCGGGCGCCGAATTGCGCCAGGCGCAGCGCTTTGTATTCCCCGGCGTCAATGTCACCGCCTACGACGGCAACGACAGCCAGACCCGCACCTTCGGCGGCAGCAACTTCGGCCAGCAAGGCGGGTTCGAGGTGATCAGCCGCTTCGGCCTGGTCGGCGCCGCGCCGCGCATCGCCGATGAAGCCCTGCAACTGCTGGCCGCGCCAAACACGCCCAGCGGCGCGCGTGACCTGCTGTTGATGCCCGACCAGATGATCCTGCAAATCCACGAATCCATCGGCCACCCGCTGGAGCTGGACCGCATCCTGGGCGATGAACGCAATTACGCCGGCACCAGTTTCGTCAAAGCCAGCGACTTCGGCCAGCTGCAGTACGGCTCACCGCTGCTCAACGTGACCTTCGACCCCGACATTCCCGAACAACTCGCCAGCTACGGCCATGACGATGAGGGCACGCCGGCCCGCAAACAATTCCTGATCCGCGAAGGGCTGTTGCTCAAACCGCTGGGCGGAGCGTTGTCGCAATTCCGCTCGGGCCTGGGCGGCGTGGCCAACAGTCGCGCCAGCAGTTGGAACCGTCCACCGATCGATCGCATGGCCAACTTGAATATCGAAGCGGGCGACAAGAGCCTCGCACAACTGATCGGCGGCATCGAAAACGGCATTCTCATGTCGACCAACCGCTCCTGGTCCATCGACGATGCGCGCAATAAATTCCAGTTCGGCTGCGAATGGGGCCAGTTGATCGAAAACGGCGAGCTCAAGGGCGTGGTGAAAAACCCCAACTACCGAGCGATTTCCGCACAGTTCTGGCGCAACCTCAGCGCCGTCGGCGACGCCGGCACCTTCAAGGTCCTGGGCACGCCAAGCTGCGGCAAAGGCGAACCCAACCAGGTGATCCGCGTGGGCCATGCCTCGCCCGCCTGTGTGTTCAGTCATATCGATGTATTTGGGGGAGATGCCTGATGAACAACTTCAAGGCACTGGTGCAATGGCTCAAGCAGGCCATCACCGACAAGGAACAATTTCACCTGGGCTATGCGGATGAAGCGTCCGAGTTCGTACGCTTCAACCACGCGCAGGTGCGCCAGGCCGGGCAGGTGCAGCAAGCCAGCCTCAACCTGAAGCTGATCAACGATGGCCGCCACGCCGACCTGGGCATCACCCTGTCCGGTGAGCCTGCGCTGGACCGCCAACGCCTGGCCGACGGCCTGCAGCAACTGCGTGAAACCTTGCCGTTGCTGCCGCGGGACCCGTACCTGTTGCTGAACCACAATGCCTGGCAGAGCCACAATGAACAGGCGCGACCACTGCCGGAACTGGCCCAGGTATTGGAAGCGATCGGCCAGGCCGCTGACGGTGTCGACCTGGTCGGTTTCTACGCCGCAGGCCCGATCAGCCGGGGTTTCGCCAGTTCGGACGGGGCCTTTGGCTGGCACCGTGCCAACAGCTTCAACTTCGATTTCAGCCTGTTCCATGCCAATGGTGAAGCGGTGAAAGCCAGCTACGCCGGGCACACATGGAACAGCGAAGAGTTCGCCGCACGGTTGCAGCAGGCACGCCGGCAATTGGAATTTCTCGGCCGCCCGCTGCACACACTGGCCCCTGGGCAATACCGTGCCTACCTCGCGCCGGCGGCGCTGGAAGAGATCATCAGCATCATCACTTGGGGCGGGTTCTCCGCCCAGGCCATCGCCAGCAAAGGCAGCTCGCTGCAAAAGCTGTATGCCGGTGAACAGGCCCTGAGCCCGTTGATCAAGCTCGATGAACAGGTCAGCGGGTCCCTCAGCCAGGCGTTTTCCACCGAAGGCTACCCCCGTGGCGATGTCACGCTGATCAACCAAGGCAAGGCAGAAGGCCAACTGATCAACTCGCGCAGCGCCGCCGAATATGGCCTGAGCACCAACGGCGCGAGCAGTGACGAATCCCCGAGCGCCTTGCAAATGGCGGCGGGCGACCTGGCCCAGGCCGATATTCTCAAGCAACTGGGCACAGGGCTGTATATCAGCAACCTGTGGTACCTGAACTACTCTGACCTGCCGGCCGCACGCCTGACCGGCATGACCCGCTTCGCCACGTTCTGGGTCGAAGACGGCGAAATCAAGGCGCCGGTCAGCACAATGCGCTTTGATGACAGCGTGTACAACCTACTCGGTTCACAGCTGGAAGCGCTGACCGCCGAGCGGGAATTGCTGCTGTCGCCGAGCACTTACGACCGACGCAACACGGCCTCCAACTTGTTGCCGGGGGCCTTGGTCAAACGCCTGACCCTGACCCTCTGAACACAGCAGTGGGAGGGGGGGGGTTGCTCCCTCCCACACTGCTTTGTGCAGATTTCAAATACTCCAGCTCGCCCCCTTCCTACCGTAAATTCTCATCTTCCGCTTGTTCCAGCGTGCTCTGTTGTCGCCTGCAAAAAACCTCGTTATAAGGGTTAGTGGCATCCCGCCACTCTCCCCCACGAGAGCACGACCTTGCCCGGGATAGGGCAAGCTGGAGCGTTGACATGGACCATGGAAGTTTTGTCATACAAAAGCTGTTCAAGCACTACAACGTTCACGTTGAACGGCTTGGAAATCATCCGCAAAAAAACACCGTGCTCATGGTCAATGGAGCACTGTCCACCACGCGGTCCTTTGCGCGAACCAGTAAATGCCTGGCCGAGCATTTCAACGTACTGCTGTTTGACTTGCCCTTTTCGGGTTACTCCCGCGAGCACAATACCGACCTCGACCTGGTGACCAAGGACGATGAAGTGCAAATACTGCGCGCCCTGGTGGAGCGCTTTGAGGTCAACCATCTGGTCTCGGCCTCCTGGGGCGGCATCTCCACACTGTTGACCCTGGCGCACAATCCGCCGTCGATCAAAAGCTCGGTGGTGATGGCCCTGGCGCCCCACCTCAATCAGGCCATGCTCGACTATGTGGAACGCGTACGCGTGCTGATCGAGGCCGATGACAAATCCGCCGTCGGCCATCTGCTCAACGAGACTGTCGGCCAATACCTGTCGCCGCGCCTCAAGCGCAATAACCATCGACACCTGTCGAGCATGGCCACCACCGAGTATCGCCAGGCGCGCTTTCACATTCACCAGGTGCTGGCCCTGGGCGACGGCAACTACCTGCCGGCGCTCAGGCAGATTGAAACACCGGTGCACTTCCTCAACGGCGCCCTGGACGAATACACTCCCGCCGCCGAGGCGCAGTTGTTCAAGCACTATGTGGGGCGCAGCAGCTTTGCCGTGGCCGAACACACGGGCCACTTGCTGGATCTGGAGTCCAACGAAGCGGCTGCGGCGGTGCACCGTGAACTGCTGGATTTCCTGGTGGGAAAAGGCGCGACGAATGGCGCATAATTGCCGACACGTAGCCAGCTAACAAAAGGGTTCACATGCCGAATCGCGCCCCTCTCGATGCCAAGACCGCCCGCTGGCTACCCTGGGTGGTAGCGATTGCCTTCTTCATGCAGTCGCTGGATGGGACGATTCTCAACACGGCACTGCCGGCCATGGCCCGCGACCTCGCGGAAAACCCGCTGCGTATGCAAGGCGTGGTGATTGCCTACATGCTCACCGTCGCCTTGCTGATCCCGGCATCGGGCTGGATCGCCGATCGTTTCGGCACCAAGAAAATCTTCTTCGGCGCGATCATGTTGTTCAGTATCGGCTCGCTGCTGTGCGCCCTGTCGAGCAGCTTGACCATGCTCGTCGGCGCGCGCGTGATCCAGGGCCTGGGCGGCGCCTTGATGCTGCCGGTCGGACGCTTGGTGGTGCTACGTGCCTACCCTCGTTCGGAGCTGGTGCGCATCATGGGCTTCATTACCATCCCCGGCCTGCTCGGCCCGCTGCTTGGTCCGACCATGGGCGGCTGGATGGTGCAATACCTGACCTGGCACTGGATCTTCCTGATCAACCTGCCGGTGGGCATGATCGGCTGCTACGCCGTCTGGAAACTCATCCCCGACCTGCGCGGCAGCGAGCGCACACGCTTCGACGGCATCGGCTTTCTTCTGTTTGGCGCGGCAATGGTGCTGATCACCATCGCCATGGAGGGCCTGGGCGAACTGCACTTGCCGCATCTGCGGGTGATGTTGCTGCTGTTTGGCGGGCTGGCGTGCCTGGCGGCGTATTGGCTGCGCGCCGGGCATCTGGATAACCCGCTGTTTTCGCCGATGCTGTTCAAGACTCGCACCTTCGCCGTGGGCATCCTCGGCAACCTGTTTGCACGCCTGGGCAGCGGCGCCCTGCCGTTCCTGGTGCCGTTGCTGCTGCAGGTGGCGCTGGGGTATTCGCCGTCGGAAGCCGGCATGAGCATGCTGCCGCTGGCGGCGGCGGCGATGTTCGCAAAATCCATCGCCCGCGTACTGATCGAACGCCTCGGCTACCGCGTGGTGCTGACCGGCAACACCTTGTTCCTCGGCATCATGCTGGCGAGCATGGGCCTGGTCAGCGAGCACACGCCCTACCCATTGCTGCTGTGCATGCTGGCGGTACTGGGGGCGATCAATTCCCTGCAATTCACCGCGATGAACACCGTCACCCTGATCGACCTCGACGACGCCCAGGCCAGCAGCGGCAACAGCTTGCTGTCGGTGGTTGCGCAATTGTCCCTCAGCCTCGGCGTGGCCTGTGCCGGTGCGTTGCTCGGCGGCTTTACCGCCCAAACCGGCAATGACGGCGTGGAAAGCGTGCTCGGCGCGTTCCAACTGACCTTTCTCACCGTGGGCATCATGGCGATGCTGGCGGCGGCGATCTTCCTGCAATTGTCGCCAACGGACGGCAAACGCGTGGTCAGCCGCGAACACGACATCGAGCATTAACCGGCTTCTCGTCTAGAAGTTGCGGGGAAATTCCTTTGAGACTGGTACACTGCGCGACATTTTGTTTTGCAGAGCCAGTCCCGTGACTACCATCGCCACCGCTTTTAATACTTTGCCCCTGTCCGCCGCCATGCTGGCTAACCTCGACTCGCTGGGTTATGTCGAGATGACGCAGATCCAGGCGCAGAGCTTGCCGGTGATCCTCAAAGGGCTGGACCTGATTGCCCAGGCCAAGACCGGCAGCGGCAAGACCGCCGCGTTCGGCATCGGCCTGTTGAACCCGATCAACCCGCGCTACTTCGGCTGCCAGGCCCTGGTGATGTGCCCGACCCGTGAGCTGGCTGACCAGGTCGCCAAGGAAATCCGCCGCCTGGCCCGCGCTGAAGACAATATCAAGGTGCTGACCTTGTGCGGCGGCGTGTCCCTGGGCCCGCAGATCGCCTCCCTGGAACATGGCGCCCACGTCATCGTCGGCACCCCGGGCCGCATCCAGCAGCACCTGCGCAAAGGTTCGTTGGTACTGGACGGCTTGAACACGCTGATACTCGACGAAGCCGACCGTATGCTCGACATGGGCTTCTACGACGCCATCGAAGACATCATCAGCAAAACCCCGCCGCGCCGCCAGACCTTGCTGTTCTCGGCCACCTACCCGGTAAGCATCAAGCAGCTGGCGTCCAAGTTCATGCGGGCGCCGCAACAGGTGAAAGCCGAGGCGTTCCACTCCGACGACCAGATCGAACAGCGTTTCTATGAGATCTCGCCAGAAGAGCGCATGGACGCGGTGACCAAGGTGCTGGCGCATTTCCGCCCGACCTCGTGCGTGGCGTTCTGCTTTACCAAGCAGCAAGTGCAGGAAACCGTGGACCACCTGACCGCCAAGGGCATTTCCGCCGTCGGCCTGCATGGTGACCTGGAACAGCGCGACCGTGACCAGGTGCTGGCGATGTTCGCCAACCGCAGCACGTCGGTACTGGTTGCCACCGACGTCGCCGCCCGTGGCCTGGACATCGACTCGCTGGACATGGTGATCAACGTCGAACTGGCCCGCGACTCGGAAATCCACATCCACCGTGTAGGCCGTACCGGCCGCGCCGGTGAGACCGGCATCGCGATCAGCCTGGTGGCGCCCTCCGAAGCACACCGCGCCCAAGCCATCGAACAGTTGCAGAAAACCCCGCTGAACTGGGACCAACTGGACAACCTCAAGCCACAAAGCGGTGGCCCGCTGCTGCCGCAGATGAGCACCCTGTGCATCGCCGCCGGCCGCAAAGACAAAGTGCGTCCAGGCGACATCCTCGGTGCATTGACCGGTGAAGCCGGTATCCCGGGTGCCCAGGTCGGCAAGATCGCGATCTTCGACTTCCAGGCATTCGTGGCGGTGGAGCGCGGGATCGCCAAGCAGGCGCTGCAGCGTTTGAATAACGGCAAGATCAAAGGCCGCTCGTTGCGCGTGCGCATCCTCTGACAGGATCGTTCCCATGCTCTGCGTGGGAATGCATCCCGTGACGCTCTGCGTCACCCTGCGGACGCAGAGCGTCCATTGCGGCATTCCCACGCAGAGCGTGGGAACGATCTGATAAACACGAGGACACCGTTTTGCGCTCGACCGAAGTTGTGATCATTGGCGCCGGCGCCGCAGGCTTGATGTGCGCGCTGACTGCCGCCGGGCGTGGGCGCAAGGTGATGTTGATCGACCATGCGAACAAGGCCGGCAAGAAGATCCTGATGTCGGGCGGTGGCCGCTGCAATTTCACCAACATGTACACCGAGCCGGCCAACTTCCTCTCGCACAACGCGCACTTCTGCAAGTCCGCCCTGGCCCGCTATACCCAATGGGACTTTATCGGGCTGGTGGCCAAGCACGGCGTGCCGTACCACGAAAAGAAACTCGGCCAGCTGTTCTGTGACAACAAGTCCAGCGACATCCTCGGCATGCTGCTCGATGAATGTATCCAGAACGGTGTGCACCTGCACTTGGACACCTCCATCCAGGAGATCGCCAAGGTCGACGGTGGCTATCAATTGCAGACCACCCTGGGCGAGCTGCGCTGCGAATCCCTGGTGATCGCCACCGGAGGCCTGTCGATCCCGACCCTGGGTGCTACCGGTTTTGGTTATCAGGTCGCCAGGCAATTTGGCCACGAACTGCTGCCGACCCGCGCAGGTCTTGTGCCCTTCACCATCACCGACCAGCTCAAGGAACTGTGCGGCGAATTGTCCGGCACCTCCGTGGACTGCCTGGTCAGCTGCAATGGCCAGAGCTTTCGCGAAAACATCCTGTTCACTCACCGCGGCCTGAGCGGCCCGGCGATTTTGCAGATTTCTTCGTACTGGGAGTCCGGTGACACCGTCGAGATCAACCTGCTGCCCGATCATGACGCCCACAGCTGGCTGCAACAGCAACAGGTCGAGCATCCCAACAGCGAGTTGAAAACCCTGCTCGGCGACATCTTCACCAAGAAGATGGCCAACCTGCTGGCGCAAAGCTGGTTCGTGTCCAAGCCGATGAAGCAGTACACCCACGCCGAAATCGCCGAAATCGCGCAAAAGCTGTCGAGCTGGCAGGTGGTGCCGGCCGGCACCGAGGGCTATCGCACCGCTGAGGTGACGCTGGGCGGGGTGGATACGCGGGAAGTGTCGTCCAAGACCATGGAATCGCTGAAAAGCCCAGGGCTGTACTTCATCGGGGAAGTGCTGGATGTGACCGGTCACCTGGGCGGGTTCAACTTCCAGTGGGCCTGGGCGTCAGGCTACGCCGCTGCACAGTACGCCTGACGAAACCGGATCAAAAAATGTGGGAGGGGGCTTGCTCCCGATAGCGGTGGATCAGCCAGCTTATCTGCCGCTGCCCCACCGCCA